>SHYE01000006.1 GCA_009692935.1 Dehalococcoidia bacterium | reverse complement strand
ACAGGCCAGCAGCTCCCCAGTTCCAACGATCTATCGGGTGCACCGAGACGACGGTCGGCCCTGTAGATGCTTGCTCGGCGGGCACGAAATTGAACTCCATCTGGTACTGCTGACGATATGCCTGGTGCGGGAAGATGCGGCTCATCGTCTCGCTATCGAACCTGTCATATTCATAAGGCCCGTCGTCCCAGTTCCGCACTGGGGCGGCGAAGCTCAGCGTTGCCGGTGCATCCTGCGCACCGTGAAGGAGCGGACCGGATGAAAGGATGCCGCCGTGCATGCAACTGCCGGAAGCGTATCCGAAAACGGCACCCACCATGAAGATGACCCCGAGCCAGCGCCTAAATCTGCCCAGGGTGATTGCAGCCAGCACAGGGACACCCCAGCCTAGGTGCTCATACGCCTCAGGGAGCCAAAACGACACTTCTTCCGGAGTAAGAATGCCGCGGGACACCTCGTGCAGAACCGAGAACGACAGCAAAGCGAAGAAGAGACCGGCGATCGGTGCCCATATCGGAGCCAGGACCAACAGGTAATCAGATCGGCTATGCGCCATTCAGCGTCTGCCTACAAGGCATCCCGTTAGCCCTTCAGCGCCTGCTACTTCGCTACCTCCGCCGCCAGGTACTCGAGCATCCCTCGGGCCGCACGCTTGGCCTCGGCGATGGCGGTGACCACGAGGTCGGCGCCGCGCACGTTGTCGCCGCCGGCGAACACGCCGGGAAGGTTGGTGGCGCCGGTCTCGGAGTCGACTGCCAGCAGGCCGTACTTGTGGTTGAGGCCGAGGCCAGCGGCCAGCGGCTCATCGCCCCAATAGCCGAGGGCCATCACTACCGTGTCGGCCGGCACCAGGTGCTCGGAGCCAGCGATGGTGACGGGTCGGCGGCGGCCGCTGGCGTCGGGTTCGCCCAGCTCCATGCGCACAAACTCCACCGCCGTCACGTAGCCGGCAGGATCGCCCACAAAGCGGGAGGGCGCCTCCAGGAACAGGAAGTCCACGCCCTCCTGCAGGGCGTGATTACGCTCCTCGGCTCGGCCCGGCATCTCGGCCTCGGTGCGGCGGTACACGCAGCTCACCTTACCGTTGCCGCCGGCCTGTGTGGTGAGCCGGATGGCGGTGCGCACGCAGTCCATCGAGGTGTCGCCGCCGCCGATGACGACAGTGTTGGCCCCCAGGGTGACGGGCTCGCGCTTGTCGTCGGGTAACTCGTCGCCGTGCAGATTGCCGCGTACCAGGAAGTCGGTGGCAGCGTAGATGCCGGCCAAGTCCTCGCCTTGAAGGCCGGCCGATGCGCCGATACTGGCGCCGTGCCCCAGGAACACCGCGTCGTGTTCCTCTTGCAGTGCTGCAAGGCTAATGTCAACGCCAAACCTGGTGTTGCACACGAACTCGACGCCCAATTCCTCCAGGTACGCGATCTTCGCTTCGGCCACGCTCTTATCCAGCTTGAAGTTCGGAATGCCGTACAGCAGGATGCCGCCGGGCTTGGGCCACGCCTCGTACACAATCACGCGGTGCCCGGCCTTGGCCATGTCCTCGGCCACGGTGAGGCCCGCGGGCCCGGAACCGATGACCGCGGCGGAGCGGCCGCTGGGTTCGGGGAGCGCTGGCTTGGGTGGGCCGCCGTTATCGCGCTGGTAGTCGGCCACAAAGGTCTCGAGCCGGCCGATGCGCACCGGGGGGGTGGGCGGCACCCGCTTCTGGTTGCCAACCACGCACGAGCCTTCGCACAGTCGCTCCTGCGGGCAGATGCGGCCGCATACCTCGGGCATGCTGCTGGTCAGCCGAAAGATGTTGGCGGCGTCCAGGTAGTTCCCCTGCTCCAGCTCCCACAGCGCGCCGGGGATGTCGTTCTGGACCGGGCAGGCCTTGATACAGGGTGCCGCCGGGCACTGGATACAGCGCTCAGCTTCGGTGCGGGCCGCGCCGTCGTCGGCGAAACCCAGCGTCACCTCGTTCCAATTGCAGACGCGCTCGGCGGCGTCCTGCTTGAAAATGGTCTGGGCGGGGATGTGGAACCGCAGCTTGCGGTCTACCTTTGGACGCTCACTCTCCACTCGGGCTCCCTCACTCATAGTGTGACACCTGCGCTACTTTTCCAGCCGCCCGGCCGTGAGCCGGGCCCCGTTTGCCTGGGCCGCCATGGCCGCCACTGCGCCGGTGATCACCGACGCATCCTCGAGCGCCGGCAATCGCAGAGTGACCACGCCGGGCAGACCATTTGTGGTTACCGCGGCGACTCCAGCGAATTCACCGTGCTGGGTCACGACACGCACGCGGTCGCCGTCGGCCACACCTTGGCGAGCAGCGTCGTCGGCGTGCACTTGCAATACATCATCGTCCCACGGCCGCGAATGCGGATCCTCTCGAGCCGTCTGCACTTCAAGATGATACGCCAGCGGTTCATAGCCAATCGCCACCAGCAACGGGAAGCTCGCATCGGGGACGACGGGACTTTGGGGTAGCGTGACCGGGCGGAATAGCGCCTTGCCGCCGGGGAAGCCATCGCCGTAGAGCACCGGCGCCCCCCATTGCTTGCCGCCCTCGGCCAGTGCACCATACGAGAGGCCAGCATAGGCTGGTGTCGCCTGCACCGCCTGCTCGAACACTGCGTTTGCATCGGCCGCCTGGAAGCCGGCGGCCCCCATCGCTGTGGCCAGTGCCTGCAGTACGCCCCACAGCGGCTCGGTGCGGTCTGGGGCAGGTAGCACCGCCTCGGTGCGTTGCACGCGGCGCTCGCTGTTGGTGACGGTGCCCGCCTGCTCCAGCGGGGCCGTCAGCGGCAGCACGACGTCCGCGAGCTGGGCGGTCGCGTCGAGCATGGTACCGGCCACCACCA
Source organism: Dehalococcoidia bacterium (assembly GCA_009692935.1). Taxonomy (GTDB): domain Bacteria; phylum Chloroflexota; class Dehalococcoidia; order SHYD01; family SHYD01; genus SHYE01. The sequence continues at coordinate 21,629 of SHYE01000006.1, read as the reverse complement.
CGAACGCTGCCCGGTCGATGGCCGTGGCAGCATTGCGGGTGGCGTCCAGCCCCGCGAGGTCGGCGCCCGCAATGAACAGCGCCTGCACCTGCCCCGAGCGGGCAGCGTCCAGCGTGGTGAGAACCGCGCCGGTTGCCAGGCCCAGGTCGCTCAGGCCCTGGGTGTTGCCGCCGGAGCGCAGCACGTGGATACCGGAGCCCGGCTTGCCCACCTGGCCCGTCAATAGCGCGAGGTCGACCAACGCTGACACGGCGCCGGTATCGTTGGTGAATTGGGTGATGCCGGCGTCGTACACGATGGCCGAGCCTGGTGCGGTGGCGAAGGCCCGCGCCGCCGACCGGATGTCGGCCTCGGGCACGCCGGTGAGCTCGGCGCAGCGGGCAGGCGTCAGCGCCGCCAGCGATGCCTGCAGCGCCTCCAGGCCCTGGGTGTTGGCGGCCACGAACTCGGTCGCGGTCAGGTTCTCTTCCAGAATGGTACTCAACAGGCCCGCAATCAGCGCGCTCTCGGTGCCCGGGCGATACTGCAACCACTGCTGCGCTTGCTGGTTTAGCTCGATTTGGCGGGGGCTGGCCACCATCAGCGTGCCGCCGGTGAACCGGGCCGTGCGACGGGCCTGCCATGCCGCTACCGGCTGGCTGACCTGCGGGTCGGACCCGAACACCAGCACGCACTTGGCGTCGCCGATGTCATCCAGTGGGTTGGTGGATGCGGCTACTCCCAGCATGCCGGCCAGCGGCTCCACCAGTGCGCTGTCGTCCACCGGTGTGTGGATGGCGGGTGCATCGCCGCCCATTACCTCACGGGCGAAGCGGCTGAGCAGGTACCCGTCCTCGTTGGTGAGCCGTGACGAGATGATGGATGCGAAGGCGCCCTTGTAGGCCGGCAGCTGCTGGGCCAGGAAGGCCAGCGCTTCGTCCCAGGTCGACTCCACCAGCTTGCCGTCGCGCCGGATCAGCGGGCGCCCCACCCTCCCGGTAGCCGACGACTGCGCGCCCAACGCCTGCCGCCCACGCGCGCAGGAGACGCCGTGGTTGGCACCGTCGCTGCGATTGGCCGCGGCCCGCAGGAAGGCGTTGTCCTTCACCTCGACATCCAGCGTGCAGCCGGCCGAGCAGAGCGTGCAGGTGGTGCTGACGGCCTGGTCGGCCACGCCTTTCCACTTGCTGGGCTTATCGAGGATAGAGGCCACCGGACAGACGTCGACACAGGCGCCGCAGCCGTCGCAGCCCACGCCCTGCAGCGGCAGGCCGAAGCTGGTGCCGATCTTCGCCTCCGGACCCTTGTAGGTCATCTCGTAGCAGGAGAGGCCGCGCACTTCGTCGCAGGCGCGTACACAGCGGGTGCACAGAATGCACTCGTTGAAGTCCAGCTCCACGAAGGGGTTCTCGCGCCGGATCGGCAGCTCTTTATGCTCGGGCCCGTACCACGAGTGGCGCTCTTGGTAGTAGCGCATAGGGTAGCGGTGCATCTCCATCTCTTCGGAGGTGCTCTGGAACTCGCAGCGGCCGTTCTTGGCGCAGGTCAGGCAGCGGTACGTCACCACGGCGTCGCGCAGGCACACGCCTTGAATGCCGCAATGCTCCTGCCGGTGGCAGCTCAGGCAGCGGTCGGGGTGATCGGCCAAGATCAAGCTCATCACGCCGCGCTGCATGTCCAGCACTTCCGGCGTCTTGGTCCAGATGATCTGGCCATCGGCGGTGGGCGTGGTGCACGACGTGGGCAGGCCACGGGCGCCCTCGATGTTCACCACGCAGACGCGGCAGCCGGCGAACACCGACAGCCCCTCGTTGAAGCAGAGGTGGGGGATGCGCACGCCAGCGCGCTCGGCGGCCAGCACCAGTGGAATGCCCTTCTCGACCTCGTATTCCTGACCGTCGATGCTTATCTTGACGGTTTCCACAGTTACTCCTGGGTGGCTTTGCTGACGATGGTGGAGGGGCGGTTACCCGTAGCGCACTTCGCGCACCGGCGCCTCGAAGGTGGTGCGTGGGCTCACACTCACGGCATCGGGCACGGCTGCTTGGCAGAGGCCGCAGCGGATGCACTTGTCTTGCACGATGACGGCGCTGTCTGCCGCCGTCACAATGGCGTCGACGGGGCACGAGGCGACCAGTGCCGCAGCCACGGCTCCGGTAGCCTTGGCGGGGTCGATGGTGTACTGCACCAGGTCGCGGCAGGCGCTGGAGGGACACCGATGTTCGAATACGTGAGCCTCGAACTCGGCTTTAAACCACTTGTAGGCGGCGTTGAAGGGCTTGGGGGTGAACTGGCCGTGCACGCAGTTGGCGTTGTTCATTACCAGTTCCAGGTGCTGCATGATGGCCAGGTCGTCGGCCACCGCGATGCCCTTGGTCATGCGGTCCAGAATATCGACCATGCGCATGGAGCCGATGCGGCAAGTGGTGCACCGCCCGCAACTTTCCTTGCTGTCGAAGTGGGTCAGCCACTTGCACAGGTCAACGATGCAGTCGCGCTCGTCCAAGAAGATAAGGCCGCCCGACCCCATGATGGTGCCCTGCGAGTTGAAGTTCGCGGGGTCCAATCCGGTGTCGATCCAGTCGGCGGGGATCACGCCGCCCAGCGGCCCACCCTGCTGGATGCCCTTGAAGGTATGGGCCGGATCCAAACCGCCACCGCAGGTCTCCATGAGGGTGCGGATGGGCGTGCCCATGTCCACCTCTACAATGCAAAGGCGGTTGATGCGCCCGCTGAGGCTGAACAGCTTGGTGCCCTTGTTGACGCCCAGGCCTACACTGGAGAACCACTCCGGGCCATTGGCCAGGATGCCGGGGACATAGGCGTAGGTCTCCACGTTGTTCACGTTGGTGGGTTTCATGAACACGCCGGCCTGAGCCGGGAACGGCGGCTTGATGCGAGGCATCCCGCGGTAGTCCTGAATCGACGCGATCAGGCCCGTTTCCTCGCCGCACACGTAGGCGCCGGCGCCGCGCACCACTTCCATGTCGTAGCTGAAGTCGGTGCCCAGGATGTTCTTGCCCAGCAGCCCGCGGGCGCGCGCTTGGTCCAGCGCCTTGCGGACGCGTTCGACGGCCAGCGGGTACTCGTCACGAATGTAGATGAAGCCGTAGGGCGCGCCGGTGACGTAGCCGCCGATGGTCATGCCCTCGATGACCAGGAAGGGGTCGCTCTCCAGCAGAATGCGGTTGACGAATGCGCCGGGGTCGCCCTCGTCGGCGTTGCAAATCAGGTACTTCTCGGTGCCGCGGGCGGTACGCAGAAAGTCCCACTTGCGGCCGGCCGGGAAGTTGGCGCCGCCGCGGCCGGTCAGGTTGCCGTCGAGCAGCAGCTTGACGATGTCCTCCGGCGAGAGGCCATCCAGCGCTTTGTCCAAGCCTGCGTAGCCGCTGGTGGCCAGGTAGTGGTCGACGTTCTCGGGGTCGGTCTTGCCCATGCGAGCCAGCAGGTTGCGACGCTGCACCTGGAAGTACGGCTGCTGGCTGAAGGGGACTATGTCGCCGATGGCCGTTTCGCCCTCGGTGCCCAGCGCGAGGTCGGGCCGCAGGTTGCCGGCCAGCACGTCGCCCAGCCACTGTGGCGCGTCGGCTGCGGTCACCGGGCCGTAGACCACCGGCGCTTGATTGGGCAGGGTCAGCCGCACCAGTGGTTCGGCCCAACACATGCCGTTGCCACCCACAATCCCCACCTCGGCGTCGATACCCCGGTCAGCTACCGCCGTGCGGATCGCCGCCAGCGTGTCCTGAGCGCCGCGGTGCTGTGCGCCCGAGTCCATGCTCACCTGAATCAGCGTTCGAGACGGGCGGGCGGCAGCCTGCGCTTGGGCGACCAGCGCCTCGTACGCCTGCATCTAGGCGCTCACCTGACTGAGGATGCGATCCGCAAGTTGCTGCGCAGCACTCACCTCGACGGGCCCTTCAGGCATGCCGTTGACATAAACCAACGGTGCCAAGTGACAGTGCCCGGCGCACTCCACCTCGTGGATGGCGACGTCGAGGGAGGCATCGTGCTCCCCGCTCAGCCCAAGGCGGTATTCGAGGATTTGCTTCACCACTTCGGCGCCCTTGATATGGCAGGTGGGGCCCAGGCACATGCCTACCTGCACCCGCGCAGGCGGCTCGGTTCTGAACTCCGAGTAGAAGGTGAGGGTGCCGAATAGTGTGGAGGGGGGAATGCGGAACGCCGCGGCAATCGGCTCCATTGCCTCCGGGGGTACGTAGCCGAAGGCCTCTTGTATCCGGTGGAACACCTGCAAGAGCACGCCCCGCCGCCCGCGATACTCGTTAACAATCTGGTCGATCGTCTCGCCGATCCTGCTCTGCAGCATGCGTCAGCTAACCTGCCGGGTGGGCCACGGCATCATCGACCTGAAAGCGCCGCGGGAGCGGACGCCCGACGCCCCAATACGAGAACCCTAGCTCATACATGCGGATCGGGTCATAGATGTTACGACCGTCAACCAGGACTGGATACCGCATGGCCGCCTTGAGGCGAAGCATGTCCAGCTTCTTGAACTCGTTCCATTCGGTTACCACCACCAGACCGTCCACGTCTTGGGCCATGGCATACGGGTCGTCGAACAACTCGACGTTCGGCAACAGCGCCTCTTCACGAACCCGCTCGATGGCGGCGGGGTCGTAGGCTCGCACCGAGGCTCCCTCGCTTTCGAGCAGGTGGATGACCTCGAGCGAGGGGGCCTCACGGATATCGTCGGTTCCCGGCTTGAAGCTGAGGCCGAGAATGCCGATGGTGCGGCCCTCGAGACCACGCCGCCCAGCCAGGGGGAAGGCGTCCAGCAACTCCCGGAGGCGCTGCACGACTACCCGGCGCTGATCGCGGTTGATGTCCATGACCGCGCGCAGCAGTTGCGGATGGCATCCATGGATCGCTGCCATATGCTCGAGCGCCCGCACGTCCTTGGGCAGGCAGCTTCCACCGTAACCGAGCCCAGCGTCGAGATAACTGCTGCCGATACGGGGATCAAGGCCCATACCGCGCGCCACCTCCCGCACATCGGCCCCCACCTTCTCGCAGACCGCAGCGATCTCGTTGATGAAGGCAACCCGCGTGGCCAGGAATGCGTTTGAGGCGTACTTGATCATCTCGGCCGTATTCAGGTCGGTGATGATGATAGGGCAATCGTAAGAGCTATACAGTTCGGCCACTTCTTCGGCGGCCGACCGTTCGGTAGCGCCTAACACCACACGGTCGGGTTGCTGGAAGTCCCGGACCGCCGATCCCTCGCGCGTGAACTCGGGGTTCGATACCACAGAGAACGAGACGTTGGGGTTGGCGCGCCGGGCAATGCTGGCCACCATGTCCCCGGTCCCAATCGGCACCGTGCTTCGGTTTACCACCACCAGGCGTTTTCCGGCGTTCTTGGCCAAGCCGTCGGCGGCCTGGCGTACTTGGCGCATGTCGGCCTCGCCGCCGGTGCCCGAAGGGGTGTTAACAGCGACGTACGCAAAGTCGGCGTCTTTCATCGACTCTTCGTAGCTGGTGCTAAAGGTCAGTCGCTTTGCCTTCAGGTTGCGGTTCACCAGTTCGCCGAGACCCGGCTCGAAGATCGGCATCTCGCCGCGGCGCAGCATCGCAATCTTGTCCGCGTCGATGTCCAGGCACATCACTTCATTGCCGAGGTCGGCGAAGCAGGTGCCGGTGACCAGCCCCACATAGCCGGTGCCAACGACAACGATCTTAGCCACGGGCGATAGTCCTAGGAGAGGCGGGGTTCACGTTATGAGAGATTGTGCTTTCTTTCACCATGTCGGCCACATTATACGGTAGCAGTGGGTGGGGCGATAGCTTATCGGGCCGAATCGCAGTGCCAACCTGCGCCCCGGACCCTGGCTCACGGGTTCGCTGCATACGTCACATGCAGCGAGAGGCGCAGTTCGAGTTCCCCAGGGTTGATTGGCGCATCGGCCACTGCCCCGCCGCTGGCTAGCGGGCTAGCCGCCAACTCCAGTGAACGCGGAGAGGGGATGCCGCCACCCTCCTGGATGAGCGTAGGCGGCCCTAGCTTCAGCTTGCCGAGGCTAGCAAGCTGCTCGGCCCGTGCTCTGGCGTCGGCCATGGCCAAGTCACGCAGCTGGCTCTGCTGCTTGGCGGGATCATCAATGGTGAACTGGATGCTCTGAACGTTGGTGGCGTTCCCGGCCGCGGCCACCACCTTCGAGAGGGTCGCGCCTGTCTGCGCGACTGGGCGGATCTTCGCGCTCACCTGATTGTTGACTCGATATCCAGTGATGACCTCCTCGCCAGCGTTCACTCGGCGAAGCGGTGTCAGGCTGTACTGGGTGGCTTTGATGTCTTTGTCGGCCACGCCGGCGCCCTTGAGCGCCGCCATAAGCGCCTCCATCGCCCGACTCGAGTCCTGGTAGGCCCGATCGACGCCACTCGCCGTAACCTCTACGCCACGTGTGACCGCCGCCACGTCGGGTACCAGGGTGAGTCGGCCCTCGCCCACCACACTGATGCCTTGAAGTTGGGTACTGGTGTTGATGGTGGTACCCTGCGCCCCTTGCTGATAGCATGCTGCAAGAAGCAATAACTGGGCGCAGAGGGCGCTGAGGCCGGCTAGTCGGTAGATGGGCGCGAACGCGTTGGGTGACAAGCTATGACTCCCGGTACCGCTCCGCTGGAGTTGCTGCTGACCTTAGTATCGCATTTAAGCGGGAGGGGGCGAGGGTGCCGCTAACGAATGGCATAGGCTTGCTCTTGCGTGCACAGCGCGAGGGATACGCCTTAGGTGGGTTCAACGTCCACAATATGGAGATGCTGCAAGCGGCGGTGGAGGCGGCAGAACTAGAGCGGTCTCCGCTCATCCTGCAGTTTAATCCGGCGAACGTGCAGCATGCTGGTCTGGCGTATGCAGCGGCGATGGCAAAGGCGGCGGCCGAAGCGGCCACCGTGCCCGTGGTGCTGCATCTGGATCACGGCGTAGACTTTGGGCAGACCGTGCAAGCCATTCAGCACGGCTTCACCTCCGTCATGTATGATGGCACGCCCTACCCCCTGGGGGCCAACATCGCGGTGACGCAGCGGGTGTGCGAGGCTGCGCACGCTGCAGGGCTCTGCGTCGAGGGCGAGATCGGGCAGATGGGTGGTCAGGAGGAGGGGGTGTTCACCGCCGAGGGTGCCGGAACCATGTCGAACCCCGAGGAGGCGGCGACGTATGTGGCGGAAACCCAGGTGGATACCCTCGCCGTCGCCGTGGGGAACATTCACGGCCTTCGGGCGACCGCACCCACACTGCATCTCGACCGGCTGGAAGCCATCCGGCGCCGGGTGACCGTACCTCTGGTGATTCACGGCGGCTCGGGCGTGCCCGACGATCTGGTCAAGCAGGCCATCGGTCTAGGCGTGTGTAAGTTCAACGTGGCGACCCAACTGAATCAAGCTTTCCTCGCAGGCTTCCGCCAAGTGCTGGTAGAACGCCCTGACGAGGCGAACCCCCGTGCCGCGCTGGCTCGGGCCCGCGACCACGTCCGTGAAGCAGTGCGAGAGAAGCTTCGAGTGTTCGGATCTGCCGGTCGCGTCTAACTCTCCTGACCTTGTGGTTGAGCAGCACCGCCGACTTCTATAGACTGACCCACAGCTAGCGCACAGGACGGTGACGCTTTGGAAGGTTTGGGTGCTTCGCTGCGTGAGGCGAGGCTTCGCCGAAACCTGAGTCTTGACGACGCCGAACAGGCCACCAAAGTCCGCGGGGCTTTCCTGGAAGCCTTGGAACAAGAACGGTGGGACCTGCTGCCGGCGCGCGCTTATGCCCAGGGCCTTCTCGCTGTCTACGCCCGCACGTTAGGGCTGGATCCCGCCCCACTGATAACGCTCATGCCGCCCGATGAGCCCTATTCGATGGCACTACCGGCGGCCGAGAGTCATCGAAGCCGGGGTTTGCCCATTGATGCCCTACCGGTCCGCGTGATCGTGATGGCGTTCCTCTTCATCGTCCTGATAGCTGCCGGTGCGTTCCTGTTGCGGTCGGTGCTTGCGGATGGCGTACCGTTCTTTGGCAGCGGCTCGCCCGAAGCCCCGCCTGAGCCCTCGACCGCTACCCGCGCCCCAGCCATTGCGGTGGTGACTCCCACCGTGGCTGCAGGGCCGGGGGCGACCCCGCCAGCGACGCCGGTGGGGGTTGCACCGGCTGCCTCACCTAGCGCTGCCACAGCCACCCTGGTACCAGCCACGCCTACCACCACCGGCTCCCCGGCGTCCACCGCGACTGCGGCCACCCCCACTGCGACGCCATCGGTGACGACTGCGCCAGCGTTGGCCGGCCAGCTGTGGCCCCAAGCTGTGGAACTGCTGCAGGCCGCGGGGATCACCGCGGTTCGGCGAGAGCAGGTATCGGACACCATTCCGCAAGAGCAGGTCATTTCTCAAACCCCTGCGGCGGGCCAGCCGCTGGGACCGGACCGGACCATCACCGTGGTCGTGAGCCTTGGGCGACAAGGCATCAGCGTGCCCGACGTGGTAGGCCGGCCCGAGGCGGAGGGCCGCACGCTCATCACCCAAGCGGGACTGACGCCCGGCCGCTTCGCCAACTTTCAAGGCCGGAGCGACGTGCCGGACGCCGTGCTGCGATCGGTGTGTGTGGGTTGCGTGCTCAGCACCAGCCCTGGGGCGGGTTCACAGCAGCCACAGGGCGCCACCGTGTTCCTGGCCGTGCGGAAGGAGTAGGCGGGCCAATGCCGGCGTTTCCGGGGTTCGACAAGCTGTTCCAGCTCGACCCTAACCATTCAAAGCGCGGCTTCTGGGCAGTCACTAGGCCGCGTGTCAGCCTAAGCGACGCTGCGATGGGCTTGGCGATTCCTGAAGAGCCGATCAGCATTCACTACAGCGTGGGTGCGGGCGTTCCCCGAGATGTCGTTTGGGTGGGGCTAACGCCTGTGATCTCTGAGCGCGTCGTGAGGTTACTCGCGCCGTTCTCGGGCTGGGGCACGTATCCTGGACGGTTATTCGGCAAGCGCGGGGAGGAGTGGCCTGGCTATTTCGGATTGGCAGTGAAAGGGAGAGTTGGCCCGTGGCTCCTTGCGCGGTCGGTTCCTGTTTGGCGGGAGTGGCCCGCGCTCTGCGGGATAGATATGCGTGGGAAGTACTTTGAGCCAGACACGTGGGATGGCAGTGACCTGTGCGCCTTCACGGGTGCCCTAGGTGGAGCGATGGTGACGGATGCGGTGCGGCGCAGACTTGTGCAAGCGAGGGTGCGGGATATCGACTTCGCCGCCCTGGATGACGTTTGTCACCCAATTCTCACGAGGGGGGACTATGCCACGATCCAGCGAGAGTACCCATTGCTGGCCAGTTACCCAACCGGAGGTTTATATCGGCCGAGAACGGGGTTTGACGCCAGGAAGCAGAAATAGCCCATTGCCCCTGCGCTAAGCGACAGCTGCCGCACTCAGCCGTTGCGGCACGTCTCGCCGCACCAGCACCGCACCCATGTCGTTCACGGCGTGGAAGAGCTGCTTCCGCCGGGACGCCTTGCCACGCGCGGCGTGTAGCACGAGCCGAGCTTTGCCCTGAAGCTCCGGCTCGTCAGCCTCTTCCGCCAACGCCCCGCGCTGTTCGATCGAGCCGTCAATCAACAGGTCTCGTTAGTCTCGGTTGAGCCGCTTGATCTGCGGCTCCGAGAGCGACTGTTCTAGCCGGAGTACTCAGGCGATGTGGCTGCTCGACATAGGTGGGTGCTCCAGTCTTGCTTTTCTCACTATTGTCGCGAAGGCTGGGTCTGGCAGTGGCCGGTCGGCTAAGCGGTGTCGATGCGCAGCGGGTTGCGGGCGTGCACATCATGCACCCGAATCACACTCTTGCCGTTCAGCAGGTCGAGCAGCGGCTGGCCCAGAATGGCGCCCCGCCAGCCGTCCATGATGGCGGGGCGCTCGGCGCCCGGTAGCTTGAGCTGCCAGCGAACCAAGTCCTGCAGGTCGCCGCTGGTGGCCAGCAGGGCGGGGTCCACCTTGTGGTCGGCAGCGAGGCCTGCGGCCACTACGGAAAGCACACTGGAGAGCACCGAGAGTTGCGGTGGGTCATCGCGTCGCAGCAGCGCCGGCAGGTGGGCATCGGGTAGCGCCAGCGCTCGCCGCACCGCCTCCACCAGGTCGCGGGCCGATTTCCGATAGCGGTCCATTCCCCGTAGCGCCAGCAGATCCTCGGGTGTCTTGGGGCTGCGCTTCGCCACCTCAATCATCATGTCGTCACCCAGCACGCGTCGCTGCGGTACGTCGGAGCGACGCGCCTCTTCATCGCGCCAGGCCCAGAGTTCTCGCAAGACGGCCAGCACGCGCCGCGGCAAACCAGTGGCGCCTGGCGTCCGTTGCCAGCGCTCCTCGGTCAGACTGCGGATCACACGCTCGGTCATCCGAGCGCATTCGGCGCCCAACCACTCAGCGCGCCCGAGTGCCTCGGCGCTGGCCAGTAACGCCGAGCGTAGGGTGAGCAGCGATCGCACGTCGTCGGCCGAGTACTCGAGTTGCTTGGAGGTGAGCGGACGCTTCCGCCAGTCGGTGACCGTCTCGCCCCCATGCACGCGTAGGTCCAGCACCTTCAGCAGCATGTTGGTGTGGCTCATCGGGTAGCCGAAGCCCACCAGCCCCGCGGCGATCTGCGGGTCGAAGATGGTCTCGGGCAGGCGTCCGGCGTAGCGCAAGCAGAAAAGCAACTCTTGCCGAGCAGCCAAGGCCACCACCGTGCGGCCGGGCGCCGTCAACGCCTCCCAGAAGGCGGTCAGGTCGAGCCTGCTGAGCGGGTCGATGACCCAAATGCCGGTCTCTGTGGCGACTTGGAGCAGGCAGAGGACGGGTTCATAGGTGCTCTCGCCGACGAATTCGGTGTCGAATCCGATGATGGTAGCGGCGCGTAATGCGTCCACCGCGGGGGCCAGAGCCTCGGGGGTATCGACGTACGTCCAATCTGCCACTAGTGCACTCCTTTGCGTTGCCGGGCTTCCAGCCACTTTGTTTTCTGCGCAGCTTGCACCGCGGCGTCAGCCGGGCGGAACGCTGCATCAAACCCTGCCCGGAAGGCTGCAAACCAGCCGTCGATCACCGCTCTCCTGGCATCTTGAGCCAGGCGCACCATGAAGCGCAGGTTGTGCACCGACGCTAGCTGGTACGCCAGCAGTTCGTGGGCCATGAACAGATGATGCAGATAGGCGGCAGTGAACCGCGTGCAGGTGTCGCAGTCGCAGCCGTCCAGTACGGGTGTCTCGGCCGTCTTGAACCGAGCATTGCGGATGTTGATCCGCCCGGTGTCGGTCAGTAGCGCTCCATTGCGCGCAATGCGAGTGGGGAACGAGCAGTCGAACATATCCACGCCCAGCGCGATGCCGGCTAGCAAATCCTCGGGCGAGCCGACGCCCATGAGGTAGCGCGGTTTTTCGACCGGCAGATGCGGCGTGGTGGCCTGAAGCATCTCCCACATCACGTCTTTCGGCTCGCCCACGCTCAAGCCGCCGATCGCATAGCCGGCGAAGTCGAGATCGACCAGCGTCTGGGCCGATTGCTGCCTGAGGTCGGCTTCGAACCCCCCTTGCACGATCGGGAACAGTGCCTGGTCGGGCCGGCTGTGGGCCTGTCGGCACCGCTCTGCCCAGCGGTGCGTACGGCCCAGCGCCTCCTCGGTGGCCGCTCGGGTCGCCGGGTAGGCCGATGGCTGATCCAGCACCATCGCGATATCGGCTCCCAGGCACTGTTCGATCTCCATGGTGAGTTCCGGCGTCAGCATGTGCTCGCTGCCGTCCAAGTGGCTGCGAAAGCGCACACCCTCGTCGTTGATCTTGCGGATATGGGCAAGGCTGAACACCTGGAAACCACCGCTGTCGGTCAGCATCGGCCCGTCCCAGGTAGTCCAGCGCGCTAGTCCGCCCAATTGCTGTATCAGCTTGTGGCCCGGCCGCAGGTAGAGGTGATACGCGTTCCCTAGCACGATCTGAGCGCCGAGACCGTGCAGCAGTTCTGGGTGAACCGCCTTTACCGAGCCCTGGGTGCCGACGGGCATGAACACCGGTGTTTGAACCTCGCCGTGTGGGGTGGTCAACACGCCCGCGCGGGCTTGAGTGGCCGGATCGGTAGCGGTGAGGGCGAACGTGAGGGGTGAGGGCACCAGGCTAGCATAGCATTGAGCGTGGGGCCCGGCTGCCTTCATTCCCCTGCCGAGCAGGCAGGGGTTAGGGGAGGGTTGATGCTTTGCCCGGTCACATGGTCACGGGTGGTCTGCTCCGGAACCTCCGCTTAGTCTGCTCCTAGGCAGGGGAGAAAGGGAAGGCGAGAACCGTCACCGTACTCCTGCCGCGCGCCAGGTTCTCGAGGTACCCGAGCGGCCCGTCCAAGTTGTGGTCCTGGATGTGTGCTATCCCCGGCCCCAGCAGGTCTTGCACGTTGCCGGTGAACCGGTCCACCACGATGTCTCACCACGAGAGGTCATCGCGCAGCTGTCCGGTGCGGTCAAAGTACTTCGACAGACCGACGTGGCTGTACGCCATGGTGCGAAGCGGGATGCGGCTGACGATGTCGCTGTTGTTCACGTACCGGTAGGTCTGGCGCTCGAAGTCGGCGTCGAAGGCCCGCTGAAAGTCGCGGTCGCCGATCCGGGGCCCGCCGTAGGTGTAGAGGCCGTTCACCGGCTCGTCGTGCTCCAGCCGCAGCTTGGCCACCGCCATGGTCGCCAGCGCACCGCCGAGGCTGTGGCCGGTCACCCATAGCGATCGTCCACGGCGGTTGGCCTGGAGGTAGTCCCAGATCTGGGCCCACACCTGTAGCAGTGCCACCTTGAACCCCACGTGCACCTTGCCGGCGGGCCCCGGAAGCAGGCGGATGTTGAAGTCGGTCATCCAGTCCGCCAGGCTCTCGGTGCCCCTGAAGGCGAGGATCAGCATGTTACTGTCACCGGCGATGTACCCCTGGGTATCGCCGCGGTCCAACGGCTCGAAGTCAGTGAGGCCCCAGGCTGCGAGCGAGGCTCTGGTTTGCTCGCTCGTCTGCCCGAAGGTCTGGCGACAAGCACGGCCTAACCAAAGGGCGTTGAGGATCGAGTGTTCCCGGGTGTGTGCGTCGAAGCGGAAGGCCTCCATCGCTTACCTCACCAACTCCTGAAGGATGTCGTCGACCATGGCCTGCGGTACGTCGGCGCGGATCACGGTCTCGCCGAGCTTCGGCAGCAGGATCCAGCGGTTGGTGGAGTTCTCCACCTTCTTGTCGAGCTTCATGGCGGCTCGCACGCGGTCTAAGTCGAGGTTCGGCGCCTTGACCGGCAGGCCAAAGCTCGCGATGTCGACCTCAATGCGGCCGGCCTCGTCGGAGCTGAGCAGGCCCATGCGGTTGCTGATGCGGGCGGCGCCCACCATCCCAATGGCTACGCCCTCGCCGTGCAGCAGCGCGTCGTAGTCGCCGGCCGCTTCCAGCCCGTGGCCGATAGTATGCCCGAAGTTGAGGATAGCGCGCACGCCCGACTCCCGCTCGTCCTGGCTCACCACGTCGGCTTTGATAGCGGCGCTGGCGGCTACCACCTGGGCGGTGATGCGCGGCTCCAGCGCCTGCAGCGCGTCGCGGTTGTCCTCCATGCTCTTCAGCAATGCGGTGTCGCGGATGAAGGCGTGCTTGATGACCTCGGCCCAGCCCTCGTTGCGCTCGCGGTCACCCAGCGTGCGCAGCAGCTCCACGTCCATCAGCACCATCCGAGGCTGGTAGAAGCTGCCCACCAGGTTCTTGGCGACGCTGCGGTTCACGCCGGTCTTCCCGCCGATGGAGGCGTCGACCATTGCCAGCAGCGTGGTGGGCACCTGCACAAAGGGCATGCCCCTTAAGTAGGTGGCCGCCACAAAGCCGGTCAGGTCGCCGACCACGCCGCCGCCCAGCGCCACCAACGTGTGGCGGCGTTCGGCACGCCGGGCCATCAGCCAGTCGTACAGGCCGATGGCGGTATTGAGCGTCTTGCTGGCCTCGCCGGCAGGGAACACATAGGTTTCGACGCTGAAGCCCGCTTGACGCAGCAGGCCCTCGGTGCGCTCGCCGTAGTGACGGGCGACGTTGCTATCGGCCACCAGGTAGACGGCGCCCGTGAGTCCCAGGGTCTTGAGCTTGGCAGGGAGTGTGTTCAGCGTCTTGTTGCCGACGAAGACGGGGTACGACCCGCTGTTGGTGCTGACCACGGCCACCGCGCCGGTGGTGGTTTGCGGCAGCGCTTGACCGTGCGGGGTTGGCTCCAGCGAACCTGGCTCTTCGCCTAGCGACGGCACGCCGCCGGAGGGTGTGCCCAGCCGCCCTTTCAGTCGGCCGTACATCCGCAGCACCTCGGACACCACTTCCGATTGATCCAGGGTGTCGGTGGGCACCACCCAGTCGGCGGCGGCGCTGTAGTGGGCCAGTCGCGCCTCCTTCAGCGAGGCGATGCGCTCCAGGGCCCCCTCGCCGTGCATCAGCGGGCGCACCACCGGGTTCTCGGCCTGCTCTTGGTCGTGCAGCATGCGTTGGTAGATGGTGCTGGGCTTGGCGTCGAGCCAGAACACCACGCCGGCACCCTGCATCAGCACCCGGTTCGCGGGGTCCAGCACTGCACCGCCGCCAGTGGAGACTACCACCCGGGCGCGGCTGCACGCCATGCTGAGCGCCTGCTTCTCGATGGCGCGAAATCGGTCCTCGCCCCATTCGGCGAAGATGTCGGGGATGCTCTTCCCGTCGGCGATGGAGACGCACAAGTCGTCGGTGTCTTGGAACGGCCAGCCGAGCAGCTGCGCGATGGCCTTGCCGACGACGGTCTTGCCGGTGTAGGAGAGTCCGGTGAGGATGATTGCTTGCTTGTCCATTTGGCGAGCCTGTGACGAGAAGATTGGAGGCGCTACCGTGGACCGTGCTAGCTTGCGTTGGGAAGGACCTGCCTGGGTTCGAGCCGAGGCGCCGCATGTTGAGCTGTGCGTGCCATCTTGGCTAAGGAGGCACCGGATGCGAGAACGGAGACTTTGCCAGCGCTGTCCCGATGAAGCAGCGCGAGGCTAGTGATCTCGGCGGATGCTGCACCGTACTCTTGCACTTCTACCGATATGGCTTTGAGCGCAGCTCGCTCCGTCCGGTAGCGACCAACACGATTGTTCGTTTCGGCATCCCATATCTCGTATCCCATGTCGCGACTGTAGCATACCAGGGGCCGTCGCCCAAGTACGGTGGCTAGAGAACGGGGGATACTGACTTTACCCTGAGCAAGAAGGCTGAAAGGCTCGCCCAGTAGCGTTCGGGCCACGGCGTGCAGCTCGGGTGCGGCTGCCCCGAGGGTCTGAATCGGCTGCTCGAAGTAGCGGCGCGCACCCACGGCCCCGCACCGCGTCGGCGTGGGTCTCAAGGACGGCAGTCAGGTCGGTGTAGAGGGTATCGATGAGGGCGCTCATATCGTATGCGCCTTAAGTGCCCGCGTTCCTCAAGGGCCACGTACCTGAATGCTTTTCTGTGCAAGGTTGTTGCTTTGATCAGGATCGGGAAAGGGGCCAACGGACAGCGCCGAAACTCTCACTTCAAGAACTCTCTTAGCGTTCACGGTGATGACCACTGCGACCTGGGCTCCGGCGTCAAGCGTCCCGAAATCACAGCCGATCGTGCCTGCCAAATCACCCAAGGAGCAAGTTCCAACGGCAGCACGGATTCTCTTGATCTCGCCCCCGGTAATGCGCACCGCAGACCTCACTGGATTCACTGGGAAGGCCCCTCCATTGCGAACGCGCAGGATGATTTCGAAGTCCTTGCCGCGATTGACGATGTCGTCAGCCTTGATGGCCGATGCTAGATCGGATTCAAGGTCGGTCAGGAAGCGAAACACCATCATGGTGCCATTGGCGTAGGTGCCGGTGGCCACGACCTTCCCATCAGCCTGCATGGACATTCGGCTGAACTCAGATGGTTTGCTCCCAAACCGCACCCTGCCGTCCTTACCGAACGTCGAATCCAGCTGCCCCGTGGGACTTAGGCGAACTGCGGCTGCATACCTAGCGTTTGGGATAGCTTCCGAGTGAACGACCAATACCTTGCCATCTGGCTGGACCATGATGTCTTGTGGTGGGATGTTAAACGCTATTTGACCCAATCGAACAATGCCCGAGGTTCCAAACCCCGAGTCGAGGGTCCCGAGATGTGTGTACTTAACCACCGTCAGCTCATCAGTGTCGGTTGCGAAGTCGGACCCTCCTACAGCAACCACTCCTCCGTCATTAGTCAGGTCAATTGCCTGGCAGTAAGCGTGCGGACGTGAGCCTTGGGTGATTGGGGTTAGAACCAAGCCTCTTGTTCCGAACCCTTCATCCAGCGATCCGTCCGGCATCAGCCGAGCCAACGCGAAACGCCCGGACGACTCTCCGGCGAGTACGATTCTGCCATTGGCCTGGACCTTGACGTCCCTAGCGAAACTAGACTGACCGAAGTCAATGTACTTGATCCCGCCGCTGCCGAAACTGGTGTCAGGCGAGCCATCCGGGAGGAGCTGTATGACCAACATGTCATATTTGAAGCGATCCCCGGCGGATGGGTTGTATACTTCGCTGACGGCGATGATCTTGCCGCTTGGTAGAATTGCCAGCGACCAGATATTCTTGTTCTCTCCAGGGGTTCCCAAGCTGAGCTTCACCCTGCCGCCTTGACCGAACGCTGGATCGAGGCGTCCGTCTGGGAGAAGCCGAGCTATTGCTGCTGCATAATAGAGTTCGTGACCAGCAGCGAGAATCTTCTGGTCCGGCTGGATGGCGACAGCTTTGGCCTCCCCCCGGAAAATACTGGTGGCCGCAGTGGCTGCTGAGAAGGGTAGATCGAGACTGCCGTCGGAGTTGAATCGGATGACCGCAAAAGAGTCCCCAGACGAGTGGGCATACCTGCCGACGACTAGGGCCTTTCCATCGTTCTGGACGGTGGTATCACACCCGTTTAGCCAGTAGCTCGGCACCGTCAAGAAGGCTGCTCCGCCCTGCCCGAATGTCGGGTCGAGAGAGCCTGCCGTAAGTGTCGATGCCTCCACCAACGTCGTGGCCGCTGAATCGTTGGATTGCTCCCGGTCTTGGGGAGACGAATCAACGCATAGGATAAACACGGCGAGCACTATGGAGGTTATGCAACGTGAAAGCATTCGTCAGCCTACCTTCCGCATCGTTGAGATGCTAAGCCTACTCTACTGGTAAGACTGCTTAGGTAACACCTAGACCGCTCACCACCATCGCGTCCAGCAGCGCCGTCACACTCGGCGCCCCATCCATCCCCCACACCGCAGCCAGCGCCGCATCGCAGCCCGCCGGAGTCAGCGTGCCCGCCGCTAGGTCGCGGAACTTGGCCTCGACCTCGGCGTCGGCCAGCGGGTGCAGGTAGTGGCCCTTGGGGCGGTTGGTCTCGGCCACCAGACGCTGGCCGGCAGTCGTGGTGACCTCAATGCGGGTGATCGCTTCCTGCGGGAAGCGGGCGGTGTAGGCCGGGTTCTCCTGCACCGTCAGCTTGGCCAGAATCGGCGGGACGGCTGGGTCGGCGATGCGGGCGTCGGTGAAGCTGGCTGGGGTGACGGTGCCGTCGAGCAGGGCCACGGCCACCAGGTAGGGCAAGCTATGGTCGGCGGTCTCGCGGTTCTTGGGCAGCCACTTCGCGGGGTCGGCTGAGGAGTGCGCGGCCGACCGGTAGCTCTCCACGTGAATCGATGCGATGTCGGCCAGCTTCACCTGAGTCCGCAGGTCGGCCGCCAGTGAGATCGCCCCCTGGATGTGGATCTGGGCCGGGTAGCACTTGAAGCTGGTGTTCATGATGCGCCAGGGGCCGTCCGACCCGCCGAAGGGCCCCAGTGCGGCCGGCTCGCCGGTGAACTGGCGCCACCAGCCGCTCTTGTCGTCGAAGGCGGCCGGGGGGCCGGTCATGCCCAGGGCCGCGAGCTGGGCCGAGAACACGGCGGCGCGGTTGGCTCCGGCGGTGGCGCAACCCTTCCACATGGAGAGTTCGCCCGACCGAATGACGCCGAGCGGGAGGTAGGAGACCGCTGCCATCGCCAGGGCGTTGCCCATTTGGCTCGCCGTCAAGCCCATTAAGCGCCCGCAGGTGGCAGTGCTGCCGAGAATGCAGAGCGCCCCCTGGTCGAAGCCGCGTTGTCCCACGCTGACCACGTCGGCCAGCCGGCAGTACACCTCGTAGCCCAGTGCGATCGCCAATAGCACGTCTTGCCCTGAGGCTCCGGTCACGTCGGCCACTGCGAGAATCGCGCCAATCATGTCGCTGGGGTGGCCCCCGATGCCCGCGTAGGTGTCGTTGCAGTCGATATAGCGGGCGGTCACGGTGTTCACAAACGCCGCCATATCTGGGGCTGTGGCGCCGGCAGCGCCAAGCATGCGGGCCGGTGTGGTGCTGTTGGTGGTAGCGGCGAGTTGCCGGGCCAGCACCGATGGCGCCCCCTGGTACCCGCCCGCCGCGCAGGCCATGGTGTCGGCCAGCACCCGCTTCACTTGGTGCACGACATCTGCCGGCAGGTCGTCGTACGTGACCTCCATCGCGAAGCCGACCAGATGCTGTATCGTGCTGTCGATAGCGATCCTCCCGTGCCTGCCCTGGGTCTTGATGCAGGTGGCACCTGACCACGATAGCACTTGGCCGGGCGCTCGACGCGACGAAGTGAGGCCGAATACCGGCCTCGCTTCGTCGTGGGAGGGAGGTTAGGTGTGCGTGGTTAGCGGACGGGAGCCTCGCCGATGGTCAGCGTGAACTTGACGGTCTGGCTGTCGCGCATCACGGTGAGTTGCACGCGGTCGCCGGGCTGGCGCAGTACCAACTGCTGCAGCAACTCATCGCTGGTGTGAAGGTCACGATTGTCCATGGCCACAATCACGTCGTTCGCCCGCAGGCCTGCCGCTGCCGCAGGGCCACCGGCCTCGACCTGGCTGGCCAGCACGCCGAACTCAACACCTGCGGGCGTCTGCGAGCGAGCACCACGGCGACCCTGCAGGCTGCCGGGGCTGACATCCGCTAAGCTGGCCCCCAGGTATGGCTGGCCGCTGCGGGTCACCCGGCCATCTTTGGCGAGTTGCGAGAGGATGCGCTTTGCGGTGTCCACCGGAACCGAGAAGCCCAGGCCCTGTGCCGGACGGCCTTGAGGCGCCGCGATCAGGGTGTTGATGCCGATGACCTTCCCCTGCATATCCACCAACGGTCCGCCGGAGTTGCCGGGGTTGATGGCGGCATCGGTCTGGATCATGGGCTGGTTGTAGCTGCCCTGGCCTTCGGACATCGGCCGATTGAGCGCCGACACCACACCGGTCGTGATGGTGTGGTCGAACCCGTAGGGATTGCCGATGGCCACCACCGCCTCGCCGACCTCCAGCCCGGCCGAATCGCCGAGTTGAGCCACCGGGAGGTTCGGCCCGTCGATCTTCAAGACGGCGAGGTCGAACCCGGCGTTGCCACCCAGCACTCGGCCCTTTAGGTGCCGGCCATCCTCTAACGCGACCATGATGCTGGTGGCGCCCTCGATGACGTGGTTGTTGGTCAACACCAGGCCGCTGGCGTCGTAGATGACCCCTGAACCAAGCCCGCTGTTGGTTCGGATGCTCACCACCGCCGGGCCTACCTTCTGCACCGCCGCACCGATCGTCCCTTCCGGCATGGTGAGCAACGCTGCCCGGCTGCTGCTGGGCACGCCGGTGACGACTACGTCGGCCTTAGGCGCGGCTGCTTGGCTCTGGAACAAGGTTGGTCCAGCGGTACCGCCGATCAGGCCGGAGAGCGCAGCGACACCGAACAACGCCGCCGTGGTCAGCGGCGCGCGCCGGCTCTGCGTCCGGAGCCGCTGCGGTTCTGCGGGTGCCGGTGTGGGTGTGTGTGCTGTTGCGATGGCTGGACGAAAGACGTCGGAGCCAGCCGGGTGGGCGCTATAGCTCTCTCCGAATTCCATGCGAGGCCTCCTGTCGATGACTGTGGCGGACGGTGGTGCACCTGGTGAACGTTTCGCACCCTCATCGTGCGGCTTTGGCAAGGCACGGTGGTTATCCCGAAGTTATCGCTCTGTTATGAAACGCTTAACCGTTCCGAGGGGGCGGAACGAGGGGGTTTCCGATCTGCCGGTGGTGGTGCACCATGAGGCAATGCATCTCGTACCTGCGTTCGCTGCCGTTCGAGGCATGTATTACGGCTGGTGGGTGGTTGTGGCCTGCGCGGCGATCATTCTGATCGCCGGCGGGCCGTTCTTTTATGGGTTCGGGGTGCTGGTGAACCCGCTCCGCGAAGAATTTGGCTGGAGCGCGGTCACGGTTGCGGCGGCGTTTTCGCTCCGATCCGAGGTGTCCGCTTTCGGTGCGCCGCTGGTCGGCTTTTTGGTCGACCGCCTTGGTCCCCGCAAGATGATGGCGGTGGGGGTGACGGGCCTAACGCTGGGGTTCCTGGCACTCAGCGCGGTCGGCGACACGCTGACGTTTTACGCGGCGATTACCGCGATCGCGCTCACGACGAATCTGTGCACCACGCAGACCGGATCGGTGTTGGTGGCACGCTGGTTCCAGCGGCAGCGCAGCCGGGCGCTCACGCTCATGGCCATTGGCGGCGGCCTCAGCGGCGTCTCCGTGCCGCTCCTCGCGTGGGCTGTATCGACCCTCGGTTGGCGCGGTGCTCTCGTGGGTTTGGCGGTCACTACCTTCGCTACCTGCGTCCCGTTTCTGCTGATCATCCGGGAGTCACCGGCACCCGGTCAGGAACCGAGTGACGGTGAATCTGCTGCCAGCCGGGGGCCAGACCAAGCGGTGACGCGTTCCTTCACCGTCGGCCAGGCGATACGCAGTCGCTCGTTTTGGCTGATGTCTTCAGCGTACGGTGCTGCCAACTTCGGCGCTGGCGCCGTTTTCTCGCTGCTGGTTCCGGGGCTGCAAGCCGGCGGCATCAGTCAGGAGGCGTCGGCTCTGACTGCCGCGGGGATCCCGATTCTTTCGTTGGTGGGGCGTTTAGGTATAGGCGTCCTGGGAGATACGCACGATAAGCGCCGGCTGCTGGCGCTTAGCTTTGGGTTGCAGGCGGTGGCCCTGGCGTTACTGGCGGCCCCGCTGTCCGAGCCGTTGCTGGCGGTCTTCGTGGTGTTGTTCGCCATCGGCTTCGGTGGGCCGATCCCGCTCCGCACGGCGATTCAAGCAGACTACTTTGGGGTGAGCGCGTTAGGGCGGATTCAGGGCCTGCTGCTGTTCATCAGCAGTATCGGCGGGCTGGTGGGACCGGTCGTCGTCGGAACCTTGGTCGACCTGACGGGAGGTTATGGCCTGGGGTTCGCTATTTCTGCGGTGGTGGCAGGCTTCGGCGTGGTGGCCGCGCTCGCCGTGCCACGGTTAGCCAACGCTTCGGGAGGGTAGCGGGTTGTGTGCCTCCGGTAGGGTCCTGCGACGGTATCGGCGCTACTCGACGAAGCGTGCGGTGGGCGCCGGCCACTCACGGCCACGGGGACCGGTGGTCGCCAGGTAGCTGCGGTAGTTGCGGAGCGTCTCCTCGATGTGGTCGCCGCCGAACTTGTCGAGCATTGCCTCCACCAGGCAGATGGCCACCATGCTTTCGCCGATGACGCCCGCTGCGGGCACCACACAGACGTCGCTGCGCTCATAGTGCGCGTTGACCACCTCACCGGTGATGAGGTCGACTGAGGGCAGCGGATTGTGCAGCGTGGCGATGGGCTTGATG
>SHYE01000141.1 GCA_009692935.1 Dehalococcoidia bacterium | reverse complement strand
ATGCATGTGATCGATCACACCGTCCCACAAACCCACCGTCACCGGGCTACCCCCCCCCCGGCGTTCCAGCTCCTTCCACGCCTCCTGCGCCCGCACCGAACGCAGATGCCACAGCCCGGTGGCGGCGAAGGCGTTACCGGAGTTCAGCCGGGTTGAGACCGTCGCCTCCTCGCCACGCGCCCCGTCGCCCGCGGCCGCGAGGTAGTCCAGCGAATGCCAGGCGGACGGCTAGGCCTGCTGCCAGAACAGCAGCAAGCCCAGGTACACCAGGCACGGAGCTGCCAGCAGCACGCCGCCCACCCGCAGTGCCGCTCGGATCAGGCGAGCCCCAAAGGTAAGGGGCGGCCGTGATGGCCGCCCCTCTTCTCGTCTAGTCACCTTGGTTAGTGGTTGTGGCCGTGGCCGTCGCCCCCGGAAGCTATCGGCTCCTGAGGCATGTCTGTTACTAGGCTGTCGGTGGTCAGCACCAGGGCCGCGATGCTGGCGGCGTTCTCCAGAGCGGCACGGGTCACCTTGGCCGGGTCGATAACGCCCCGGACGATCATGTCCACGTACTCGTTCTTGGCGGCGTCCCACCCGAAGTTCGGATTGTTGCCGTTCTCAGCCTGCTTGCGGCGCACCTCGTCGACCACCACGCTGCCCTCTTGGCCGGCGTTGATGGCGATGCGGCGGATCGGCTCCTCCAGCGCACGCTTCAGCAGCGTGGTGCCGGTGGCCTCATCGCCCACCAGGTTCAGGGTGTCGAGCGCCTTGAGGGCGTTCAGGAAGGTCACACCGCCGCCAGGCACAATGCCCTCCTCCACAGCCGCACGGGTGGCGCTCAGGGCGTCCTCTACCCGGTGCTTCTTTTCCTTCAGCTCGGTTTCGGTGGCAGCGCCGACGCGAATGATGGCGACACCGCCGGCCAGCTTGGCCAGGCGCTCTTGCAGCTTCTCCTTGTCGTAGTCGGAGGTGGTGTCCTCTACCTGCTTCTTCAGGCTGGTGATGCGGGCCTGAATGTCGCCGTCGCTACCGCGTCCCTCGATGATCGTGGTGTCGTCTTTGGTGGCAACGATCCGGCGGGCCCGGCCGAGTTCATCCACCTGCACGCTGTCGAGCTTGCGGCCGGCCTCCTCGCTGATGACCTGACCACCGGTGAGGGTGGCGATGTCCTCGAGCATGGCCTTGCGGCGGTCACCGTAGCCGGGGGCCTTCACCGCCAGCACGTTGATGGTGCCGCGCAGTTTGTTAACCACCAGCGTGGCCAGCGCTTCGCCATCGACTTCTTCCGCAACAATGACGATGTTCTTGCTGACCTGGAGCAACTTCTCGAGCACCGGCAGAATCTCTGTGATGGCAGAAATCTTCTTGTCGTAGATCAGGATGTACGGATCGTCGATGACCGTCTCCATCCGCTCGGGGTTGGTGACGAAATAGGGCGAGATGTAACCGCGGTCGAAGCTCATGCCCTCGACGAACTCGGTCTCGTACTTGAGGCCCCGGCTCTCCTCGACGGTGATGACGCCGTCCTTGCCGACCTTCTCCATAACCTCGGCGATGAGGTTGCCGATCTCGGCGTCTGCGGCCGAGATGCTGGCGACCTGAGCCACCTGCTCTTTGCCGGTCACGGGGGTGGATAGGTTGCGGATGCTGGCAACCACGGCCTCGACGCCCTTCTCGATGCCACGCTTGACGGCCATTGGGTTGGCGCCAGCCGCCACGTTCTTCAAGCCCTCGTTCACAATCGCCTGGGCCAGCACAGTCGCCGTGGTGGTGCCGTCGCCAGCGATGTCGTTGGTCTTGGTGGCGACTTCCTTCACCAACTGGGCGCCCATGTTCTCGAACGGGTCTTCCAGTTCGATCTCTTTGGCGATGGTCACACCATCGTTGGTGATGGTGGGCGCGCCCCACTTCTTGTCGAGTACCACGTTACGACCCTTGGGGCCGAGGGTGATCTTGACGGTGTCTGCCAGCGCGTCGATTCCCCGCTTGAGAGCCCGACGGGCGTCCTCGTCGTAGAGCAGTTGCTTTGCAGGCATGCTGCTTCCTCCTTGTGATTGTTGAGTGTCGTTCGCCGGTACCGAATGCTTCAGCGCACGATTGAGCGCATGATTAGCACTCGACCGGAGTGACTGCTAATCATGGTAGCGAATAAGGCCATCGCATGCAAGCGCTTCGCGTCGTTGGTCGTCAGGGCACAGGGCGGAGGGCCGCCTCGAGCGCCGACACCACCCCCGCCAAGTTTGTGAGGCCCGGCAGTCGAAGGGCGGGCGGTGAGAAGCTTCAGGATCTTCAGCTATACCCCAGCGTGCTGGCCTGTCTGCGCACCAAGCCATGGCCTCGAAGGCAGCGGCGTCCGGAAAGGCGATAACCGGCGCTTCGTTTGCTGAACGGGCAGCGTTCTGCGTCACAGTGTCTCCGATGGCAGCGTGCCGCTGGCTTTCGATCCCGCGACCCGAGCGCCCCAGAAGCAGCACACCCCGTATAGGGACTTATGTCCACCCGGCTTCGGCAGTTATACTAGAGACACGTAATCGCTGTGTGAGGCGCCTGTGTCACTCGCCGAGCAAATAGACGCTGACCTGAAAGACGCCATGCGCGCCGGGGATGACCGAACTAAGACGGTGCTCCGGTTGGTGCGCGCCGCGATCAAGAACGCACAAGTGCCGCGGTGGGACGCCGAGAAGGGGCAGGCGATCGCCCAGACCGGGCCGACGGATGACGACGGCGTGCTGCGGATCATCGCTCGCGAGGTCAAAGAGCACCAGGACAGTCTGGGCGAGTTCCGCAAGGCTGGCCGGACCGACCTTGCCGCCGTAGCGGAAGCCGAACTCGCGATCTTGGCCAAGTACCTGCCGGCTCAGCTTTCGCGCGACGAAATTGCGGCGACCGCTGCTACGGTGATCGCCGAGACCGGGGCGAAGGGCCCGGCGGACAAAAACAAGGTGATGCCGGCCATGATGGCGCAATTGCGCGGCAAGGCAGATGGCCGCCTGATTAACGAAGTGGTCACCGAGCTGCTGGCCGTGGCCGGCTAGCCGGCTTTGAGGCAGCGCATTAACTCGCTATGAACGCCCGGCTTCCGCGGTTTCTGACACTACGACGGTCGCTGCTGTTCTTCGCGGCGTTGACCGCGAGCCTGGGCGTGGCGCTGATGTTGCCGTTCCGGGCTACTGAGCCGAACTTCAACGAGGGCAGTATTGCTCCAGTCACGGTCAAGTCGCCAGGGAACGTGCCACCCTATCCCAGCAAGACGCTGACGAGAGAGCGCGAGCAGGAGGTGGCCAACGCCGTCCAGCAGGTGCTCATTGCCGATGTGACGGTGGGCGATCGGCAGATTCAGCGCTTCCAAGACTTGGTGGTTTGGCTGAACCAGGCACGAGCCTTGCAGGCGGGAATCCCGGATCCGCCGCCGGAATTACGTGTTCCGCCGCGTGCGACCGTGAGCACTATCCTTAGCCTGTCCGAGAACCAGTGGACCTTCATCCGGCGCGAAGCAGAGCGCCTATTGTTGGAGGCCCGCCCCGAACGGACGACCTTCATCCAGCTCCCTTCGTTGCGGGCACAGTTGCTGCAACGGTTGGGGCAAGGCGATAGTAGTGATCGTCTCGTCGTCGGCTCACTGCTGGACTCCTTGCTGGAACCGACCCTCATCGTCGATTTTGAGGCGACGCAGTTGCTGCGCGAGGCGGCGGTCGATGAGATGAACCCGGTTCTGATAGCTATCGGCCGTGGCGAGACGATTCTGCGCGACGGACAGATGGTATCCGCACTCCACATGGAGAAGCTGGCCGAGGCGGGCCTGTTGCATCAGCCCTTCCGTTTAGCCGAACTGGCGGGCGGTGTCCTGTTAACGGCACTGATGACCGGCATGCTCACGCTGTTCATGTTCGTCACCCAGCCGCCCACCCTCACCTCGTACCGGCGACTGCTGCTGTTGGGCCTGGTGCTGGTGCTCACGGTATTCGCCGCCAAGCTCGCACTGCCGGGGCGGCCGCTTTGGGCACTGGTGTTCCCGCTGGCCGCCGCTCCGATGTTGCTGGCAGTCATGCTGCAACTCTCGCTTGGGCTGACCGCTGCGGCGTTTCTTGCGGTGGTCTGTACCTACGTTACCGACTTCTCGCTGGACCCGCTGTTGGCTTCGCCACTCTCGGCCATTGAGACGCTGGAGAAGGTGGTGCTCTATCTCGTCACCGGCACGGTGGCGGCCATCATGGTTGGCCGGGCGAACCGGGTGCTGCAGTACTTCTCGGCTGGCGGTGTCGCTGCGCTGGCGGGCGTGCTGGTGGTGGTGGCATTCTGGCTCATGAACGCCGACCGCGAGCCCGGGGCGTTGCCCTATCAGGCGTTAGGTGTTGCCGGCGGCGGTATGTTGAGCGCTGGCCTGACCGTGGGGTTCACCGCAGTGCTGGGCGTGGTGTTTGACGTAACAACCCGGATGCAGCTCCACGAGCTGGCGCAGACCGACCACCCACTGTTGCGCCGCATGCTCCAGGAGGCGCCGGGCACGTACTATCACTCACTGCTCGTAGGAAACCTCGCCGAGCAAGCATGCGAGGGTGTCGGCGGCGATGCGCTGTTGGCTAGAGTCGGCGCCTACTATCACGACATCGGGAAACTGCCAAACCCGGGCGCGTTCATCGAGAACCAGCGGCGCGGCGAGAACATCCATGACCGCATCGATCCCTATACCAGCGCTAAGATGATCATCGCCCACGTGCCCGACGGCGTAGCCTTGGCCAAGGAGCACCGTCTGCCGGAGCAGGTTGTGGCCTTTATTCGCGAGCATCACGGATGCCGGATGACCCTCTCGTTCTATAACAAAGCGACCCACCTCTATGAGCAAGTGGAGGCTGAACACTTCCGCTACCCAGGCCCGCCACCGCAGACGCGTGAGACGGCCATCGTCATGCTGGCGGATTCCGTGGAGGCGGTCAGCCGGTCCGAGGAGACCACCCAGCCCGAACAGCTTGACGCCATCGTCGACCGCGTCTTCGCCGAACGCTTGGCGGAGGGCGAACTCAGTCAGTGCGATCTCACCCTACGCGACTTGGAGACTGTGCGCCAGCTCTTCAAGACTGCGCTACGCGGACTGTATCATCCCCGTGTACGCTATCCGTTGCCGGCCGAGATTGTGGCAGGCGGCGCCCTGTCTAACGACCCGAGCCGCCGAGACCAGCCTGACCGCG
>SHYE01000140.1 GCA_009692935.1 Dehalococcoidia bacterium | reverse complement strand
CGATGAGGTCGAAGATCTCGTTGGCCACCCGGCTGTCGTAGCCGAGTTCGGCCGAACCCTGGAGGAAGTTGGCACGCTCGGCGGCCATCATCTCGGCGATCTTCTTGCCCATAGCCTTGCGCACAATGTCGGCCCGGCCCAGGGTGTAGCCCGCGAACTTCCGCAGAATCAGCAGCACCTGGTCCTGATACACAATGACGCCGTAGGTTTCTTCCAGCACTTCTTTCAGTGCTTCGTGCGGGTACTGCACCTTCATACGGCCAAACTTGCTCTCGATGAAGGTGGGGATGTGCTGCATGGGGCCTGGACGATACAGCGCGACCATGGCCGCCAGCTCTGCGATGCTTTGCGGCTGCAGGTCCTTGATGGCGCGCCGCATGCCGGCAGACTCGAGCTGGAACACGCCCATAGTGTTGGCTTCGGACAGCAGCTTGTAGGTCTTCGCGTCCTCCAGTGGCAGCGCATCCAGGTCAATCACCAAGCCGCGGGTTTCCTGGATGAGATCGCGGGAACGGCCCAGGATGGTGAGGTTGGTGAGACCCAAGAAGTCCATCTTAAGCAGGCCGATGCGGGCGGCATCCTCCATCGGCCACTGGGTCATCAGAATGCCGCTGTCGTCGGACCGGTTGGGGCGCTGCAGCGGCGCTATGCCCATCAACGGCTCCTGGGAGATGACCACGCCGGCTGCGTGGGTGGAGGCGTGGCGAGAGACGCCCTCCAGGGTGCGGGCAGTGTCCACCAGGTGACGCACGCCCTCGTCGGCCTCGTACAGCTGGGCCAGCTCAGGGCTCTCATCCAGCGCCTTGTCCAGCGACATGTGGAGGGCCGAGGGGACAAGCCGGGCCACCCGGTCGCCATCGGCGAAGGAGAGGCCGAGGCCGCGGGCCACGTCGCGAATGGCGGCCTTGGCGCCCAGCGTTCCGAAGGTGATGATCTGCGCCACGTGGTCATAGCCGTACTTCTCGGCCACGTACTTGATGACCTCGTCGCGCCGGTCGTCGGCGAAGTCCATGTCGATATCGGGGAGGTCCTTGCGCTCGACGTTCAGAAAGCGCTCGAACACCAGGCGGGCGGCCATCGGATCGATGGTAGTGACGCCCAGGCAGTACAGCACGATGCTGGAGGCCGCGCTGCCGCGCACCCCGTACAGAATGCCACGCTCTCGGGCGAACCGCAGGATGTCCCACACCACCAGAAAGTAGTCGGGGAAGTTCGTCTTGTAGATAACGTCCAGCTCGTACTCAAGGCGCTGCTTCAGCTCCTCGGTAACGGTCGGATAGCGTCGCCGCAGGCCCTCCCAGCACAGGTCGGCCAGGTAGGTCTCGGCGTTACGATCATCGGGCAGGTGGTACTTCGGTAGGTAGTGGTGCTTGAAGTCGAGTTCCAGGTCGCAGAGGTCGGCCACCTTCATGGTGTTGGCGATGGCCTCGGGCTGGCCGGGGAACAAGTCCAGCATCTCGCGGGCGTCTTTCAGGTAGAACTGATCGCCGCTGAACCGGAAGCGCTTCTCGTCATGGATGGTGCTGTTGGTCTGGATGCACAGCAGGATGTCGTGAGCGTAGCTGTGCTCACGGTTTACGTAATGTAAGTCATTCGTAGCGATGAGCGGCAGGTCCAAGTCGTGGCTCAGGTCCAGCAAGCCGCGGTTGACGGTGGTCAGCTCGGGGATCGGGTGGTTCTGCAACTCCAGGTAGTAGTGCTCGAAGGTCTCGCGGTACCAGGTGGCGAGCGCCTTCGCCTCGTCGTAGCGGCCTGCGGTCAGCAGCTTCGGGACCTCGGCCCCCAGGCAGCCGGATGTGGCGATGAGGCCCTCGGAGTACTGGGCCAGCAGATTGTGGTCGACCCGCGGCTTGTAGTAATAGCCGTCGATGTGCGCCTTACTAGACAGAATGATCAAGTTGCGCCAACCGACCTGATTCTTGGCGAGCAGCACCAGATGGAAGGGATCGCGGTCGGCCGTGGTCTTGCTGAGGTGATCGCCGGGAGCGATGTAGGCCTCCATGCCCAGGATGGGCTTGATGCCGGCGCTCTTGCATGCCAGGTAGAACTCGATGGCGCCGTACAGGTTGCCGTGGTCGGTCAGGCCGAGTGCCTCCATGCCCAGCTCGCGGGCGCGCTCGGTCAGCGGCTCAATGCGGCCCATGCCGTCGAGCAGCGAGTATTCGGAGTGGACGTGTAGGTGGGTGAAGTTCATGGCTGGGGAAGAAGGGTCAGAATGTGCTGGCGTACTGGTTGATAGGATGTCGCTTCAAGCGACCGGACGTCTTGCAGATTGTAACTTGAGCAGTCGTAACGCGCCTTCCGGCTAGCATCTTCCAACGCTTGGTATTGCAACAGGAACGGGAACTGAAGTGTCTCGAGGTTTCTTACTCGATCAGTGTGCGATCGGCTGTGAACGGAGCGTGTATCCAGATAGGCCTCTACCCAGTGAACCGCAGCGTAGAGCAACATCGTAACCCGCCAATCGAGGTCTGGGTTAAGGCCTGGGTCCAGGCGGTTGGCGATCCGTTCATTCGCTTCCGCCCGTGCGCGATGCACGGCTAGGGCCGGCACTTAGGCGACCTCGGCATACGTCGATTCAGGGGCTGTTCCCGTGTCCAGTGCTAGAGCGTAGACTGACTGACCCTCAAGTCGGGCGAGGTTCCGCTTCGCGATGTCCAGACTCGGGTCACAATCTATGGCCAGCCGAAACCGGGTGCGAGCCTCGGCTGAATCGCCCGCGTGATCCAGTACCACCCCCAGGTTGTTCAACGCCACCGCCTTGCGGGCGTATCCACCCGCTAGGTACTGGGTCAAGGCCCGCTGCGCTTTGTCGTAGCGGCGAAGTTGAAACCAGGCTTCGGCAAGGGTGAACAATGCCTTGTCATAGTGGGCGGCTAGCGCCAGGGCCTTCATGAGAAGGCGGACTGCTGCTTGATGCCTCCCCTGGGCCACCATGACTGATGCTAGATTCTGGAGTGTCTGCGGAACAACGCGCAGCCGGAGAGATCGCCTAAAATCTGCTGCAGCCTCATTAAGGAGACCAAGGTTGAAGTTCGCTATTCCGCTGCGGAAGAATGCCTCAGCGCAGTCGGACTTGCAGAACACGAGGTCGGGGAGTGGACACTGGAGTTCCCACACGTTTCGCCCGCTGAGGCCCCAAACGGAGAACTCGACGCCCCGCGTCGCGAGCTCCATCACCTTTAGCTCTGCCTCGTGGACCGCCGCGGCGCTCTCGGCATCGTCGCCGGCAAGGTAGGTGTGGACGTCGAGTCCCCCACCCGCGGTCGACCCCAGTACGTACTGAACGGCGGGAATGGACCGTACCTCGTCCACGAACGCATCGAACACTTTGTGCCGGTTCATAAGGACACTCCAAGGGTGGGCCGATAGCGTTAGTTATCGTCGCAGATGCCGCGTCGAAACACAACATCTGGCATTGCGGCGAACCGCTGCTCCATCACCTTGATGGCCTGCGCACTTTCGTCTACCAGGAGAAAACGGCGGCCGGCCGCTTTTGCAGCAGCCCCGGTGGTGCCGCTGCCGGCGAAAAAGTCGAGCACGGTATCGCCGGGGTTGGAGGACGCTGCGACGATGCGCTGCAGCACGCCCAGCGGCTTCTGCGTGGCGTATCCGGTGCTCTCGCGGCCACCGGGGGGCACAATGGTATGCCACCAGGTATCGGTGGGCAGCTTGCCGCGCGCCGCCTTCTCGGGCCCCACCAGACCGGGCGCCATGTAAGGGATGCGGTCGACCGCATCGGCGTTGAAGGTGTAACGCTTGGGGTCCTTCACGTAGACGAGGATATTGTCGTGCTTAGCCGGCCAGCGACGCTTGGTGCGGGCGCCGTAGTCGTAGGCCCAGATGATCTCGTTGAGGAAGCACTCCCGGCCGAAAATGGCGTCGAGCAACAATACCTTGCAGTAATGGACTTCGCGATAATCCACATGAAAGTACAGAGTGCCCATGGGGCGCAGCACTCGATAGGCCTGCTCGATGCGCGGCCGCAGGAAGCCCAGATAGTCCTCGAAGCTGTCGCCGAAGCTGCTGTCGCCGGCCACGGTGGTGCGGTAGCGCTTGCCCGCGAAGCCGGTACGGTCGCCCTCCGGGTCCTGCGCGGTGCTCAGGCTGGTCCGGCGTTGCACTTTGCCGGTATTGAAGGGCGGGTCGATGTAAATGAGATCGACCGATGCATCGGGCAGCGCTGCTAGCACCGGCAGGTTGTCGGCGTGGAAGACGTAGCTACGGTCGGGGGCCAGCCCCAGCACGCTAACCGCCTGCGTCTGGATCGGCTACCGCGTGCAAAGTGGTGGCCGCGGAGGCCGTAGCGCCCGCGGGTGGCGCCGGCAGGGGGGCGCCATGCGCGGGGGCAAGCGGGCCGCCCGTCGCCGGTTCAGCTTCAGCCTTGCGGTTCCACGGCCATCGGAACGTGCCCTTGATGTTGAAGCGCTCCTGCAAGTCGTCGAGCAGGGTGTAGATCACGGGTACCACGAACAGCGTGAGGACCGTGGACGACACCACGCCGCCGATGATGACCACGGCCATGGGCGCACGAGACTCGGCGCCGGCCTCCAGCTTGAGGGTCAACGGGGCCATGGCGGCCACCACCGTAGCCGACGTCATGACTATCGGACGCAGGCGCGTGCTCCCTGCGTTGGCAAGCGCGTCCCTACGCGACTGGCCGCGGGATCTCAAGGTGTTCGCGTAGTCGACCAACAAGATCCCGTTCTTCTCCACTAGGCCCATGAGCGCGATCAGGCCGATCATCGAGAAGATGTTGATGGTATTCCCCGTTAACATGAGGGCCGAGAACGCGCCAACCGCCGACAGTGGCAGCGCGAACATGATGGCCAAGGGATACAGGAAGCTCTCGTACAGCGCCACCAGGGTCATGTAGACCAGCAGCACCGAGAGCGCGAGGGCGGCGCTCAACGCAGCCAGGGTGGCGTTCAACTGCTGCACGCTGCCTCGCACTTCGTAGCGGTAGTTCGGCGGTAGGGTGACGGTTTCCAGCTTAACGCGCAGGTCCTTCGCCACGTCACCCACAGGGCGACCGGCAACGGCGGCGCTGACCTGCACCGCACGCTTGCGGTCGACCCGTTGGATCTGCGTCGGCGCTCGGCCCTGGCGAATCTGCGTTACTTGGCCTAACGTCACTTGCCCCGTGCGAGACACGATGGGAATGGCCGAGAGTTG
>SHYE01000139.1 GCA_009692935.1 Dehalococcoidia bacterium | reverse complement strand
TTAGTGGCCGACCACTAGTGGTGAATGACACCTGTTCTGATGGTCGAGAACCTGCGGACGGATAGCGAAGAATCCAGAGGGGCTGCCGCCCCTCTGGCAGGGGTCTGGGGGGTGTCCCCCCAATTCCAAGAGTTCCATGGGTGGGCGGGCGGGTAGAATCACCCCTTCTCGTAGGGAGTCCCCACACATTAGCGGTCATAGACCACTAGCGGCTCCTTAATCGACGGAGTGTGTCGATGAGCGATGCCGCCGCCTCGTAGGCGGGCTTTACGCTCGGGCCCCCGGTCGCGCGCACGCGTGTACGCTTGCCACGGGCTGATGCCTTCGACGGGGCTCAGGCAACAGCCCTGGGTTGGCACCGGACC
The DNA here is from genome assembly GCA_009692935.1 of Dehalococcoidia bacterium. GTDB lineage: Bacteria > Chloroflexota > Dehalococcoidia > SHYD01 > SHYD01 > SHYE01. Next base: position 4,824 of record SHYE01000139.1, on the reverse strand, counting down.
GGTGTCCGTCAGGGTATCCACAGGTGCTGGCGGGCCCGAGGCAAGGCATTTGCACGCCTGGGACATGCTATACTGCTGCTAATCTCAGCCTGGGAGCCAACATGCTCACCCCGGAAGAAGTGCGCCATATCGCGCAGCTTGTGCGCATTCGCGTCACCGACCAAGAGGTGGATCAGTTCACCTCACAACTCTCAGACATCTTGGATCAGTTCACCAAGCTCGACGAATTGGACACCAGCGAGGTGCCGGCGACCCGCCACACGCTGCCACTCCACAATGTCTTGCGTGAAGACGTAGCCGAAGAATCGCTGACGGCGGAGCAGGCCACGGCCAACGCACCATTGAAGGAAGCCGGCCACTTCCGGGTGCGTGCTGTGCTGGAGTTTTGATGCCTGCTCAACCCTCACTGCGGACTGAAGTCCGCAGCTACGGCAATCCCACAGCCCTGCCAGGAGCGGCGACGCGTGCCTAACCTCTATGAATTAACCGCCCACGATGCAGCCGACCTGCTGCGCCGCAAAGAAGTCACGTCGCTGGAACTGACCCGCAGTGTGCTGGAGCGCATCGCCGCGGTCGACGACCGGGTGAAGAGCTTCGTCACTGTCACAGCCGAGAAGGCTGAACAGCAAGCCAGGGCCGCCGACGAGCAGATCGCCCGCGGCGACATGGGGCTGCTGACCGGCGTGCCGGTGGTGATCAAGGACGTGCTGTGCACCGAGGGCGTGCGCACCACCTGTTCGTCGCGCATGCTCGAGAACTTCGTGCCTCCCTACTCAGCGACCGTCGTCGGGCGACTGTTCGGTGACGGTGCGGTGATGGTGGGCAAAGCCAACATGGACGAGTTCGCGATGGGATCGTCGACCGAGAACTCGGCGTTCTTCCCGACGCACAACCCGTGGGCGCTGGACCGCGTGCCGGGCGGCAGCAGTGGCGGCTCGGCGGCCGCGGTGGCGGCGCAAGAGGGCATGGTCGCGCTGGGCTCCGACACCGGCGGGAGCATCCGCCAGCCGGCGGGGTTCTGCAACGTGACGGGGCTGAAGCCGACCTACGGTCGGGTAAGCCGCTACGGGCTGGTGGCGTTCTCGTCATCGCTGGACCAGGTGGGCCCAATGGCGCGCGACGCCGAGGACTGTGCGCTGACGCTGCAGGTGATCGCCGGCTACGACCGGCATGACGGCACGTCGGTGGAGAAGGCGGTGCCGGACTACCGTCAAGCGCTCAAGAGCGACCTGAAGGGACTGCGCTTGGGCGTTCCCAAGGAGTACTTCGTCGACGGCATGCAGCCCGAGGTCGAGCAGTCGACACGGGCCGCGATCCTGGAGTTGGAGCGGCTGGGCGCCACCGTGGAGTGGGACGTGTCGCTACCCTCGACGTCCTATGCGCTGGCCGTGTATTACATCATTGCCCCGTCGGAAGCCTCGTCGAATCTCGCGCGGTACGACGGCGTGAAATACGGCCACAACGTGCAGGCCGCCGAGAGTATGTGGGATGCGATGGAGCGGACCCGGCAGGAGGGCTTTGGCCCCGAGGTGAAGCGCCGCATCATGTTGGGTGCGTATGCGCTTTCGGCTGGCTACTACGACGCGTACTACCTGAAAGCGCAGAAGGTGCGTACGCTTATCAGCCGCGAGTTCGACGCGGCGTTCTCCCGCTACGACGCCCTGATCACGCCGACGTCGCCGACGGTGCCCTTCAAGATGGGCGAGAAGCTGAGCGATCCGGTGCAGATGTACCTGAGCGACGTGTGCACCATTCCGGTGAACATCGCCGGGCTGCCGGCCATGAGCGTGCCCGCCGGGTTCGCGGGCGGGCTGCCGATCGGCATGCAGATCATCGGGCGCGCCTTCGATGAGACGACGATCCTGCGCATTGGCCACGCTTACCAGCAAGCCACGAGCTGGCACAAGCAGTGGCCGAAGCTATGAAGCTGGCATGACTCGCTACCAACTGCACGTGGAGGTTGAAGAGCTTGAGGAGGGGGGATACCTCGCCGTCTGTCAGGGTCCTCAGGGCTGCCATGCAGAGGGGGAGACCGTGGCGGAAGCGGTGGCAAACGTAGAAGACGTCGCCCGGGTGATCATCGAGCTGTGTGTCGAAAAGGGCCTGCCCTTACCTCCTGCTTTGCAGAATCAGGTCGTGCCGCCTGTCTTCCGCGGCGAACTGGTCGTAAAAGTCGGGGGATGAGGTATGGTGAACTTGTCCGGAAGCTGCATCGCCTGGGGATTGAGTCTTCCGCGAGGCACGGGGTAGTCACGAGGTGTGGTGGGACCCCCGGACGGGAAAGCGCAGCAGCATTCCTCACCACGCGAACAGAGAGACCCGACTCGGCACCCTTCGCAGCATTCTTAGCGACTTGGGTATAACAGAAGACGACCTCAATCAATGAGTGATATCAGCTTGGCCACTACAGTACCGTCCCACCACACCTACGGGCGTGAGCTGCGGCGCGCTGTGGTCGCAGCGCTGGTCGAGGTGCCGGCAGTCAGCCTGATAGCCTACCTACAGTACGTTGGGGTGCAGGGGTACTTCGTCCGGGTTTCGCCGCACACGCCCGAGGCGATTGCCCAGGTGGCTGCGGCGGTGCAGGCGGTGGTCGGATCACTTCGCCCCGAGATCGCCACGAAGGTCGAGTGCCGAGTGCTCTCGCCTGATGAACCGCTGCCCTCGAGCACCGTGGAGTTTCGACGGGCAAAGGCCTAACTCTTAAACACGAGGCCACGATGAAGGATGTGCTAAGGCTACTGGAGCAGGACGCCCGTCTCACGCCGGCAGACGTCGCCAAAGCGACTGGACGCAGCGTTGCGGAGGTAGAGGCCATCATCAAGCAGGCCACCGACGATCGGGTTCTGCTAGGTTATCACGCCCACGTGAACTGGGAACGCGTGGAGGGCGAGCAGGAGGTTTGGGCGCTGATCGGCGTGCGGGGAACCCCCCAACGCGAGGTTGGCTTCGATGACCTGGCGGCGCAAATCGCCCGCTTCCCCGAAACCCGTATGGTGTACCTGGTCACCGGCGACTTCGACCTAGCAGTGATGGTGGTCGGCAAGACTATGCAGGAGGTATCAGACTTCGTGTCTCGCCGGCTCTACTCCTTAGACGGCATGAAAGGGACCAACTCATATTTCATCATGCGGCGCTACAAGGACCAAGGCGCCACGCTGAAGGTCGAGCCGCCGACCCAGCGCCTGGCAGTTACGCCGTGAGCACCAACGGAGCCGGGCCGGGCCACGGCCGAAGCAGGATCTCGCAGCGCGTGCAGCAGATACCGGCCTCGGGCATTCGCAAGTTCTTCGACCTGCTGTCCTCGATGGACGGCGTGATTTCGCTGGGCGTCGGCGAACCCGACTTCCGGACGCCCTGGGTCATCAGCGACGCCGGTATCCAGTCCATCATGCGCGAGCACACCACCTACACGTCGAACTACGGCACCATCGAACTAAGGACCGGCATTGCCCGCCACCTGGAACGCTTGTACGGGGTGAGCTACAACCCGGCTACCGAGATTCTGGTGACGGTGGGTGTGAGCGAGGCGATGGACCTGAGCATGAGGGCGCTGCTGGACCCCGGCGATGAAGTGCTGGTGCCCGAACCCACCTACGTGGCGTACAACCCATGCGTGATTCTCGCGGGAGGTACACCCGTAGGCGTGCCCACGTACATGGAGCATGGCTTCCGCCTGCAGGCCGCCGATATCGAACAACGGATTACACCTGCTACCAAAGCGATTATTCTCGGTTATCCCAATAACCCGACCGGCGCCGTGCTGTCACGCGAGGACATGCAGGCCATCGCCGACTTGGCGCACCGTCACGACCTGCTGGTGATTTCCGACGAGATCTACGACCGCCTGGTGTACGACACCGAGCACACCTGCTTCACGTCGCTAGCCGGCATGCGAGAGCGGTCGGTGCTGCTGGGCGGCTTCTCGAAGGCGTACGCCATGACCGGCTGGCGCATTGGGTATGCCGCGGGCCCAGCCCCGATCATCGAGGCGATGATGAAGGTGCACCAGTACGTGGCCATGTGCGCCCCCACCATGAGCCAGGACGCCGCGGTGGAGGCGCTGATCAGCGGTGAGCCCGAGGTGGAGCGGATGCGCGAGCAGTACAACTATCGCAGGCAGTTCATGGTGGCCAGTTTCAACCAGATGGGTTTGGCCTGCTTTGAACCCAAGGGCGCGTTCTACACGTTTCCTTCGATTCGGGCCACGGGTATGACCTCCGAGGAGTTCGCCGAGGCGCTGCTGCGGGAAGAGAAGGTGGCGGTGGTGCCAGGCTCGGCCTTCGGGGCGTCGGGCGAGGGTTTTGTGCGGGCGTGTTATGCCGCCTCGCTCGATCAGATTAAAGACGCGATGGAACGGATGGCCCGGTTCACTGCCAGGCATCGTGTTCCTGAGTAGCACCCTCCGCCCGAGCTAGCTTCGCGTCAAAGAAACCGGTATAACCACTACCAGGGTCTGGGCCATTAAGCCAACTGAACCGGCGGGCGTCGATAGTCGAGTCACGTAGGCGTCGGGTGACAGGCCCATGGTCATCCATAGCCCGAGCTCCGCCATCTGCACCAGCACGAAAGCGATCCCGCCCATCAGCAGCCGCTGCACCACCTGCGACGGTACCCCGACCTGCCGCACCGACCACTCCGTGGCGTAGGCCGTCGCCGCCAGGATCACCGGCAGCTCCGCCAGCACAAGCGTTGAACTCGCCGATCAGGGGCTCTGCCACCAACACCCGGACGGTCCCCAGCGCAGAGCCAGCGGCGAACACCAGCGCGCAGTAGATCACGGCGGCCTTGAGCAGCGTCATGCGGTGCGCGCGCGCTGAGGCG
>SHYE01000138.1 GCA_009692935.1 Dehalococcoidia bacterium | reverse complement strand
GGCGTCCACTTCTTCGGAGCGGCTGGCCGCGGCGTTATAGACCCTCAGGCGCTTGCGAAAAATCGGCATGCTCTTAGTCTAACCCCGCTCGGGTAAACACCTCGTCCACGTGACGGGTGTAGTAGGTGTAGTCGAACAGCGCTTCCAACTCGGCCCGCGACAACTTCTCCTGGACCACGGGCTTGGCCCACAGCAGGTCGGCGAAGGGCGTGTGCTCGCGCCAGCTCTGCATCGCGGCGTCCTGTACTGCTTTATAAGCCTCTTGACGGTGCAGGCCCCTCTCAATAAGCGTGGTGAGCACCCGTTGGCTGAACACCAGGCCTTGGGTCAGGTCGAGGTTGCGTTGCATGTTCTCGGGATACACCCGCAGGTCATCCATCACACCGGTGAACAGGTGCAGCATGTAGTCTAGCAGCGTGGTGCCGTCCACCAGCACGATACGCTCGGCCGAGGAGTGGCTGATGTCCCGCTCGTGCCATAGCGCCTGATTCTCCAGCGCCGCCACCGAGAATCCCCGCAGCAGGCGCGCCTGACCGCACACCCGCTCGCATAGTTCCGGATTGCGCTTGTGAGGCATGGCCGAGGAGCCTGTCTGGCCCTCGCTGAAGGGCTCCTCAGCTTCAAGTACCTCGGTCCGCTGGAGGCCGCGAATCTCTGTGGCGAACTTCTCCAGGCTGCCACCGCAGATGGCGAGAGTGGTGGCAACATGGGCGTGCCGGTCACGCTGCAGTATCTGGTTCGATACCGGCGCCGCTTCCAGCCCAAGCTTGCGGCAAACCGACGCTTCGATGGTGGGCGGGACGGTGGCGAAGGTGCCGACCGCGCCGGACAGCTTGCCCACTGCCACTGAGGCGCGTGCCTGAGACAGCCGCAGGCGGTTGCGGCGCATCTCCTGGCCCCACAGCGCGAGCTTGAGGCCGAAGGTAATGGGCTCGGCATGCACGCCATGGGTCCGGCCTACCTGCAGCGTGTGCTTGTGGGTGCGCGCCTGCCGGTCCAGCACGTCGATGAGGGCGCCGATACCGGCGTCCAGCAGGTCGATCGCCTCGATCAACTGCAAGCTGAGGGCGGTGTCCCATACGTCGTTGGAGGTGAGGCCGTAGTGCACCCAACGCCCCTCCTCGCCCAGACTCTCCTGCACCGAGCGCAGGAAGGCGGTGACGTCATGGTGGGTCTCGGCCATCACCTGGTTAATGCGGTCCATCTTGAAGCTGGCGTGGCGGATCTTCGCCACGTCTTCGGCAGGGATGACGCCGAGTTCACCCCAGGCCTCGCAGGCCGCAATCTCGACGCGCAGCCACTGGCTGAACTTATACTCGTCGGACCAGATGCGGGCCATTTCCGGCCGGGTGTAGCGTTCAATCATGCGTTAGCTCCTCGAATCGGGAATCGGGGTTCCGGACGGTTGCTCCCGGCGCCCCGTTCCCGCTCGGTGTTCCTAGTCCAAGTACTCGGTGCGTACCGGCGAGAAGATGTCGATGGCAACGGTCGGCTCAATGCCGGTGACCTTGTGGGTCACGCCGCCGGGGATGAGGTAGCTATCGCCAGCTACCAACTCGCGCCGCTCGTCGCCTACCTCGAACAGCGCCCGCCCCTTCACCACATAGCCGATCTGCTCGTGGGGGTGGGAGTGAGCGGGCACCACGCCGCCCTTGTCGATAAACACCTCTACCAGGGTGGTGTGTTCTCCGCTGTTCATGGTGCGGCGAGACACCCCTGGGAACATGTCGACCTGCTTGGTGGTGGATGCGTTACTGAACATTAGCGTGAGTCTCCCCTATAACAAACTGATTAAGTCTTCGACCGAACGTCCGGCCTGCCTAATGGGCCTCCGTAGTAACCCTTGGTCGGTCTCTCGATGGCGCGGCGCCGAATCGCTGGCCGGCCGGGCTGAAGACCATCATATGACTGCCCTCCGTATGATCCCACCGCCATGCCGACTCCCCGGCGCTCAAACCAATGTGTCGCCGGAGATGACGGGGAGCGGCGGCACTACGCAGGAACGTCCACCTCTGCAACGTCCCGGATTGGCACGGTCTCACCGTGCTTCCGCATGGAGGTGAGGTAGGCCCCAATAGCCTCTTGGATGTTCAGCAGGGCCTCCGCCTTGGTGCCTCCTTGGGTTAGGCAGCCAGGCAGTGTTGGACACGCGGTAACGATTTTCCCATCCTCGCCCGCGGTTAGTTGTATCAAGAACTTCATCGTGTTTACGCTCCAAGCGCCTTGCGGATCTCCCGAACCTGGTTGGCGTGATTCGTGTCGTGGCCTGCGTACCGGCCAATCAGCTCCCGCACCGTCACTAGCCCTCGAGCGCCCAAGCCTGGTCGCAGTAAATCGCCGTCGGTGAGCCGCTCCACGCACGCCAGGGTCTCGGCATGCACCGCTTGGAGTTCAGCGAACACGCGCTCCGCTGGCCAAGCGTTCACGCCGGCGTGGGTGGCCTTCCAGGCGTCGTCGTCGAACCGGGCGAGGGTCGGGTTCGCTTCCGAGCGCATGCGCTCGACGCTATCGAGCCAGCCGCGGGACGCGTCGGGGAGGTGCGCCAGCACTTCAAGGACTGACCAGTCGTCGGCCGACGGGCGTTGGCGAATAGCAGCGTCGGTGAAGCCGAGGCAGGCCTCCAGCAGTTCGCGCCGTCCCGCTTCTAGGCGATGTAGCAGGTTGATATCGGGCACCATCACGCTCCTGGCGGAAGCTGAAGTGGGGCATCCGGTAGCTCACCGATGGGCTCCGTCGGGGGCAGGCCGACGTCGGTGCGGTAATGTGCCCCGGCGAAGTCGATACGCTTCAGGTTGCGGTAGACCAACGCCCGCGCCGCCTCAACGGTAGGCCCGCTTGCTACCACCGTCAACACGCGACCGCCGGAAGTCTGCACGCTGCCGCTCAATTGCTGGTCTAGCGGCAGCGCTGGCAGGTCTTGGGCGAACAAGCGACTGATACCGCTGTTTTCCCGCAGCGATACCCCTTCGGTGCCGGCGTGATACACGCGAACACCGTCGTCCAGCTCATCGAGGCCGGTGATGGGGTAGCCGGTCTCGTAAGGTCCGGGGTAGCCGCCCGAGGTCATGACCACGCCGACGCAGGGGTCTGCCGACCACTGCACGGTTAGCGTATCGAGGCGGCCGTCGATGCAGGCTTCGGCGATGTCCACCAGGTCGGTCTGTAGGCGGGGGAGGATTACCTGCGTCTCGGGGTCGCCGAACCGGCAGTTGAACTCGATCACCTTAATGCCGTCTCGGGTCAGCATGAGCCCTGCGTATAAGATGCCGACGTAGGGCGTGCCTTGTTGTGCGAGCTCGTCGATCACCGGCTGCAGCACGTGTTGATGTACCCACACCACCTGATCGGGCCTGAAAAACGGCGGGGGGCTATAGGCGCCCATGCCGCCGGTGTTCGGCCCCTGATCGGCGTCGTACGCCCGTTTGTAGTCGGTGGCCGGCGCCATCGGCACCACCCTCTTGCCGTCGCTGAATGCCAGCAGCGAGACCTCCGGCCCTTCCAGGAAGTCTTCGATGACGACGGTGTTGCCAGCGTTGCCAAAGCTGCGGCGTACCATAGCGTCGTCGAGCGCTGCCAGAGCCTGGTCCATGGTCAGCGCCACCACCACGCCTTTGCCGGCAGCGAGACCGTCGGCCTTCACTGCGACCGGTGCGCCGTGTTGCTGCAGGTAGGCGCGAGCTTGCCCGACGTCACTGAACGCCTCGCCCTTGGCGTGGGGCACCCCGGCCCGGCTCATAACCTCGCGTGCGAAGGCCTTACTCGACTCGATGCGGGCAGCCGCCTGGCTGGGACCGAAGATACGAAAGTTGGTGCCGCGAAACCGGTCGACAATGCCGGCCGCCAGCGTGTTCTCGGGCCCCACGATGGTCAGGTCGATGTGGTTTTCCAACGCGGCGCGGTGTAGGCCCTCGATGTCGTCGGCCTGGACCCGGAGGTTGCGGGCGATCATGGCGGTGCCAGCGTTACCGGGCGCGACGTACACATCGCGCACCCGGGAACTGCCGAGCACCTTGGAGACGATCGCATGCTCTCGCGCGCCGGAGCCCACCACCAGCACGTTCAGCTTGGGTTGCATGTCAAGCCTGTCCTACTCCCGTCGGTCCCATTCCTCTGAACGTAGACCTGCTGTCCTCAGTATCCGCGCAACCAGATTCCCGGAGATGTCTCCGCCACGCTCGTTGGGGCTGTGCCGCTTGAACGTCCCCGCGTCGCATGAACGGATGTCGACCTGTGAACGGCCCTCGAAGCCGAACGTCTTGAGGCGCTGGATAAGCTCACGAAGAGGAATCGGCGATGGCATTATGCGACACGGTTGCCCACGCTCCTGAGGCCGAATCCCCCAACGACGGGCAGCTCGTCGCCATGCTTCAGCCCTAGCATGATCCAGTCTTCGACGACTTCACGCAGCGTCTCGCGACATTCCTCCAGCGAGGCTCCGTCAGCCCAGACACCCGGTAACTCGGCGATCTCTGCGAAGAACCGGCCGTCCTCCATCAGCTCGTACCGCGCTAGGCCCAAGGCCGCCCCAATGTACTGAGTAAGCACTGAACCTACTCCCACTCAATGGTGCCGGGGGGCTTCGAGGAGATGTCGTAGACCACACGGTTTACGCCGGGCACCTCATTCATAATGCGGCTGCTGATTTTGGCCAGCATGTCATAGGGCAGGCGCGCCCAGTCGGCGGTCATGAAGTCGTCGGTGGTGATGGCCCGTACCGCCACCGTTTCGCCATAGGTGCGGAAGTCGCCCTGCACGCCGACGCTGCGCACGTTCGGCAGTACCGCGAACACCTGAGCCACTTCGCGGTAGTAGTTGCCGGCCTTTATCTCGTCCATCACAATCCAGTCGGCCGATCGCAGCGTCTCTAGCCGCTCCCTGGTCACCTCACCCACCACCCGGATCGAGAGGCCGGGGCCGGGGAAAGGCTGTCGCCACACCATCTCCTCCGGCAGGCCAAGCTCCAGGCCCACTTTACGTACCTCATCCTTGAAGAGGTAACGCAGAGGTTCAACGAGGCTGAACTGCATTTCGGCAGGCAGGCCACCCACGTTGTGGTGACTCTTGATGGTGGATGCGGCCTTGCTGCCCGATGCGCTCTCGATGACGTCGGGGTACACCGTGCCTTGGGCTAGGAAATCGACGGGGGCGAGGGATGCCGCTTCCTGCTCGAACAGCCGGATGAAGGTCTCGCCCACCACCTTACGCTTGCGTTCGG
>SHYE01000137.1 GCA_009692935.1 Dehalococcoidia bacterium | reverse complement strand
GATCAGGTGGAGCTGAGCTTCACCCAGGAGGCGATTGAGGCAGCCGCCGAGCAGGCGCTGCAGCACAAGACCGGCGCACGGGCCTTGCGCAGCATCATCGAAGACACGCTTATGAACATCATGTACGAGATACCCTCTCGGCCGGATATTCAGAAGTGCGTGGTGGGCGCAGATACTATCAATAAGCGAACGCCACCGCTGTTGCTGACCCGCAGCAACACGTCTACCCCGGTGGGGCTCGACGGCCAGCAAGTGGAGGAGAGTTCCGCCTAGCCGAAGTACGTGAGGTTAGCAAGCGCCCCAGGATTCTCCGGGGTGCTTTTGTTTATCGGTGAATCAGTACTAGAGCGCCCGGCCGTACGTCCACCCGATCAATGCCGTCCGGGAGGCGGCTAGCATCGGGACCGCTAGCGCCCAGCGCCGAGAGCGCCTGGTGTACGAGTGGGCTGACCAACCCACTCGGCACCGGGAACGGCCCGGCCTGTGCGCTGCGGACGTCAATGGTCCCCTGTCCGTTGCTTGATATCAGCACTACTGTGGCCGCAAGGTCTGCCGTGACGCCGGCGAGGTTTGCTTTGCCGGTGAAGTCGATGAGGTTGTTGCCACGCAGACGGACGCTGAGGTTCTGCACCGGCACCGGAACACCAGAGGCGATCGCTTCGCTCATTCGCCGATTTACCTCCTCCTCGGTCATCACGGTCTCACGGCTTACCGCGGGTGTGAGCTGCTGGCCGGGCTCCGGCGCCGCTGCCAGGGGCGTTGGGGTGGCCGGCGCGACTGCCGTCGCCGTCGAGCGTGGCAGTAGGCCCTCGATCGGTGCGGGCATGACCGGCAGGTTGTCCACGAAACCGCGCAGGTCGGCCGTCGGCCCGCCCAAGAACGCGATGAGCCCAAACACCACCGCAAGTACCACAATCGTTCTCATGCGCCGCTGGCCTTAGGAACCGCGGCCAGCTGCAACTCAACGACTCCGGTGAGGTCGAGCGGCGCTGGTGGCGGGTCAGTGACGCCCCAGGAGAGCCGGCCCTGCGCAAGGGTTTGAAGTGTGTTGAGAATCAGTGGCACTTCCCGGCGTACACCGGCGGTCCGAATGCACTGGAAGAGCGGGAGGTCTTCGCCCAACTGAGCCCGCAGCTCTGAGACCGGGGTGTCTCCCACTTCCTGCCAGGCCTCTGCGAGGTCGGGCGTATCGATAGGGTAGCGGCAGAATGCCACCACCGGCCCCTGATCGAGGTGCGGCGTGACCAGGTGCATGTAAATACCAGACCTGGTGCTGTGCTGATCGATGAGCTGCCAGATCACTTGCTGCCAGGTGCCCACCGGTCCGCCTGGCTCTGCAGGGTGCAAGTTGAGCCCGCGGAGGCGCTCACACAGCAGCGGAGTCCACACCAGCATGTAGCCCGCCTGCAGCACCACATCCACATGCCGGTCTTGGACCAGGCGAAGGACCGCTGCGTCATAGGCCTCGCGCCAGGCAGCGAACTTCCCACCGGCGAAACCCAAGCCCTTAGCTCCAGCCACTCGGCGGTGCTGCTCAAAGGACTCAGTGATGAGTGGGGTACCATAGCCGCGAACTTGTACGAGGAACTGGTCTGTTTCGTTGGACTCACCATCGACCCGGCTGCAGAACACGTAAGCGATCTCAGCGTCGATGGCGCCCCCTTGTATCGCATGGTGCACCGCACTGAGCAGCGCTCGGGAGCTGGGTCCCCGGGCAGTCGAGAACCATCCTATCCGTAGCAAATGTCACCTCATCTCGATCTCGGCACTTCCCTAGCTTAACCTATCTAGGGACTGTCGAGACCGTATGTTGGCCTCCGCTTTCGTTGATTCTGGCGTGGCTGGTGCGCCGAGACCCTTGCCGCCTGATTGATCCGTTATACTGACTCCGATATTCCCTAAGGAGTCCCTATGGCGGACCTCTCCGTGGAGCTGGCGCCCAAGCACAAGAGCGGGCTTCGGCTGGCAAACCCTGTATTAACCGCATCGGGGACGTTCGGCTACGGCACTGAGTACGCGGGGTTGATCGACATCCAACGTCTGGGCGGGATCGTGAGCAAGGGCATCACTGAACACCCCCGCAAAGGCAACGTCCAGCCGCGGATGGCCGAGACGCCCGCCGGTATGCTGAACTCCATTGGGTTGCAGAACGTTGGGATTCATTCGGTTGTGGCCGATAAGGCACCCATGTGGGCACAATGGCAGGTGCCGGTTATCGTCAACATCTCTGGCGAGAGCGTGGACGAGTTCCGGCGCATGGCCGACGCGCTGGAGGGCGTGGACGGAATAGCCGGCATCGAAGTGAATATCAGTTGCCCCAACGTCGACCAAGGCGGCCTTGAGTTCGGGGCTGACCCCGCTGCTGCGGCGGAGGTGACACGCGCGGTGAAGCGCATCAGCAGCCTGCCGGTGCTGGTTAAGCTGACCCCCAACGTCACCGATATTCGCGCCGTCGCCCTTGCCGTCGAGGAAGCGGGGGCAGATGCGCTCACCGTCATGAACACGGTCGTTGGTATGACGATCAACGTTCGCCAACGCCGTCCGAGCATCGGCCGGGGGCACGGCGGACTATCGGGCCCTGCAATCAAGCCGGTGGCGGTGTACAACACTTGGCGGGTCGCCCACGTGGTTCAGATACCCGTGATCGGCTGTGGCGGTATTACCGGTCCCAACGATGCCCTGGAGTTTTTGATGGCCGGTGCTGCTGCGGTGCAGGTTGGCACTGCTACGTTCACCGATCCAACCACCGCAATACGGGTCATTGATGGCCTGGGACAATACCTCGACCAGCAGGGGGTCGCTTCCGTCAGCGATATTGTAGGTGTTGCCTGGGGTGAGCGTTAGCAGTGCCTGCTGGCTGAGTACCAACCAACGCGGCAGCTCGGTCATCACCTGAGAGTCCAGAGTTGAGGTTGTCAACACCAGTGTGCTGTGACGTCCACGGCGTCGGATGAGCGCTGGCTCTGCCCGCTGCCTAACCGACGCGTCGGCATAACATCAGATCCCCGCACCTGTCCCCTCAGGACTGAGTAGTTGCGTCATCCTGGTAAGAGTTCAGAGTCGGTGAGTTAGCCATGAGACCTGCGGGCTAAAGCCACGCAGCACCACCAGATTGCACTGAGGGGCATCACCTCGGCAGGGGAGTCCTGAGGGGACGGCGCGTCCCCTCAGGCGGGGGTGTTGGGGGTGCCCCCCAATTCCTCAAAGGTCACGAGGGCGGCCGGGTGGGAGAAGCGAGGCCACTCGGAGCCGCGGTTCGACAGCGGTGCGATGAGCCCGATACCCGAAGACTGAGTTCATACTCATCACGGCTCGGTTGTCCCGTTAGGGATCAGGTGGGTATAATATCCAGGTGCCTTCTGCACTGAGGTCTCCCGTGCGGTATAACGTCTCTCAATTGCTCAAGGAACTCACCGGTAGCACGCGCCACTATGATGTGGACGAGGTGCTGGCGAGCCCGGAAGCACAGTGGGGGGTGGAGTTGGTTGTGCGCGGCCCCGTCGAGATGGTCAGGACTCCTCGGGGTATACTGGTCATCGCAGAGCTTACCTCGCAGGTTCCTGAGGTATGCTCACGGTGCGTGGAGCCGCTGACCGAGCCAGTGGTAGTCGCGCTCGAGGAGGAGTTCTTCCCCTCGGTCGACGTTTGGAGCGGCGCCCCAGTGCACGTGCCAGACGTTGATGGATATCAGATAGACCAGCGCCATATTCTGGACTTGGGTGAAGCTTTCCGGCAGGGAGTTTGGACCGCACTGGAGATTCAACCGTTGTGCAACCCGGGGTGCCGGGGCCTGTGTCTGAATTGTGGAGTCAACTTAAACCGCGAAACATGCAGCTGCGATGCAACGCCTGCCGACCCTCGCTGGGAGCGGTTGCGGCGGCGCAGCGTATGAACATGCGGAAACAGCAGTAACGAGGTTAGCGAATGGGTGCCTTACCGAAGCGAAAAATCAGCTCCCGACGACGGGGCAATCGCCGAAGCCAGCAGCGCGCCAATGTGGTGCAGCTGACGAGGTGCCCGCGTTGCCGCTCCATGCGTCCGCAACACCATGCGTGCCCCATATGTGGGTTCTATAAGGACCGCATCGCAATCGACATCCCGTTGCCGGAAGCGCCAGGGGCTCAGGCTTAGCCTGACGATGTCTTCTGCTGTGGCCGCAACCACGCCAAGTAAGAACAAGGCCCGCCAGGTCGCACTGCAGGCGTTGTTCGAGGCGGACGTGACCGGCCACGCTGCGGAACCTGCGCTAGAGCGCCTGTTGCTGGACGTGCGGGTGTCTACGGCGGCCGCTGCGACTGCGCGCAAGCTCGTGTCTGGGGTCACTGCAGCGATGGCCGAGGTCGATCGGCTGATTGAGGGGGCGGCTCCGCTTTGGCCCTTGGAACAGGTCGCTGCCGTCGATCGGAACGTGTTGCGGCTTGCTGCCTATGAACTAGTGCTAGAAGGTGTCGATGCGCCGCCCGAAGCCATCGTCATCAACGAGGCGGTCGAGTTAGCCAAGCGTTACGGCAGCGAGAGCTCGGCGCGATTCGTGAACGGCGTGCTTGGGACACTGCTGCGTAGCACGGCCGCCGCCGGTAAATCTGTAACCAGTCTGTGAACTGAAACGCAATACGAGGAGGTAGTCTTGGCATCGGTTTACGAGCGTGTGAAGAAGATTGTGGTGGATCAGTTGGGCGTCGAGGCGACGGAGGTACAGCCGAACTCCTCCTTCCAGGAGGACCTGAACGCTGACTCGTTGGACTTGGTGGAATTGGTCATGTCGATGGAGGAGAAGTTCAGCAAGGATGGCAAGCAGATTCAGATCTCCGATGAAGACGCCGAGAAGATCGTTACCGTCCAGGACGCTGTGGACTTCATCCGTGACGCTGGTGTCGAGGACGAATAACCCGCGTCGAGAGTCGATATAGAGCGAGGGGTTGGCCGGCTGCTTCGAAGCCGGCCTTGCTCGTTAAATGCAAGAGCGCGGCCGGATGGCGGATGGCTTGCCGGGAGAATGCAAAGGGCGGGCCCATATCGGGCCCGCTCTTCTTTGCTCGGGAAGGTGGGCTGTTGGCTAGTGGCGATCTTGTATCGACTGCGAGCTGCCGCGCGCAGCGAAGTACGACAGGACCATGATGGCGATGGTCATGAACAAGGCCACGATCGGCGCCATCTCCTTGCCGGCCAGAAGCAGTAGCGAGCCGATGGCGGTAATGAAGATAGCGATGAACGCCAGCGTGCCCAACGGCATCGCAAAC
>SHYE01000136.1 GCA_009692935.1 Dehalococcoidia bacterium | reverse complement strand
TCGCCGCCGACCGCGGCCGGTGCGTCCATACCCCCGATGATCGCCGGTGCGATGAACGCCATCACTTTGTCCACCAGCCCGCCGTCGAACAGCGCTCCGAGAGCGGTACTACCGCCCTCCACCAGAACGCTTATGCATCCCTGGGAGGCCAGGTAATCCAGCAGGCTCTCCAAGCTCACGCGTCGGCCGGGGCTGGTGAACCGCATCACTTCGGCGCCGGCCCGCTGCAACCGCGCAACATCTTCGTCCCTGGCGTCACGGCCAACCGCAATCAGGCAACGGCCCGGCCCGTGAATAACCTGCGCGTCAGACCGTGTCGCCGCGATACTATCGAACACCACCCGCAGTGGCTGACGCGCCGCCACCCGTCCCTGGGGGCGCGCGGTGAGTTGCGAGTCGTCCGCAAGGATTGTGGTGCCACCCACCAGGATCGCGTCGACTGTGGTGCGCAAGCGGTGTGACGCCTCCCTGGCTTGCGGGCTGGTGATCCAGGTGGCCGAGCCGTCACGGGCTGCGATCTTGCCATCCAGGCTGCAGGCATATTTGGCAATCACGAAGGGCTTACCGGTGCGCGAGTACTTGGCATGCGCCTCAATCAGATCCCACGACGCCTCTTCATACGGGGCATCGTGCGTGGCGGTTATCCCGGCTGCTCGCAGCGATTCGGCCCCTTTCCCCGACACCGCCGGGTTGGGATCGAAGGCCGCGAAGCGCACCTCGACGATGCCGGAGCGAACCAGCGCGTCGGTACAGGGAGGGGTGCGTCCAAATGTGGGGCATGGCTCCAGCGTGACGTAGAGCGTGGCTCCCTGTGCTGCCTTGCCGGCTGCCTCGAGCGCCATGACCTCGGCGTGCGGCCCACCCGGCGGCTGGGTTGCGCCCTCTCCAACTACGCGGCCACGCTTGACCAGCACCGCGCCGACCGGTGGGTTGGGGCTCGTAGAACCGGCCACCGAACGCGCGAGGCGGAGCGCCCGGCGCATAGGCTGAATCACAGGTGCCATAGTAGAGGGAATGCCTCGAGGGTGGGGTGCCGCCATTGTAGCATCGGGCGCTGACCCGTTCCTAGCGCGCAGAAGCGGCGCCGTGCCGACCGGCAGCGAGGCATGCCCTTCACACGCGCAGGCTTTCATCAGTTCGTCTACCGGTGGCATGCTCGACCGCTATCGGCTCACCGTCAATAGTTGGGCGGGCCCCATCGAGCGTGTAGCATAAGGATGTCGGTCAACCACAGCCCAGGAGTGAACCCGATGGAGCAGCGTGAAATTGCCACCTTCGTCGACTACAACTACTGGGCGAACCACAAGGTCATCGACGCCGCGGTCGCGCTCACGACGGAACAGTTTCTGGCTCCGGGCCGGCTGAGCTTCGGCAGCGTACGCGGCACCCTTCTCCACGTGCTGTTCGCCGAGGACACCTGGCGTCAGCGGATTGAGAGCGCGGGCCAACGCTCGCAGTTGCAGGGCGCCGACTTCCCCGACGCGGCGGCGCTGCGCGCCCATTGGGCCACCGAGGAGGCCGCGCTGCGGCGGCTGGTGCGCGGCGCGACGCCCGAACGGCTGGCCGCCCCCATCAGCTACACGTCGCTCGACGGCTCGGCCCGCAGCACACCCATGTGGCAGATACTGCTGCACGTGGTGAACCACGGCACCCAGTTCCGCGGCGAAGCGGGCGTGCTGCTCACCGAACTCGGCCACTCCCCCGGGGACCTCGACTTCATCCAGTACGTGCGGACGCGGGGATGATGGCGCCAGGGACCGCAAGGCTGCTGCAAGCCGCCAACCTGGGCGCCTGCGCCGCGGGCTTGATTGGCAGCGCTCTGAGTGAGCCGGTGATCTCCAGCGCTGCCTCGACGCAGTACGGGCTGCCGCTATGGTTCGGCTGGCTTGCAGCATGCGGGGCCGGAAGTCTCGCAGCTGTGGTGGCCGGAAGTAAGCCCGCGTTCCGCCGCATCGTCGTGCCGCTGCACTACTTCGCTGCCTTCGGGTACATGTTCACCGCGGGCATGGCGGGTGCCCCTGCCGGTGGCGGGCTGTGGTGGGCGAGCGGCCTCGTCCTTCTGGCGACTGCCGTCCCCTACGGCTGGCCGCTGGGACGCTGGGTGCTGGCCCCCACCCTCTTGGGACTGCTGGCGATCGCCGGCGGTTGGCGGGCGATGCTGCCACCGCTTGTCCCCACAGGTCCACCGTCGGCGGAGAAGATGGCCGTGATACGGGAAACGATCGCAGCCACCATGACCAGCATGCTGCCGACCGAAGGCATCAGCGGTAGCTTTCGGCGCCAATTGATCGATCAGCTAACGGCGACCTCCACACCCTACCCAACGGTGGTAGCTGGCCACCGCCTGGAGGGACCGAACGTCCAGCGACGTCCCATCCCGGACAGCCGCCAGCTACGGTGGGTGGTGGCCCAAGATACGCCGGGACCGAGAGGCTGCACCCACAGCGGTGGCAACTCATTGGGCACGTTTCTCGGCATGTCGGTGGTGCACTATGAGGTGGAGTACGACCCTGACACCTGCCGAAGCCTGTTCGTGATCATCGAGCGACCACCAAACCCGAACGTTCCCACAATGAGCCCAAGCGGCATCGGGGCCGGCGCCGGCACCAGCTACATGGGGCGCGGCACGCCGATCCCGCGGCTCACCGCAGTAGCCGTATCTGAGCCGGCGCCATGACGCTGTCCACCGACCGGAAATGGGCGGTCATCAAGGGGTTGGTCTGCATTGCAGCGGCGGCGCTGCCCGTGGCCGCTGGGCTGTGGTTCGGAGCGCTCGTCCAAAGCCAGCGCGGCTCTTGGGGCCTACGGGCAGAGGTCATGTTCCTGGGTGCACTGCCGTTCATTGCCGGGCTTTGCTTCCTGGTGGCCGGCCTGCTTACGGCGCGCAGTCGCCTGCCCAGCCTGGCAGACGGCCTCCTGTACTTTGGGGCCGGCATCCTGCTCTGCTTAGGCATCCTGGGCGCCTGGTCCGTGGGTATTCCGTTATAGTCGTCGCGGGCGTGTTGCTGTTGGTCGCCACCGCTGTCAGCACCGCCCCCAAACCCATGGTCACGGGCGCCGCCCTCGTGGTGGTGGCGGGCGGATTCTGGGTCACCAACAACCCACCTTTCAGCCCGCGCTACGCCACCGTCGCAGCCGACTTCCATCTAACGGGCGGCAGAATCAGCGCTGCGGCCGGCTCGGTGCCACCCGGCGCGACTCGCTATCTGGTGCCGGGCACCAAGAGCGCCGACGGCAGATGTGCGTCCAGCTTCAACAGCAAGATGATCGGCGGCTCGCCCAGCGGAACGCGCACCGCGCAGATCGAGAGTAGCCAGGAGACCTGTGAGAGCGTCGTGGCAGTGTGGCGGGTGGAAGGTAGTCCCTTTGGCGGCGGGTCGGGCGGGTGGGATGCATTGCGGGAGAAGATAGCGACGCTTTCGACCCCTACCCCCGCTCCATGATGAAGTTTGCCTGGTTGGTGGCTGCTACCCGGTAGCCCTGCTGGCGCAGCAAGTCGATGGCGTCGCCGCCGGCCCGATCGGCGGCGACGGTGAGCTGTTCGGTGATTACAAAGCGGGGCCACAGGGTGTCCGGGGCAGCCTGGAAGAACTTGGTGAGCACCGGGTACTCGTAGCGCTCAATGTCGAGCTTCATGCCCGCGACCGCCGTGATGCCCTGCTCTCGCAAGATGTCCAGCAGCGGCTTGCAGGTGATATCGACGCCCTCCGTGCTCTTCTCCCACAGCGTGCTGGAGCCACGCCAGGGGAAGGGGCGTACGGCGAACTTCACTGTACCGGCCTCGTCCGACACCGCCAGGTTCAGCGGCCGCACCTGGGTCAGGCCATTGGCGGCCATAGTCTCGGCCATACGCTTGTAGGTCTCGGGAGCAGCCTCGACGGCGATCACGGTGCCGGCCGGCCCCACGGCCCGAGCGACGAACCGGGAATAGAAGCCGACATACGACCCGATGTCCAGGAAGACATCGCCCGGTTTCAGGTGCTCTGCGAGGTACTGCACCTCCACATAGTCCAGATCGTGGGGAATCCGCAGCATGGCGCAGTCCAGGAACTCCGAGGGATAGAGCCGCAGCTTGAAGCCCAGCATGTCCGCTTCCACCACGTCGGTGGGCCGCCAGCGATCGGCCGCCGCCTCGGTCGCCAGGTAGTAGGCGAAGTACCCTAGCGTCAGCGGTTTGCGCAGCCGGCGCAGGACAGGGCGCCGCCCCACCACGCCGTTCTTGCGAAGCAGCGCCATCGCGGCAGCCTTACTGGTGGCGGCGTTCGCGTTTATCCACCCGTTGAACATGTCCCTATACCCCAAGTGCTGCCTCCGGGCGCGGTGGGTAAGCTTCAGCCCCCACGCACGCTCGCTCATTGTACCCAGCCCGTACACACACAGCCCTTGAGTCTCTACTGGTAAGTCACGCTTAATGGTTCAGCAATTCACGCGAAAAGTGTTGACAGCCAGTGCGCTGGTGCCTAGACTAGGCATCTACTAATGCCCCGTAATGTTTCACCCCGAAACATCTAGCCCATCCAGGGAGATCGCGCGCCTTCTATAGAGGTCGCGCTTTCTGGCGTTTGTCGTTCGTAGTTCGCAGTCTTTGGAGAAGGAGCCTCACCGCATGGTGTCAATGACTCTGCCGGGCCGCCAGATGAGCCCCGTTCCCACCATCGCCAAGTCCTACGCCCGCATCCCCGAGATGCATGCCATCCCGAACCTCATAAGGGTGCAGCTCGATTCCTTCGATTGGTTCAAGCGGGAAGGGTTACGTGAGCTCTTCGATGAAATCAACCCTATCACCGACTTTTCAGGTACTCGGATGGAGTTGCGGTTTCTGGACTACGAGTTCCGCGCCTCCAAATACAACGAAGCCGAGTGCCGGGCACGGGACATCACCTACGCTGCCCCACTGTTCGTCAACACGCAACTGCTGATCAAAGATGGACCGGCGGCCGGTGAGCGCATCGAGCAGCCGATCTTCATGGGCGATTTCCCGCTCATGACCACCAACGGCACATTCATCATTAACGGCGCAGAGCGGGTAGTTGTAAGTCAGCTTGTGCGATCGCCCGGCGTGTACTTCACGCTGGAGGAAGACCCGGCTTCAGGCCGCAAGCTCGCGTACGCCAAGCTGATCCCCAACCGTGGCGCATGGCTGGAGTTCGAGACCTCGAACCGCGATGTGCTCTCGGTGAAGGTTGACCGCCGCCGCAAGATACCGGTCACTATGCTGCTGCGCGCCATCGGTATGGGCAGTGACGAAGAGATTCTGGCCGCCTTCAGCGAGATCGACACCGGCGACCATCACTTCCTCCAGTCGACTATCGACCGCGAGCCCACCACGAGTCAGGAC
>SHYE01000135.1 GCA_009692935.1 Dehalococcoidia bacterium | reverse complement strand
TCCCACGACGGCGGCAATCGCCTGGGGGGGAATGAGACCGGCGAGCGGGTTCGGCATCCTGATCGGCGGCGGGCGCAGGGATATCGCGACCCGCCCCCCAGTCGCCTCCACTGCGGGCGCATCGAAATCAGCGGGCGGCTCGACCGCTGGGCGGCGGTATTCGCTGGAGCGCAACGCAGCGCCGTAGCGCACCGGCACCCGTTCGCGCAGCACCGCCCCCGGTAATTCCAGCACTAGAGCGCCCAGTGAGCGCCTGCCGTGGTGGAGCTTGTAGAGCGCCACCATGCCCGCCTCGGGGCCATCCTGGAACGGCGGCACCAAAGATGGGTCGCAGGCCGCGGTGCCGGCGCCGGCCAGCATGACCAGGCGTTGACCGATTTGCAGCCGCACCCGCCGCGCCACCAGTTGCGGGGGACGGGGGCCACCGAGATACTCGGGCTGCCCGCCACCGGGCGGCGCCGTCAGTTCATGGCCACCCTGGGCATCGATGAGGTGCGCCGACGCGCCGCCGGCCTGGGCCAGGTAGATATCCTCGCCGTGGGCGTAGGCCATCGCGGCGCCCATGGTGACCCGGTGCTCGGGGAGCGAGGCGCGGTTGTCGGTCGCCAGCCCCTGATGTACCCCTTTGAGACCGTCCAGCAAGCGGCGCGAGACCGACAGGTTGCCGCGCTGGAAGATCTGCTCCAGGTAGTCAAGCGCGTTTTCGCAAACGCCAGCACTGTCCGGCCCGTGAGCTTCGGCCACCAGCAGCAGACAGTCGCCGCCGGCGCCCACTAGCGTCGCCACTCGCGCGAACGGGCCCTCCTCGGATGGAGCGCCGTTATGAATATTCAGCTGAATGGTAATAGGCGGGGGCAACCAGCATCCTGCGCCAGCCGCGTGGGCCGGTTTGACTGCGTCCGGGCAACGCCGGGAGGCGGCACCCGTATTATACAAACACCGGTCCGGGAAAAGGGCGGACGCACAACGAATCGACGGGGTGAGATGGCGACCGCGGTGCGCTTACAGGTGAGGGCTCAATCGGGTACACGGGTAGATGCGTTCGTACGCTGGGAGGGCGCGGTACTTTACTTAAGGGTAAGAGCGTTGCCGGTAGCGGGCAGAGCTAACGCCGCCGTGGAGCAACTGCTGGCTCGCATGGCCAAGCTAACGGCGTCTGCGGTGACCGTGGTGCAGGGCGCCTCGAACCGGTCGAAGCTGGTGGAGTTCGCGGGGCTGACCGGCGGCGAACTCCGGCATCGGCTACGCCTTAACGAGTGAAATCGCCGCTTCCTCGATGAACTGCAACAGCAGGATGGCTGCCAGCGGGGAGAAGTCGATGCCCCCCATGGTCGGCAAGAAGCGCCGGATCGGGCCCAGGACTGGCTCGGTGACCTGGAACAGAATCTCCACCAAGGGGTTCTCACGCGGGACGTTGGGAAACCACGACAGCAGCGATCGAATGACGATGGCGATGGTGAGTACCGTGGAGAGCAGGCTGACGAATTGGATGAAGTAGTTGGTGGCGTTCACGCGTGTTGATCCCTACCGAGGGCAATGGATTTTTCGTAGGCTGCCTGGACAGCGCTGATGATGGCCGCCGGAAAGGCCTGCTGCTGCAGCGCCAGCAGCGCCTCGGTGGTCGTACCGCCGGGAGACGTGACCATGTTGCGGAGAACCGCCGGATGCAGTCCGGTCTGCTTGGCATAGGCCGCCGACCCGGCCACGGTTTGCAGCGCCAGGCGCTCAGCCACATCGCGCGGCAGACCGATATGGACTCCAGCGTCGATCAACGCCTCGATAAACAGGAACACGTAGGCGGGGCCACTGCCGTTGATCGCCGTCGCCATATCGATGTAGCGCTCTCCCGCGACGTATAGCTCATCGCCGACGGCGGCCAGGATTTGTTGCACCGTGGCTCGCTGCGCCTCGGTGACGTGGGGCTCGGCGGTCCAGACACTCATGCCCTGTCCGGTTTGGGCGGGAGTGTTGGGCATAACCCGCACCACGGCGTGATGGTTGAGGCCCTGCGTCAGCGTCTTCAGCGTCACACCCGCCGCAATCGAGACCACCAGCTGGTTGGCGCGGAGCTTGCCGTCGCAGGCAGCGAACACGTCGCTCATGTTCTGGGGCTTCACCGCAAGCAGAATGGTATCGGCGCCGGAACTGGCGTCTGCGATATCAGGCGTGCAGGCGAAACCGTAGCCGGCGGTGAGGGCGTCGCGGCGCGGGCCGCTTACCTCGGCCACCCGCACCTGCGCGGCAGTCGTGATGCCCAGATCCAGCAGGCGCTTGACGATTGCCTCGCCCATGACGCCACCGCCGACCAGCGCCAGCGTGCCGATGCCGTCGCTCATGCCACTGCCCTTCTAGCCCGTGCGCCGAAGATGGCCCTGCCCAGGCGCACCATGGTAGCGCCCTCCTGGATGGCCACCTCGAAATCATTGGTCATGCCCATGGAGAGCTCGGCGAGCCCCTGGGCGTGCGCCAGCTCCCGCAGTGCCCGGAACACGGGCCGCACTTGGTCAGCCTCGGCCGCTTCGGGCGCCACGGTCATCAGGCCACGCAGGTCGATGCCCGGCAACAACCGCGCCTGCGCCACCGCGTGGGGGACCTCATCAAGCGCAAACCCGAACTTGGTGGCCTCGGCCGCGACATTCACCTCCAGGAGGATCGGGACCATGCGGCCGGCGGACCGGCGAGAGATGGCCTCCGCCAAGTGCAGAGAATCGACGCTCTCGATGATGTCGAAGAGTTCCAGCACGGCTTTCACCTTATTGGTCTGCAGGTGGCCGATAAAGTGCCATTGCGGCCCGGGAGCAAGCGTGGCCAACGCCGGCAGCTTGTCTTCGGCCTCTTGCACCCAGTTCTCGCCGAAGTGGCGAAGGCCCGCCTGGTGAGCGAAGGTCACCAGCTCCGGGGGAAACGTCTTGCTCACCCCCACCAGGGTCACGCTCTCCGGGTCGCGCCCCACCGACTCCGCTGCCCGAGCGATGCGCGCTTGCACCGCAGCGATGTTGGCGGCGACATCGGCGGCCGTAGCGAGCGTGGGGATTGGGCTTGAGGTCATGGGTTCAGTATACCGTTCAGCCGTCAGCGGGTGACGGCATCCCACAAGCCGGTAATGATTTCGTCGACGCTGGCATCGGCCCACACGCGGAAGTATGGACTGTCCTGGAAGGCAGCGAAGCCCTTGATGCGGGCTGCCGCTTGCTCTGGGGTGTCACCGGCGATCGGACCCCGCACCCGGGGGATGTACTCGTCCTTCTTGTAAATGGCGGCGTATTCGGTGAAGTGGTAGAGGTACTGCATGTCCTTGGTGAAGAACGCAGCCACCGGTATCGAGAGCCAGTCTTGGCCGTTCTTGTGGTTCACAAACTGATGCATCAGATCGCCGTTGCCGGTCTGCTCGCTGGCGTCAGCCGGGCTTGGCTCTTTGCTGTCCAAGCTGTCGCGGTTGAAGATACGCAGCTCCATGCCAGCGGCTTCGGCAATCCGGGCCACCGTGGGCGTCTCGCGACGAGAGTCGGACGACCAACATTCAGCGATGGCGATGACCTTGGCGGGGCCGTTGGGCCGGGCCGCCAGGTCTTGCAACGCCTCAACCTGGTGGTCGGCTAGATGGAAGGTGTCGAAAAAGTTCTGCACCCAGGCCTGGTAGTTACCGCGCACACTGCCGTTGAAACCCACGCCCGGACGGTTAAGGTTATCGGCGCCGCCGATGTATGTTACCCAGTCGCGAAAGCTGCGACCTTGAGCGAAACGCTGGGCAGTAATCTGGGGTGTGCTTGCTGTCGTCATGTCGATTCTCCTCGGTAAGTCTAGTTGGCGTAGCGGATGGTCCTCATCATCTGCTCGAGCAGCGGGCTATAGCGGGAGCGTTCTTCATCTTTGAAGGTAAGGGTGACGATGTAGCGCTCATTCGCCAAGTCGACCATGGCCTGCTCGCCACGTACGCGCACCTGCTGACTGCTGAGCAAGCGCATGGTTTGGGTGAGCGATGCGAACAACACGTCGCGCCCGCCCACCACGCGCAAATTGCCCTCTTCAGTCTCGATACCGGATGCCTCCAGGCGCTTGCGGCCGAGCTGCCAGTACTCTCCCAGTGACGAGGCGCTCTTGTTGCCCTGCACCACATTCACATTCGCCGCGAATCCGCGCGAGGACTCCGGATCGGCAGCCATCAACAGCAGGCCCTCCTGCAGCTTGGCGCGCTCCATCATATCCATCATTTGGGGGTTCGTGTCGCGCAGACGAAGGATCATTTCGTCCACTTTATCCGCCCTCATCTCGACGGTGAGCCAGCCGGTGGGCACCTCTGTCTGCGCCCGCGCGACTTGATGCAGCATCCACCCCTCGGGTACCGGACCCGGCGTAGGAGTGGGCGCGCTGATGAACGGAATCGCAACGCCCTGGCATCCGGCAGTCAGGATTGAGAGGAGCCAAAGGCTCAGGAACAGGAGCGACTGCCCCCGCAGCCTGACACCGAAACCAGCAGGTGGACCAGCAATGGGTGGTGCCGTGCGCATGCGCCAAGCATATATGATCGAACCGGGGCAGAACACGCCCGATTCTCCTGAGGAGCACCGACCGAATGGATACCTGGCTTTCAATCCGACTGCTGGCAAGCACTCCCGCCAAGCTGAACACATTGGCAGCGCCGCTCACCGAGCAGCAGCTCCGCTGGCGGCCCTCGGCAGGCGAATGGTCGATAAAGGAGGTGCTATGCCACCTGCGGGACACGTGCCGGGTGCACACCGAGCGGATGCGCCGGGTGGCCGGGGAGGACAACCCAACGCTGCCGGCTTGGGACGAACAGGCGGCGGCGCGCGATCACCGCTACCAGGACGGTGTGACCGAGGTGATTCTGCCCGCCTACACCGAAGCGCGGCTATCGATGGTGGAGCTGCTCTCCGCGCTGCCCCCGGAGGCTCTGCTGCGCCCCCGCACCCACGCCGAGACGGGCCGGCTCACGCTGGAGAGCCTCGTCGCCGGCACGGCAGGGCACGACCGCGACCATCTGGCGCAGTTGCGGCAGTTGCGGGCCGGGGCGATCACAGCGGGGGTGTGAGCGCGGCGGGATTGCTGCAAGCATCGCGCACCAGCGTCCGGCGGACTGTCAGACTGCGGTCTTGATGAGGTCATCGCTAGAGCGCTGAGAAAGTTCGCGTCTTCGGAGGAGTGTTGGCTCTTCCCACCCGCCCACCCCTAAGGGTCTCGAAGTGGGGGGCACCCCCACGCCCCTGCCTGAGGGGACGCGCCGTCCCCTCAGGACTCCCCCGCCGAGACGACGCTCATCAGTTGCTGCGGGATCGTGCAGCGCGGCTTTAACCCGCAGGTCCTCAAGGCCAACTCACCGACACTGAGCTCTTACG
>SHYE01000134.1 GCA_009692935.1 Dehalococcoidia bacterium | reverse complement strand
GCACGGTGGTATCGGAACCGCGGCTTGCCGCTCCTCGACTTAATCCAAGAGGGCAACCTTGGGCTGATGCGCGCGGTGGAGCTGTTCTACCTGCGGTTGGGCTACCGCTTCAGCACCTATGCCACCTGGTGGATCCGCCAAGCCGTGGAGCGCGGGCTGGCCAACCGCGGCCGGATGGTCAGGTTGCCGGTGTCGGTGCAAGCTGCGCTCGACAAGATCACCACGTCGAAGAGCCGCCTCGCGGTAGTACTGGGGCGCGACCCCACTGTCGAAGAGGTAGCGAAGGCCGTTGGCATGACCGAGAGCCGGGTTCGGGAAGTGGAGCAGGCTGCTCGCGGCATCACCTCGCTTGAGATGGAGGTGGGCGACTCGGAAGACGGCAGCCTATTGCGCAACTTTGTGGAGGACCTGGGCAACCCGGCGCCGTTGGACGTGGTGACTGACGCTGAGTTCAAGCGTGATATTCGCCAGGGGTTGATGGGCCTCACCGAGCGTGAGCCCCGCGTCTTGGAGTTGCGGTTCGGGCTCGACGATGACATTCAGCGCTCACTGGAAGACATTGGCCGGCAACTCGGCATCACCCGAGAGCGCGTGCGCCAACTCGAAGGTCAGGCGCTCCGAAGACTGCGCGAGGGTGGCTTCATGGGCCACGGCTTAACGGCCGGGCAGAATTAGGCTAAGGCCCGGTTTTGATGCGCAGCTGGTAACTCGCAGGATTGCGCGTTAGGGGCGCCATCGGCGCAACGATAAGGACGGCACGGTCCAGTCCTTGGGTGAAGCAGCAGACGCTCATGGCACCCCTGTTCTGGCTATCGAGCACCAACTCTCGCACCTTTGCGTCGCCGTTGCTGGGTATCTCCACCAGTTGCACCGAGTACGCCTGCCGCACCACGTTGTCGGTCCGCACGAATCCCGAGGCCGTCCACCCCTGGTTCGACTCTGCGTCATCGGTGAACCCGATTTCCGGTATGCGGATGTCATCCACGGCGAACCCGCTGCGGTGCACGGCCTCATCGGTCACGTATTCAAACCGCAGCACTAGCTTCTTTCCAGCATACGCCGAGAGGTCAACGCGCTCGTCGACCCAGCGTGGTTCGGCCCCGCGGCCGCTGCGGCCCGTGAAGCCGGGGCCGTAGCTGGTGCCGAGCGGGCTGTCGCTTGTGGTCCCTTGGGCAACGAGGGGCGTCCAGGTAGCGCCGCTGTTCTCGGACACCGCCACGTAAGCGAAATCCCACCCAGTCTCGATTTCGTACCAGGTTTTGAACTGCAGCGAAGCGGTGCGGACTGCGGTAAGGTCCACTTCCCGTGTCAGTGTGGTATCGGTTGAGTCGCCCTGGTTACCCCACCAAAAGTGACTGCCGCTCGGCGCATCCGTGGGCAGCAAGCGAGCGGTTGTTGCGCCGATGAAGTCGATGGTGGCGGACCGTTCGTTGGGCTTGAGTTCATAGTAGCGGGCGGCGTACTGCAGACTCTTGTCATTCACCTCTGTGGTCGCTGAGAGTCGGGGCGAGGGGGACACTCCCACCTGCAGATTGGTGTAGTTCAGGCGGCGCTCGTTGGTTCTGACGCCCAGGTTAGCCACCAGCCAGCGCCGGAACACTTCCGGGTAGCGATCGGCCGAATCAATTTTCTGGAGATAGGCGTCTACGCCGGCTATGCCGTTCTTCGGTTCGGCAACCAGATCTTTCAGGCGCTCGTAGCCCCCCCAATGTTCGCCCAAGAACCGCATGAACAGATGCGCGGTGGCGTAATGGGCGCCATTGTCCGAGGTGCTCTCCTGCCAATCGGTGAGTTGCACCTGAGTATTGCGTTCGTACGTCTGCGCCGAGTTACCGCCATAGCCGTTTAGTTCTTCGGCCAGCATCGAGAGGCCTTCGTTCACCCAGCTCTCCTCCGAGGAGTCGGCGTGCCAGTGCAGCGCGTGCTGCAACTCATGCGCCACCACACTGTCGAACGCCCTGCTGCCGGGGCGCAGCCCAGCGCCGTTGATGTAGAGCATGACGCGCTCGTTGCTATGGGGATGGACTGCCTTCGGGTATTCGTCGGGCGAGTTGTAGTAGCCCGCCGCGCCGTCGAACCGGGTCACCAGCACCGTCACGCGACGATCACCATCGAACCCGGTGCATATGGTGTCACCGAAGTACTTCACGTTGGTGGGCACCGTCTTCTGCTCGAAGGTCTCGGCGGAGCGGGCGAGCAAGCCGTCGTCCACCGCAAACCCGTTCTCTACGTACCAGTAGGCGTGCGGCGTCACTAGTTTGAGGGTGGCCTGCGCTTCGAAGCGCCTGAAGCTCTGAAGATTGGTAACGGTGAAGGTGTCGACCGCGCCCGGCTCGCTGGGGCGGCGAGGGCAGGAACGGGTCTTGGGAATGGGTCCGCCAGTGCCCTGCCGAAAGCGCTGCGCTAGGTCATAGGGATCGCTGTCCGGCGGTGGCGGTATGTCGGCAGGCGCTACGTCGGAAGCCGGCGGCGCACCGGGCCCCTGGTTACCCGCTGGTCCAGGCGCCCCGGCCGAGCCCGGCTTCCCACCATCTCCTGACGTCGTACAGGCAGTGGCGATGAGAAGCGCGCCCAAGAGCAGCACCGGCAGCCGGCGATTCATTGCGCACCTCATGGATGGGACTTGCGGTTAGCTGGTGCGGCGCGTGGCGGCAGCGCCAGACTCCTGCTGCACCAGAGTATACACTTGCGTGGTCGCGATGCTGGCGTGGCCCAGGAATGCCTGCAGCTCGCGCAAGTTCAGGTTTCCCGAACTCAGCATGTGCGTCGCGAAGGTGTGCCGCAGCATATGCGGTGTGATCTCGATACGCAGGTTCGCCGCCTTCACGTAGTTCTTCAGGATGAGCCAGAAACCCTGGCGGGTCAGGCGATCGCCCCGGCGATTGACGAACAGGGCTCGCTCTTTCGCCGATTTCACCAGCCGGTCGCGCTCAACGCTCAGGTACTCCTGCACCGGTCCGACGGCTTCGGGCCGAAGTGGGATAAGGCGCGGTTTGCCGGTTCGGCTAATGCAGCGCACCGCAGGGCTCTGCTCTTCCAATCTCAGGTCATCGACGTTCAGCTTCACCAGCTCCGTGACCCGCATGCCGGTGCCGTACAGCAAGGTCAGCATAGCCCAATCCCGGCGCGCCTCAGGGGTGTCCCGCTTGCTGGGCTGCAGCAGCAACTCGCCCACCTCGTTCGCCGAGATGGTTTTGGGGAGCGCTCGCCGCACGCCGGGCGAAGCCACACCGTCGGTCGGGTTCGAGGCGACGGTCTTCTCATCCGACAGGTAGTGAAAGAAGGACTTCACCGAGGCGATTTTCCGGGCCACGGTGGCCGGGGCGTAGTGGCGCTCCTGCAGGTCGCGGAAGTAGCTATTCACCGTGTTGGCCGTTACCCCCGCCCAACCGGCAGCGCTCGACCCATTGCTGGGCATGCCGCGGTGGTGCGTCAGCAACTGCTCGAGATCGTTCCGATAGGCTATCAGCGTATTCGGCGAAAAGTCCTTGTCACGCTGAAGGTGATCGAGGAACCGGGTGATATCTTGTTCCATTGATTACTGCGCTTCGCTCTCTTGAAATGCTAGCTGATTATATCAAGCTGATTTCAGAAAAGGGAAGCGAGTTTAGGGGAGTTTGAGAATTATCCCCATGTGCCTACCCATCAGCAACGGGGGCGTCAGCGGGTTCAGGCCGCCATCGCAGGTACGGGCGCCGGGCTGCCGTCGCCTCGTCGAGCTTGCCGACCGGGGCGTAGTGTGGCGCGCTGAGCATCACCTCGGGATCGTGTTCTGTCTCTTCAGCGATCGCGCGCATGGCAGCGATGAAGGCGTCGAGGGTCTCGCGGCTCTCGGTCTCGGTGGGCTCGATCATCAGCGCCTCTTCCACAATCAGCGGAAAGTAGATCGTGGGCGGGTGGAATCCGTAGTCGATGAGTCGCTTGGCGATAGCCAGGGTGTTCACCCCCTTCGCCTTCTGTCGGGTGCCGTTCAGCACCACCTCGTGCATGCAGGGACGGTCGTGTTTCAGCGCATACACATCGGTCAGCTGAGAACGCACGTAGTTCGCATTGAGAACGGCGTTGTCGGCCACTTCCCGTAAGCCGTCGGCGCCCAGCGTCCTGATATAGGCATACGCTCGCAGCAGTACCCCGAAGTTCCCGGCGAATCCGCTCATGGGCCCGATGCTGTTGGCGGGCACAGCGAAGTGCAGCGAACCCTCACGATGCTCCACGATTGGGGCCGGAAGGTACTCCAACAGATGCGGGGCCGCCACCACCGGGCCGGCGCCCGGGCCACCGCCACCATGCGGCGTGCTGAAGGTTTTGTGCAGGTTCAGGTGCATCACGTCAAAGCCCATTGCCCCAGGCTTGGTGCGGCCCAACAGTGCGTTCATGTTGGCGCCATCGCCATAGAGCAGCGCACCATGCTGGTGCAGTGCGGCGGCAATCGCCTCGATCTGGGTATCGAACAGGCCGAGGGTATTCGGCTGGGTGAGCATCATGCCGGCCACGTCGGGTCTCAGCTCCGAGCGCAGGTGCTCCATATCGCAGTTGCCATGCACGTCAGATCGGATAGACACCACCGCATACCCCGCCATGGCCGCCGTCGCAGGGTTGGTGCCGTGCGCCGAGTCGGGCACCAGGATCTTGCGGCGGCCGGTGTCTCCCCGGGCATCGTGGTAGGCGCGGATCATCAGGACGCCGGCCAGTTCGCCATGGGCCCCGGCCATGGGCGCCAGGCCGGCCCCGGCCATGCCGGTGATGTTCACCAGACACTGCTGAAGGTCGAAGAGGACTTGAAGCGCCCCTTGAGCCGAGGCGGCGGGAGTGAGGGGATGCGCCCAAGCAAAACCTGGCATGCGGGCCACATCCTCGTTCCGTTTGGGGTTGTACTTCATGGTGCACGAGCCCAGCGGATACATCCCACTCTCGATGCTGTAATTCAGGGAACTCAGGTGGGTGAAGTAGCGCACCACCTCGCCCTCGCTGAGTTCGGGTAGGCGCAGATCGTCGCGCAGCAGGTCAGCGGACGGCAGCGGGCTCTCGGGCACGTCGCACGCTGGAAAAGCGGTGGCACGCCGGCCGGGCACACTCACATCGAACAGCAGTTTTCCGGTGGCAGCACCCGGCCGGCCAGGCGTTTCAGCCACGATGAACTCCCTCAAGGTCGCCGGCGATGGCGACCACTTCCTCTATCAGCAGGTCCAGTTCACGGCGGCTGTTCATCTCGGTGCAGCATAGCAGCCAGCCATTGGGCACCTGGTCGGTCACATCGAGCCCGCCCAGGATGCCCCGAGCGGCGAGCCGCCGGTTCAGATCGGCCGGGGGCACGGGGCACCGTAGCGTGAATTCGTTAAAGAAGGGCGTGTCGAACTCTAATGCGAAACCGGGCAGGCGGCAGAGCTGATCCGCTAGATAGTGTGCCTTGTGATAGCAGAGCGCAGCCATCT
>SHYE01000133.1 GCA_009692935.1 Dehalococcoidia bacterium | reverse complement strand
AGGTGTCTAACGTTACTGATGCCTTGGAGTGTCCCAAGCGTCGCTGAATGGACTTCACATCGATGCCGCTGGCGACTAGGAGGGCAGCATGGCAGTGTCGCAATCCGTGGACGTTGAGGGCGGGACGCCAGCTCCATTACAAAGCTTCAGAAGCGTCTGACCAACCACCGACTGAGCAGGAGCGGTACCCGTCTGCGTAACGAATATCGAGGCTTCGGAGTCAATGTTGCGAGGGAATCGCTCCAGGAGACTACTCGGGCACCTAGCGAGCCACCTCGCTAACAGGGTCCGAGGCAATAGGCGTCTCACCCAGCGTGGTGCAGACTCCTCCAGCAGCAACCCCGAGGCCATTAGGCGGCGCGCTCTAAGGCAACCGCCATCCAGTGGACGCTTTGGGCGTCACGGCCGGGTCGCCATTTGTACATGCAAGCCCCTCTTCGGAGGGGGCTTTTCGTTGTCCTAGCTCGAATCTAGGTGCTAGCGCTTCCGGCTTTCGAGTTCGGCCCACACTTGGCCGGGGGTGAGGTTGCGCGACGCGAGCAGGATCAGGGAGTGGAACCACAGGTCGGCCACCTCAGAGACGACACGGTCGTCGCTCTCGCTGACGGCGGCGATGGCCACCTCGCCGCCCTCCTCCGCCACCTTCTTCGCCACCCGCTGTGGCCCGGCCTTCAGCAGGCTCGCCACGTAGCTGCCGTCGGGCTGGTGGGTCTTGCGAGCCTCGATAGTTGCGAACAGCTCCGCCATCGCGTCGGGCGAGCCGAGAGTCACGCCGAATGCCGCCGTGGCATCGCCCTGCACCGGCTCGAAGAAGCAGGACACGGCGCCGGTGTGGCAGGCGGGCCCCTCAGGTTCCACTTGCAGCAGCAACACATCGCTATCGCAATCCGCGGTCACCGACTTCACGTTCAGGAAGCTCCCCGAGGTGGCGCCTTTATGCCACAACTCCCGGCGGCTGCGGCTCCAAAACCACGCCTGCCCGCTCTCCAGCGTGCGCTGTAGCGACTCGGCGTTCATGTGCGCGACCATCAGCACCTGCCCGGTGCGGGCATCTTGCGCGATCGCGGGAATCAGCCCCTGTTCATCAAACTTCACCATTGGAACCCCTTCAAATGGAATGGCGGACCACCTGAACATCGCGTTGGTCCTGCGCCAGCCAATCGGCGCTACGCTCGGGCATGGCGCGCCCGAATCATGGCCGGACCGGGATGCCCTGCCCGGCCATGTAGTCTTTGACCTGACGGATGCTATAGCTGCCGTAGTGGAAGATGCTGGCGGCGAGCACGGCGTCGGCCTTGCCCTGCGACACAGCCTCGGCGAAGTGGGGCAGCGTACCCGCGCCGCCACTGGCCACCACCGGCACCGACACCGTCTCGGAGATGGCCCGCAGCAGCTCCAGGTCGTAGCCGGCCTTGGTACCGTCGGCGTCGATGCTGTTGACCACGATCTCGCCTGCCCCCAAGTCGACGGCCTGGCGCGCCCACACGACGGCGTCGAGGCCACTGGAGCGCCCGCCGTCGGCCCCGGTATGGGTGCGTACCTCCCAGTGGGGCGAACCGCTGTCGGTCACCCGCTGAGCGTCCATGCCCAGCACGATGCACTGCGACCCGAAGCGCTCGGCCCCAGCGGCGATGAGCTGCGGGTTACGGACGGCCGCGGTGTTGATCGAGACCTTATCGGCCCCGGCCACCAACATGCGCTTCATGTCCTCGACGGTGCGCAGGCCGCCACCGATGGTGAGTGGAATGAACACCTGGTCGGCAGTGCGTTCCACCACATCGATCATGATGGGACGCTCGTCGCTGGATGCCGTGATGTCGTAGAACACCAGCTCGTCGGCGCCCTCGCTGTTGTAGTAAGCGGCCAACTCCACGGGATCCCCGGCGTCGCGATGGTCGCGAAACTTCACGCCCTTGACCACGCGGCCGGCCTTCACATCCAGACAGGGAATAACCCGAACGGTGAGCACTAGGCCTCCTGGTCACGGCTCTGGCGCACCAACGCCAGCAAGTAGAACAGCCACAGCGGCACAAACACGATGGCTGTGGCGACGCTCTGGCCCGGTGGATTGCGGTAGTTGAACTCGTCGGGCGTCGGCAGCAGCCA
Organism: Dehalococcoidia bacterium; assembly: GCA_009692935.1. Lineage (GTDB taxonomy): Bacteria > Chloroflexota > Dehalococcoidia > SHYD01 > SHYD01 > SHYE01. The sequence continues at coordinate 3,356 of SHYE01000133.1, read as the reverse complement.
GAACTGCAGCAGAGCCTGTAGTCCCATGATAAGGCCTATCAGCCCGCCGATGCCGAAGACCGCCAGCAGGAACGCGGTATAGCCCCGTCGCAGCAGGCTATCGACCGTGGGCAGCAACAGCCCGACCCGCCGGCGGCCGAGCGTGTGAGCTGCGAAGACCACCAACCCAACCACCACTGCGGTGGCCGACTGGATGATGTCTTGCCGGCGCTGGCGCTCAAGCTCCGCCTCGAATCGGGCGGCCTCCCCCACGGTGATCGCCTCGTCTTTGGGCGCGCCGATGACCGGCAGCGGCATCGCCAGGCGCATCGGGCGGTAGTAGCTGAAGTCGCTGCCGAGCGCGGTGCCAAGGCCAACCTTCAGGCTGGTGGTCAAACCCAGGGTGCAGGTGAGCAGCCCCGCCAGTGACATCAGATACAGATACCCTAGCAAGACCACCCGAGGCGAGACGGTCAGTGGCTCGCCGGTGCGGAGGCGACCAGCCACGTACACCCCGATGGCCACCACCATGGCCAGGGCCGCAAGCACAAACAGCGCCACCAATACTCCCGTTATCCGCTGCCTCCTATGGGGGTTACTGCCGGATGCCAGCAGCCGCGCACGGCACCCACAAGGTACATTGATCCCGTGACACAGACCAGGCCATCCGGCCCGGCGATGCCGCAGGCGCGGCCGACGGCAGCGTGCGGGTCGGGCTCAGCATCGGCCGGAATCCCGACACTGCGCACCGCCTGGGCCAACGCCTGGGCCGGGACGGCCGGTTTCGCAATCACCGAGGCTTCGGTGCACACCACGTGAGCGAGCACTGGGCGCAGGGCCGTCAGGATGTCGGGTAGATCTTTGGAGGCGCCTACACCCAAGACAAGGGTGACCTGACGGCCGGGGAAGCTGGCCCGCAGCGCCGCGGTCAGGCTGGCGGCTTTCTCCGGGTTGTGCGCTCCATCAAGCACGATGGTGGGGTTGGTCTGCACCACCTCGAAACGGCCGGGAACCGTCGCCGCCGCAAGCGCAGCACACGCAGCCTGCTGGTCAACGGCGACGCCCGCCACCTGAAGTGCGTCGAGCGCGGCGATGGCCGTGGCGGTGTTCACCGCCTGATGCGGGCCTAGGAGCTTCAGCCTGACCGCCGGCCATGCACCCGCAGGCGTGTCCACCCGCAAGCAGGTACCGTCGCTGGTGCAGCGCACGTCACTCAGGCGCACGTCACGGCCCACCACCCACAGCGGCGCGCCGACTGCCGCTGCTTCCTGCTCGATGACCGCCAGCGATTCGCCGGTGGCGGCGGTGACGGCCGGCACGCCGGGCTTCAGGATGCCGGCCTTGTGCCAGGCGACATCGGCCAGCGTTGGCCCCAGCGCCTCAAGGTGGTCGTGGCCGATGTTGGTGATGACCGACACCGCCGGCGTGACCACATTGGTGGCATCGTACCGGCCGCCGAGGCTGACCTCGATGACGCCGAAGTCCACCGCCTGTTGGGCGAAGCACATGAACACCAGGGCTGTCCAGCGCTGGACAAAGCCCGCTTGCTGGTCCAACGCAGGAAGCCCCGCCAAAGCGTGACGCAAACCATCGACCAACGCCACCACGTCTGCCTGGGACGACTGCCGGCCGTCTATGACCAGCTTCTCGGTAGCGTGTTGCAGATAGGGGGTTGTATGCAGGCCGGTGCGATGTCCCGAAGCCTGCAGCCCAGCAGCGATCAAGACGCTGGTGGAACCCTTGCCGGACGTGCCCCCGACATGCACTGAGCGGAACTGATCTTGCGGGCGCCCTAAGGCGTGCATCAACTCCCGCATGACCGCCATGCGGTCCCGCCCGGCGGCATAGCGATCGGCAGGGGGCTCGCCGCGGCCGTGGATGAAGGATTCGAGATACGCGAGCGCCTGCCGGTACGCATCCGCCGAGTCGCTGGTGCTCGGGAGGCTCACGGTGACGGCGGTGCGGTCAACATGCCGCGAGCGCCCGCAGCGCCTCCGGCAGGTCGAGTTCGCCGGTGTACAGGGCCTGTCCGATGATGGCGCCCTCGACGCCGATCTGCTGCAACCGCTGGAGGTGAGCCACCGAGCTGACTCCTCCGGCGGCCACCACCGGGCAGAGCGCGGTGGCAACCACCTGCTGAAGCGCCTGGAAGTTAGGCTCGGTGTTGGTGCCGTCACGGGCGATATCGGTGTACACGAACCGGCCCACGCCGACGTCGAGCATCTCGCGTATCAGGTCCAGGGCATCGGTGCTGGTCGCGGTGCGCCAGCCATCCACCGCTACCTTGCCGTCGCGGGCGTCAACGCTCACCACAACCGCGCCGGGGTGCTGCAGACAGGCGGTTCGCACCAGCGCCGGATCGCGGGCGGCTGCGGTACCCAGGTGAACCCGGTCGATACCCCAGCTGCGCACCAGGTCGATGGTCTCGATGGTGCGCAGGCCGCCGCCCAGGCCGACCGGCAGTTCGACGGCACTCAGGATGGCCTGGATGGCGCCGGCGTTGGTCAGCACGCCGTCCTTAGCGCCGTCAAGATCCACAACATGCAGGCGGGTCGCCCCAAGGTCGCGCCACCGGCATGCCGTGGCTGCCGGGTTGTCCGAAAACACCGTCTCTTTGTCGTAGTCGCCCTGGAACAGCCGCACACAGCGGCCGCCCCGCAGGTCAATGGCGGGTATGACGTCCAAGAGTCGCCTTCAGGAAGTTGTCATAAATCTTCAGCCCTAGATCGCCGCTCTTCTCGGGATGGAACTGGGTGGCAAACAGATTGCCCCGGACGATCGCGCTGGTGAAATCGAGGCTGTAACTGGTGGTGCCGGCAATGATTCTGGGATCCTGGGGCGCCACGTAATAGCTGTGGACAAAGTAGAAGTAGCTGTCGTCGGGCACCCCGGCGAAGACCGGAGACTCGGCGTGCTGGGAGACCTGATTCCAGCCCATGTGCGGAACCTTGAAGCCTGGCTCCCGAGGGAAGCGCACCACCTTGCCCGGCAACACCCCAAGGCACGGCTCGTCGCCGCCCTCTTCGGTGGCATCGAACAAGACCTGGAGCCCAACGCAGACGCCCATAAACGGACGGTCGTCCTCTATGAGGCGTCGCACCAAGTCGTCAAGCCTGCGTTCCTTCAGGCCCTGCACCGTATCGGCGGCAGCGCCCACGCCCGGCAGTATTACCGCGCTGGCCTTGCGGATCGCGTCGGGATCAGCGGTGATCTCGGCTTCGTAGTCGAGCTTCTTGAGGGCGCGCAGCACGTTGCGAATGTTACCGGCGCCGTAGTCGATGATCGCGATCAAAGCGGTGTCCAGGGAAGAATTGCGGCAGGCTCATTCTACCACCGGTCGGCCGAGAGGCGTGGGCAGAGGGTACACCTGAACCGCT
>SHYE01000132.1 GCA_009692935.1 Dehalococcoidia bacterium | reverse complement strand
CCATCTGCGTGGTGGAGGCGGAAGAACTCGGGGTGGAGCGCACCACACCGCTGAACCGGATTCCGCGGCAGATTGCGACCCTGATTGCCGGCGACGTTGCAGGTGAGATGGCGCTGATGGGCGATGGACGCCGCACCTCGACGGTGCGGGCAATAACCGACGCGGTGGTGCTTACCGTTGATGCAACCGCCGCCCGCCACCTGATGCACCAGTTCCCAAGTGCCGCCAGTTCGCTCATGCGGCTGATGCTGGATCGGGAGGGTGGGCTGGATGCCAGCCGCAAGTCTATGCCCAGCGAGGCGCAGCGGCTTGGGCGCGCAACCGCCTATCGGCTGAGTGCGATCGGGTCGGCGGCCTAGACCTGTCCCGAGCTGTCAGTCACGGCCGCACCCCCTGGTGCGGCCGTTTGCTTGCCCAGCATTCGGGTGGCGATGGCCAGGGCAATGAACCCTAGCACCACGCCGAACCACAGCGTGCTGACCCGGATCAGAATCGCTGAGGCGGTGGCTAGTTCGGTGGAGGCGCCCACCAGGTACTGTGCCAGCCCCGTGATACCACCCTCGGCCACGCCCAGGCCCCCCGGGGTCAGCAGTAGTGAGCCGCCCAGTGATGCCGCCGCCAGGATGAATGCCGCTTGGACTGCCAGCAACGGGCTCTCGGGCAAACCTAAGCCCACAAGCACAAGGTAGTAGGCCACGCACTCCGCACCCCAGGAGAAGAAGCCCAACGCAATGCCGAGCACGGTGTTCTTGGGCGAAAGGAGCGACCGTGCCCCCTCGTAGAACTCGGTGAGGTGCATGGCCCGCGAGCCGATGCCGGGCAGCTTGGGCGCGAGGTCTAGGAAGAAGCCCGCCAACGGCCGGACCCAAATCACCGCCAGAATGGCGCCGCCTCCAGCCACAATCACCGCCATCACTTCCCAGCCGAGGCCAGACAGCGTGAGGCCGGTCGCCCCCAGCAACACCATCGCCAAGCCATCGGTCAGCCGTTCCGCCAGGATAATGGGCGCCGACCGGAAGAACGGGGTGCCGGTCATCTCCCGCAGCAGGTAACTCTTCAGCCACTCGCCAACCTTGCCCGGCGTGACGACCATCGAGAGGCCAGCGAAGAACAGCACACAGCTCCGCCACCAGCCGAGACCCTCGACGCCAATCTGCCCCAGGTAGTAGTGCCACTTGAGGAACCGCACCGCGTAGTTGAAGAGCGTGAGCGCCAGAATCACTGGGAGCGACGCCCAGTTGAACCGCGACACCGTCTCCACCAGCTTGCCGGCGTCGGCATAGAAGGCGAGCACCGCCAGCACCAGTACGGCGAAGCCAAGCGATGCCAGGAACTTGATGCGAAGGGAGCGGGAAATCACACTGAGGTCTCGCCGGCAAGCCACGCCAACAATTCGCCTGGATGCGTGAACACGGCGGCGGCACCCGCTCGTCGCAGGGCTCCCGGACGGCTCTCGCGTGCCCAGGCAGCACCCAGTGGCGTCATACCGGCGTCGCGCGCGTGGGTCATGTCGTTGGGCGAGTCGCCGACGTAGGCCAGCCGGTGCGGGGCCAGCTTCCAGAGACCAGCCATGCGGGCCAAATGATCGCGCTTGGGGACGGCCGGCACGGCGTTCGCCAGAATATCGGCGAACCGGCCCTGCAAGTCCAAAGCCTCCAGGGTAAGCGCCACCAGGCGATGACTGCCTCCGCTGACCACGCCCAACCGAACGCCAGCGCCGGCGGCTGTTGCCAGCGCATCTGCCAGCGCAGGGACGACGATAGTCTGAGCTGAAACCGAGGCTTGGTAGTGCTGGTAGCACTGCTTGATAGCATGCTGCCACTGGGAGGGCATCGCCCTCTGGAAAATCTCCTCGGGGCTGGGACCGAACAGGCCGAAGATGTCTTCATCGCTATAGTGACCGGCCCCGCCTGCGGCAAACCCCGCCCGGAACGCGTTGAAGACCTGTAGCAGGTTATCGGCGACCGTCCCGTCGACGTCGAAGATCAGACCATCGAGACGCACGTCTACTCCCGCATCGCTTTCCGCGCCACGAAGCGCAGCCGAACGTAGTCGGCGGTCCACAGACCGTCGCGGCAGAGAACCGGCCGCAGCAGGCGCTCCACCTCCCGCTCGACCGCCGGCCGGTCGCGTTCACCCACCTCCGGGAACAGGCGATGTGCGAAGATTTCCAGCCAGTTGCGCAGACCATCCTCGCCGCCGTCGAGCGGGGTTGGGCGCTCGAACCGCTGGGCGAACTCGACGGTGAAGCGAGCATCCTCCAACAGCGAGAGGTATTGCCCCATGGTGGGGAAGTACCAGGGTGTCCAGTCATCAGTGCGGTGCCAGCCGGCCCCGTTCATCGCCTTGACGATGGCGCTCAGGATAGCCTGCACGTTGCCTCTGGTACCAAACTCAGCCACAAACCTGCCGCCCGGCTTGAGCGAGCGATAGACGTTGGAGGCGACCCACGCCGCCTGCGGTATCCAATGCAGCACCGCGCTGGAGAACACTGCGTCGAAACGCTCGGACAGGTCAAAGTCGGCGCCGTCTCTCTGTACGAACTCGATTGCGGGGTAGTTTTGCTTCGACTGCTCCACCATGGCAGCATCGCTGTCCATGCCCAGCACCGTCGCGCTCTTCGCGGCGATGGCGGCGGTCAGGTGGCCGGTGCCACATCCCAAGTCCAGGATATGCTCACCGGGCTGGGGATCCAGCAGGTCGACTACGCCGCGGGCGAGGTTCCAGATGTAGGCGTGGTTGGCGTCGTAGGCCTCGGCGTTCCAGGTGGTTGTCATGGGTTAGTAGTGTCCCCTCGCGCTAACGAAATCGATGCGCTCCTGGAGCACGACATAGATGATGCGGTCCGCACTTGTGACGCGTCGAGACCACGTGTTGGGTCCAAATCGGCGCAGGGGCTCGGGCTTCCCTATGCCGACGAAGGGGTCCCGGAGAATTGCGTCAACCAGCCGCAGCACCCTCAGTGCGACGTTCCTATCGGTGGTAATCCAGAAGGTCAAGTCCTCGCGGAATTCTGGCTGGAAGACGGTGTCTCGCGATGGGTCGTGCCGTCCGCCGCTGGGGACGTCAGCCGTCAAGTCCTACCTCGCGGCGGAGCTGCTCCACGGTCATCGGTTCCTCCGCGCGAGCGTAGGCGCGCTCAAGCGCCTGCAGCAGTCGGAGCGCATTCTTCGGCGACCGCACAAGGTGCGCGGTCTCTTCCAGGGAAGTCAGCTCGTCGAAGGCAATGATCGCCACACTTCGGCCGCCACGCCGCTTCACGATGATGGTCTCACGGTCGTCCACGGCCTTGTCGCAGAGCTCGGCAAAATGAGCCCTTGCGTTGGAGTAGGTGGTCTCTATCGACATTGGAGTGGCCTCCGGCGCAGGAGTTGTACTGTACTATGGTACCACTCTGCGTCCTAGTAGCTCTCGAACAGCTTGCCCCAGTCGGTGCGCATCATGCGGCGCACCCGGCCCTTGCCGATGGCGTTGTACCAGAAGCCGTTGTAGTACAGGTTGCTGGCGGCGTAGGCCCACGGCACAATCGGCGAGCGCAGCAGCGCATTCTCGAGCGGCTTGAGTGGGCCCCAGTAGATGAGCTTTTGGCCGCGGCTGGCGAGGGTGGCCTCACTCCCGGTGAACTGCCAGTCGACGCCGCTGATGTCGGCGCCCACCACCTCGATCTCGCGGGGGTCGCCGCAGCCCAGCCCCATCTCGTGGGCGAGCCGGATGCACTTGATGCTCATCGGGTCGAAGCCCATCATCTTGGCCGATATCGCGTCGACCGCCACGGGGTCGGCGCCGGCCAGCAGGGTGTTCTTCACGTAGGGGCGCATGGCGCGCGGGCCGGGACCGTCACCAGCGAAGGTGCCGTCGGTCACGGTGAACACGCCGGGGTGGATTTCGCGCTGGATCATCAGCAGGTCCACCAGCGTCTCGTGGATGACCGAGTGCGTCCAGTGGCGCTCGAAGTTCAGCAGGCCGCCGAACGCGTTCTTCATGGAACCGGTCATGGTAGTGAAGACGTGGGTCTTCATGGTGGGCAGGTGCACAATATTCTTGCCCGGGAACATGGCGGGGATGGTGATGCCCTTGGGGTAGACCTCGTTCAACACCAGCAGGTTGCTCTTGGGGACGAAGGGCACCCAGGGGATGTCGGGCTCGTTGAGGTGCACGTTCGGCAGGCCGTACTTGTCGGTCACCACCTTGTGCTTGTTGTTCACCTCGCCCTCGTGGCTGTTGACTACCACGGTGCCGTTATGCGCGGCGATGAGTTGGCCGGAGCCTGTGGCCGGGTTGCCGTAGCCCATGTCGTACAGGCCCTTGATCACGCCCTCAAGCTGCCAGGGGGTGGTGGAGCAGGCGGGGTAGAAGTGCTGCCACGAGATGTTAATCTTCAGCAGCGTCTCGGGCTCCAGCGGCATGTACTCTTGATAGCCGGCCAGCTTCATGGCGCGACCGACGTCGGCCAGCACCGTCTCCGGCTGGGTATACACCACGGCAACCTTCGAGGTCGCGGGGCGGGTACTGCCGCTGGGGTTGGGAGAGGGAGTGGTGGTTGTGGTCATCGGAGGCCCCCATCAGGTAGAACGCAGGGCGCGCCACCGCGTTGCGGGGGCGACCCTGCTAGCGTGACACAGGTGGGTGGGGGCGTCTATGCCGGATGGAACCGGCGGGTGCGGGACGTTCGGGTACGCCGCCCGAGCTTGGCCCTTCCCCCAGCCGCGGCCTACGGATGAGCCTTGGTGGTTCCCTCCCACCGCCCATATAGGTTTCGTGAGGGCTGCCGCCCGCGCACCCCCGCCGGATAGCCCGAGGTTGCTGCTGTGCCCGAGGCATTTCGGCGGGCGGGAGGTCATCCGTCCTAGAGGCGACGCGGTGCTTACCGCGCTTGCTTGCGGGCGATCACTTTCTTAGCGGCCGCACCTACGTCGGCGGCGGTGAGGCCGTACTCCTTGAGCAGCTCGGCAGGCTTGCCGGACTGGCCGTAGCGGCCCTTGACCGCGACGAACTCCTGGGGGATGGGCGTGTTCTGCACCAGCACCCGGGCGACCAGGCTGCCGAGGCCACCGTGCTCGAAGTGCTCCTCGGCGGTGACGATGGCGCCGGTGTCGGCGGCGGCCTTGAGGATCGCGGCTTCGTCGAGCGGCGCGAGGGTGGCCATGTTCAGCACCCGGGCCTGAATGCCGTCTTTGGCCAATGCCTCGGCGGCATCCAGTGCGGCCTTGACCATGATGCCGCAGGCGATGATAGTGACGTCGGCACCGTCGCGCAGTTGGTCGGCCTTGCCCAGGGTGAACTGATGGCTGCTGCCGTACAGGAAGGGGAGGAGGGCCCGGCCGGTGCGGACGTAGAACGGGCCCTGGGTGGCAACGGCGACGGCGGTGGCCTGGGCGGCCTCCACAGCGTCGGCGGGCACCACCACGTTGAACCCGATCAGAGAGCAGATGAGGGCGAGGTCTTCGAGCGCCTGGGCCGACTTGCCGTCCTCGCCTACGGTGAGGCCGGCGTGACTGGCGACGACCTTCAC
>SHYE01000131.1 GCA_009692935.1 Dehalococcoidia bacterium | reverse complement strand
TGGTGATAGTCGCCAGCCTGTAGAACCGGAACGCCGCCGCCGGTCGATAGCTGGCGCACGTAGTTGTAATGGGCCGGTTCGTCGGGATTCTGCCAAAGGGGCGTCCGCAGAGCGTAGAGACAGCCGAGCAGCACATACACCCCAACCAACACCGCGAGCCAGGCTTTCGGGCGCAGGCCCCCGCCCAACGCGCGTCGCTGCACTACGAAAGGTGCTGCGACGGCTTTGGCGCGTTGCTGCGAAGCGGCGTCCGGAGGTGCCGGAGGCGAATGGTTCCCAGGTCCCGCAGGACAAGGGCCCCCTGCTGCGGTGTCACCCGCATACGAGAGCCCCCGACGTTTGACCACTGCACCGGCACCTCGGCCAAGCGCATGCCGCTCCGCTTCGCCAAATAGAGCAACTCGGTATCGAACACGATGCTGATCAGCCGTTGGGCGCCAAAGAGGTAGCGTGCCGCCTCAGCCGTGAAGGCTTTGAACCCGCACTGCGTATCGGCGAAGCCACCGACCGCGACGATCGAGACGAGGGCGTTGTACAGTCGGCCCAACACGCGGCGGTAGCCGGGTTGGGTGTCCCGCAGGTCACGGCCATCGGGTTGAATGCGCGTGCCCAAAGCGACATCGTTGCCAGAATCCAACAGTGCAAAGAGCTTGGCTGACTCCTCAATAGGGGTCGCCAGATCAGCGTCGCAAAACAGCACATACCGGCCCTGGGCCACCAAACAGCCGGCCCGTACGGCGCTGCCTTTGCCCCGGTTCGGCTGGTAACTCAGCACCCGCAGCGTGACGTGCGGTCCGGCGGCGGCCACGGCCGCTTCTGCGAGGGCGCGTGTAGCGTCGGTGCTGCCATCGTCGACGACCAGCACCTCGCTGGCCGTTCCCAGGCTCCCCAAGTACGCGAGCACGCGGTCCAGGGTCGCAGCAATGCGATGCGCTTCGTTGTAGGCGGGGATGACGATGCTGTAGATCGGGGCGCTAATACAACCCCCTAATGTCCGAGAATGGACTCAATATACGTGTCCGAAACCCGTTTGTGGGCCCGTACCTCGCCCCGCTTACGCCACATCGACGGCAGCAGCCGCAACCCAGCCAGTTGGCCGCGAAGCCGGGCGCGGGCCGAAGGCTCGCGCCAGTGGGTCAGCGAGTGCCAGGCGAAGCCCATTTGCCGCCCCGCGATTCGGGGCCAATGCTTGCGCAGGATGGCGCCAGGAAGATCTTTGGCAACCACTGCCAAGAAGTTTCGGCCACAGTAGTAGCTGGCGAGAGGACCGCCGCCGGTGGCCGACAGCATGTGGTACACCTTGGCTTGGGGCGCGAAGACGCACCGATAGCCAGCAAGTTGACCCCGAAACGCCAAGTCGACATCTTCGCAATAGGCGACCAAATCCTCATCCATCAAGCCGATCTCATCCAGCATGCTCTTACGGTAGGCCGCAGCCCCCCCACAGGGGCTAAAGACCTCCACCATATGGTCATACTGCCCGCAGTCGTCTTCCCACACGCCGCGGTTGCCGGGGACACCGTCGACCCCGTAGAAGTCGCCCGCCGAATGCAGCACGCGGCGGCGGTCGAACAGCAGAAGCTTGCTGGCGGCCATACCAGCCTCAGGATGAGCATCAAGCGTACCGACGAGCTGCTCAAGCCACCCGGCGTCAGCTTCGGTATCGTTGTTCAGCAGCACCACAATGGGCGAGTCGGTGGCCCGAATGCCAGCGTTCACGCCACCGGCGAACAACAGGTTCACCGGCAACGCCAGCACCCGGACCTCCGCGAAGTTGGCCTGCATCAACGCCAGGCTGTTGTCGGTTGAGCCGTTGTCCACCACGATGGTCTCAAAATCCCGGTACGTCTGACGCCGCAGCGAACCGAGGCAGCCGGTCAACAGATGTGCGCCGTTCCAGTTGGGGATGATGACCGCAACGGTGGGTTTCGGCATACGCCTAGTGTTGCGCCCGCCCGCAGGGACAGACACCGCAGCCGCCACAAATGGTGCCGCCGCAGTGCGCACACTTGGCCGAGAGACTGATATCGAGCTTGGTACCGCAGGCTTCACAACGGCCCAACCCTGTCGGACCCCGCCGGGCCTGCCGAACGACCGGCTGCCGGCCGCGCGCCCGAGCATGGTGACGCCGCCACAAGAGGTACGCGGCGAGTCCTGCGGGAATCACGGCCAACGGTGGGTAGATGGCGAACCACAAGGCTCCGGTGACCATGGCCCCGATTGCCACCGTTGCCGCAAAGGGGACGCTGGTGCGGTCCACTCGGCGGACGACTGGGCGCGTGGTTGACCACGTCGTCACGGGGTCAACCCAGGTGCGGTTGCTGGCAACGCCTTCGGGCGCCGCTCCCTGACCGGTCAGCACGCGGGTACCGCTGGCGCCAATAGTGACGCTGCCGGCACCGCTGGCCACCTCCACGGCGTTACCTGACCGGAAGGTGCCGGGGGTTGGAGGCTGGAACCGCACGTTCACCTCAACGTCGTTACCACTGAACTCGATGGGGGTGGCCCTGAGCCAAGGCGCCAAGCACCGTATGGTGCCTGAAAGCCGCCCGGGGCCTAGGTTCACAACGCGAATCTTCAGGCCCCTAGACTGCCCCAGCGCCACTGCGCCGAAGTCCACTTGCCGAGGCAGCACCTCCACTTGGGGCGCGTCATACACCTCCGTCCTTGAAGCCGGAGCCGCGACCGTGGCTCCGCTCCGTTGACGGTCGTAGGCTCGGCGTTTCTGCGAGTCCTTCAGGATTTCGTATGCCTGGTTGAGCTGCGACATGCGTTGTTGCGCCTGCGCTCCCGGGCTCACGTCGGGATGATACTTCATCGCCAAGCGCCGATAGGCAGCCTGAACCACCTCGGACTCGGCCATAGGATGAACTTGCAGCACCTCGTAATAGTCGGGAATAGCCATTGCGAAGGCCCTTAGGGCTCCCGAGGGGGAGCAATCTTATTCACAGTATAGCCTGTCCGGAAGGGTCAGACATGCCTCGGACTGCCTTCAGCGGTAGCCCGCGATGCTGACTATCGGCCCACTGGGACAGACCACGCACAAGCGCGCGCCTCGAGGAGTCGAACAAGCCCTTACTCCAATCGACCGGCACGGCGGGTAAGCGTTCAGCTTTGAGTCAAGCGGAGCATGGCATTGCTACGAAAATAGGTTCGCCGGCGTGCCTGTCACGACCTCATGTCCCGCTCATTCTGAGGCCCTCGAAGGGCGAGCGGAGAACCAGCTAACCGGGACGCGGTAGCCCGCTCGTGCTTCGAGGGCCTCAGCATGAGCGGAACATGACGCCGTCTATTTCCATGCCCGGTGGTGCTACTGGCTGGGTGTGTGCCATTTCGCACGGAGCGATGCGGAGCTTGACCCTTCAGATGGCCCCTGCGATCATGAAGCAGCCAGCACGTGCTATCTCTACTTAGGATCACCGATGAAGCTTGATCTCATGGACATCCTTGCCTGCCCAATGTGCAAGGGTACGCTCGAACTGAAGGTAGCGCAGCAGGTGGGCGACGAAGTCGTGACCGGCTCGTTGCACTGCGCTGCCTGTAACGAGGTCTATCCCATCACCGAGCGCATCCCGAATTTACTGCCGCCAGCCCTTCGCAATGCGTAACTCGGTGAATTCCTGGCAAGGGAGCGTTAAGCGAGAGTGAAACGCGCTCGACTGCTGGGCGCTGCGTTGTGCCTGTTCGCCACTCTCGGCACTGTCCTCTTCCTCTGGGGTCTTGCCACGCAGGCCTATTGGGCGCTGGCCATCCCGGTCGGGTTACTGGTGGTCGCGACCATGTCGGTGGTCCTCTGGATTGGCTGGGCGTTCATCATGACCGAGGCCGGGCCCGAACAGCTACCAGTACGCCCGCAGCGGCCGCCAACTCGCCCTCGCACTTAGCGCTGCCTCGGTGGCGATACGCTTCTTGGCGCGCCAGGCCAGTCAGGCCCTTCGACCCTGATGATACCGGCGGTCCCAACCTCAGCAAGCAGCGTTGCGATGGGCTTCTTCAGGCTCGGGTGAAGCCAGCCGGGCACTAGCTCGGCCAGCGGGGCTAGCACGAACGCCCGCTCCGCAAGTCTGGGGTGCGGGATTACCAGACTCCGCGTGACAATGGTCTCGTTGGCGTACAGCAGAACGTCCACGTCCAGTGTGCGTGGTCCCCAACGCATATCCCGCTCTCGGCCTTCGGCCTGCTCGGCCTGCAACGCCCATTCGAGCACCTGTTCAGGAGGAGCTGGAGTCTCAACCAGTGCGACGGCATTCAGAAACGCCGGTTGATCAACCAGGCCGACGGCGTCGGTCTCGAACAGGCTAGAGACCGCCAGCACTCGCAAGTAGTGCGCCAGGTAGCTCAGCCCCCGGCGCAGGTGCTCGCGCCGGTCGCCCAGATTCGAGCCGAAACCGAGTGCCACGCATTTTGCGCGGCGAGCATCAAGCATCTCGGGGCTCGCGCCCTGTTCTGAGTGCACTAATGACAAGCGATTGCATGCCTTTCTCTATACATTGACTAAACATGCATGAGTGTAGGTACGTTATGTACTTGACCATAGATTAGATGTGAACCTAGTGTAAGTAGGTATTCACTCATTAACTGTAGCGCTGCGGCGCGGCATTGGAGCGCTGATGACCTCTTCTTCTGAGAACGCTTGTGACCGGCAGTACTGATCCAAACGGACGGTGCTGGTCACTGGAGCGGGCGGGTTCGCTGCCAGCTGGATATCTAAGGCACTCGTGGAAGCGGGAGCCACGGTCGTCGGGATCGTGCGCGACTCGCCGGGAGAACAGCAGCTGACCGACCATGGCATCAGGAACAAAATGGCGATCGTCCACGGTTCTATTGTGGACTACGCGGCAGTAGAGCGTGCCCTCAACGAATATGAGGTCGACACCTGCCTACACCTCGCGGCTCAGGCCATTGTCGGAGCGGCCAATCGGTCCCCATTGTCGACTTTCGAGTCGAACATTAAGGGCACGTGGAACGTCCTGGAGGCCTGCCGGAACATCGCGACGGTCAAGAGCGTCGCCGTGGCATCCAGCGACAAGGCCTACGGCGACCAGCCGGTGCTGCCGTACACCGAGGATACGACGCTGAACGGCACCTACCCTTACGACGCATCGAAAGTCTGCACGGACGTGCTGACGAAGTCTTATGCCGTCACCTACGGCCTGCCGGCCACCATAACCCGCTGTGCCAACATTTATGGTGGCGGCGACACCAACTGGTCTCGTATAGTGCCCGGCACAATGCGGTCGCTGTAACATCGGTGAAGACTCGATCATCCGCAGCGACGGTACGCCCGAGCGGGACTACCTCTACATTGAGGACCTGGTAGACGCGTACCTCCTGACAGCTCAGCACGCTGGCGAGGATAGGATTCGCGGCACTGCGTTCAACTTTGGATCAGGCACTCCCACCAGTGCACTCACGTTAGTGACTCAGATCACTGCTGCATCTGGCAAGAACCTGCAACCTATCATTAAAGGGCAGGCAAAAGGCGAAATCGATCGTCAGTATCTGGACAGCATTCGGGCTCGCCAGGTACTCGGATGGGAACCTCACCACTCGTTGGCTCAAGGTCTCACCAAGAGCTGGGCATGGTACGAGGTTTACCTGAACGAGCACACCGG
>SHYE01000130.1 GCA_009692935.1 Dehalococcoidia bacterium | reverse complement strand
GGTGTGGATTTATATGGGGCCCCGCGAAACACCGCCACCACTGCCGCACATTGAAGCCAACATGCAGGACGACGGCAACTGGTCCATGCGCGCTACGCTGCAAGAATGCAGCTACATGCAGGTGCTCGAAGGTGATATCGACACGTCACACGCCAGCTTCCTGCATGTGGGGGCGATGGACCACGAGAAGGTGCCCGAGGGGACCTTCACCTACTACATGCTGAAAGACCGCTCGCCGCACTACGATGTGGTGGAGACCGAGTCGGGCACCATGTACGGCGCCTACCGCCCGGCGGAGGCTGACAGCTATTACTGGCGCATTGCCAACTTCATGTTCCCGTTCTTCACCATGACCCCCACCGGCATTCTGGGGATGGAGGTACGGTGCGGCGCCCGGGTGCCGATCGATGACAACCACACGCTGAGCATCTCGCTGCGCCGGGGCGGCTTCAACAGCACCGGCACCTTCCGCACCCAGAACGAGATTCCGCTTTTGAACACCAATGCCGACTTGATGCCCAACGGTACCGGATTCCTCGACCGCTTTCGCAGCATTGCGAACCGCAGCAACGACTACCAGATTGATCGCGAGGCGCAGAAAACGATTTCGTTCTCGGGACTGAATGGGATTCAGTTACAGGACATGGCGGTCACCGAGAGTATGGGGCACATCTACCAGCGGCATCAGGAGCACCTGGGTACCAGCGACATGATGATCATCCGCACCCGCAAGCGGTTGATTGATGCGGCAAAGGCGTTCCGAGACTATGGGGTCCTGCCGGAGTGCCTCGACAAGCCGGAAACGCTGGCGCTGCGGACCGGCGGCGCGGTGCTGCCGCGCACGGCCAACTGGATCGAGGCCACGGCCGCGTTCCGGCAGAGTTGGGTGGAGCACGACGGTCTTAAGGTGGACGTTTTGGGCGGCAGCGGCGGTTAGCCGGGCCCGATCCAACCCAACTCCAACAGCCACGGCGGCGGCGTCACGATCGCGTTGGGGTCGCCGCCGGTGCGTTGCAGCATGACGTCGTAGTGGGCCTTGCCGCACAGCTCGAAGGTGAGGCCGCCGATGGGGAGGCCCAGGTACGCCATGCGATCGGCCTGCATGGCCGGCAGGATCTCGGCTGCCGTGCTGCCCGGGCGCAAGTGCACCACCGAGTCGCCGTCGGGCCGAATGGTCGCCCACTCAATGATCGCACCACCGCCAACCATGCTCTGCATTGCCTGCCGCAGGTCGGGAACCCACAAGCCCAGGTGGTGCACGCCCTCGCCGTGTTCGGCCAGCCAGCGGCTCTGCACGCAGTCGCCCTCCAGCATTTGGATCAGCTTGAAGGTCGTGCCGGCCGCTTTGCCGAGAGCCACCGCCAGCCGGCTGGCGGTGGCTCCGGCATCCCAGGGCACGACGGGGAACGCCACCTCGTAGCGGGCCCAGGCCGGCACCCCAAGCGTGCGTTCATACGCGTCGGCCACTGCATTGACATCGCGTACCACCAGGCCCACATGAAAGGGCGCCCAGTCTGGGTTGGTCACGGTCATCGCGCGATCCTCCGTAGGCGGGGCCGTGGCGTTCATCAATCTGTCACCGGTTTCCGTGACGGCGAACGCCCTGAGTAAGGATAATGGGCGCGTGGGAAACGGTCACCGTATTCTCGGCAGTATCGGAGGTGTGATGGACGAGAGCATGACGACGAAGGTGGCGGGCCGGGAGGTCGCGATTCTGGCAGGGGGTTGCTTCTGGTGCTTGGAGGCGGTGTTCGAGCAGACCGAGGGCGTCGATTCTGTGGAGTCCGGCTACATCGGTGGGGCGCGAGCCAACCCTACGTACCAGCAGGTGTGTACCGGCGCCACCGGCCACGCTGAAGCGGTGCGGGTGGTGTTCGACCCGGCGGAGGTCCCATACCGTGACTTGTTGGGGATCTTCTTCGCGACGCACGACCCGACCACATTGAACCGGCAAGGGAACGATAGCGGCACACAGTACCGGTCGGCCATCTTCCCGACATCGCCCGAACAGCGGGCCACCGCCCAGGCGCTCATGGCGGAAGTCGAGGCGCAGCAGGTGTTCCCCGGCCCCATCGTCACCAGCATCGAGGACGCCGAGCCCTTCTACCGCGCCGAGGCGTACCACGACCAGTACTATCAGCGGAACCCTGACCAGGGCTACTGCCGTTTCGTCATCGACCCCAAAGTAGCCAAGTTCCGCAAGCAGTTCTCCGCCCGCCTGAAAGCGAGCGTTCGGTGAAGCTGGTCATCGCCCAGATGAAGCACGAGACCAACACCTTCTCGCCGGTGCCCACCCCGCTGGCGCGGTTCGCGGCAGGCCGCAAGCACCCCACCGAGGGCCGCGACGCCTACGACGCACACAAAGGCACCGGCACCGGTGTTGGCGCGTTCATCGATCTGGCGGAGCAGGCCGACGCTGAGGTGGTCATCCCCATTGCGGCCAACGCCGCGCCCAGCGGCCCGGTGGAGGACGCTGCCTACGAGTACGTGGCCGGGCGCATTGTGGACGCGGTGGCGGCGGGCTGCGACGCAGTGCTGCTGGACCTGCACGGAGCGATGATCACCCAGAGCCTGGACGACGGCGAGGGCGAGCTGCTGCGCCGGCTGCGGGCGGTGAACCCGCGAGTGCCCATCGCGGTCGCGCTCGACATGCACACCAACCTGTTCCCGGACATGGCCGCACGCTGCACCACACTGGCCGGCTACCAGACCTACCCCCATGTCGACATGTACGAGACGGCGCTGCGGGCCGGGAAGCCGCTGTTGGCCGCAGTGCGGGGCGAGGTGCGGCCCATGGTCAGCAGCGGCCACCGTCCGATGCTGCCGCACGTTATGCGGCAGTCGAGTCTGGATTCGCCGAACCGCGAACTGCAGCAGCGCTGTCGCGAGATGGAACGACAGGGCGCACTGGCAGCCACGGTGTTCGTGGGTTTCCCGCACGCCGACATCCCCTATGCCGGGCTCTCGGCGGTGGTGGTGACCGACAATGACCGGCGACAGGCCGAGCGTTGGCGCGATGAGCTGCTGG
The DNA here is from genome assembly GCA_009692935.1 of Dehalococcoidia bacterium. Classification (GTDB taxonomy): domain Bacteria; phylum Chloroflexota; class Dehalococcoidia; order SHYD01; family SHYD01; genus SHYE01. The sequence continues at coordinate 2,645 of SHYE01000130.1, read as the reverse complement.
AGCTAGCCTGGAGCCAGCGTGAGGCGTTCGTCTACGCGGTCGAGCCATTGCAGCAGTCGCTGGCCCGTGCGGCGGCGATGACCAACGGTCCTATCGTGCTGCTGGACCACTATGACAACTGTGCCTCGGGCGGCACCATGGACACCATGACGGTGCTTGGCGGCATTCTGGACGCCGCGCTGGAAGACGTGGTGGCCTTCGCAGTCTACGACCCGGCGGCGGTCGAGGCCATGAAGGCCGCCGGCCTCGGCGCCACCGTCACGCTGGACCTGGGCGGCAAGCTGGACATGCCGAGCATTGGCCTTAAGGGACAACCGCGGCGGGTGACCGGCGCCGTCGCCCGCATCACTGACGGCCTCTACACCAACGAGGGGCCGATGGGCCGCGGCATGCTGATGGACATGGGCCCGACCGCGGTGCTCGACATCGGCAAGGTGCAGATCGTCGTCATCTCCCGCCAGGTGGAGCCGCACGACCTCGCCTGCTTCAAGTCGCTGGGCATCGACCCGGCGGCCAAGCGCTACGTAATGCTGAAGAGCCGGGTGCATTGGCGGGCTGGTCTGGGGGGTCTGGCGAAGGCGGTGGTGGAGTGCGCCGGCACCGGCGTTTGCACCTCCGACTACTCGACGCTGAAGTTCAACCGCGTTCGCCGCCCCATCTTCCCGCTCGACACCGAGGCCTTCCGCGACGGCCTGCCCTAGCGCCAGCGCATTCCCCTCCCTGGCAGGGAGGGGTTAGGGGAGGGTTGAAGCCACGCTCAAAGCCGCCTATCGGGTGAGGTACCCCCGGTAGGGGCACGATTCATCGTGCCTTAGGTGACCCCTGGGGACGAAGCCGGCGTACCGGACCCCGTAGCACGACGTTGGGTCACGGCCGGTAAGGTTCGATGAATCGAACCCCTACCAGGACGGTGGCCACACACACATAACCGTCATTGCGGGCCTGCCGGGCTGGGCAGGCGTGGCAATCGTGGCGGGGAGGCTGTCAAGGCCGGTACTGTGCCGGTTGCGCGTGTCGTAGGCAACAGGATTGCTTCGTTGGCTGCGCCGCCTCGCAATGACGGGTGGCCCATCGCGTCACATAACTAGCAGCGCCCACCGGATTTCCGGCGGGCGCTCATCATCTGCGCGGCGTCCCCTGCTACAGGTCCTTCGACACCATCTCGGCGTAGTACGCCCACACGCCGCCGACCCGCGGCTGGCCCTTGGCTTTGGCGATCGGCTCCTTGAAGTGGGGCACCTCGGCCAGCGGGATGCGGTTGCTCATCTCGGCGATCAGCTCGTCGGGGATGGCCTTGTAGTTGGGGCCGAACGCGCTGAGGGCGTAGAAGTTCATCTTGGCCTGCTCCTCCAGGTGGAGCATGTTCATCACGGCTTCCTCCAAGTCGGCGCCGCGGGTGGTGGCGCCGTGGCCCTGCAGCAGAATGGCCTTGTGCTTGCCCATCTGCTGCGCGTGGTCCATACCCTCTTCGTCGGTCTGGATGGTGCGCGTGTGCGGGTAAATCGGCAGCGGCTTGGCCACCAACTGCACGCCCTCCTGCGCCAACGGCTTGATGGTGTGGCCCTGGGTGCTCATCAACACCACGTAGGTGGGATGCACGTGGACCACCGACTGCACCTCGGGGTTCAGCTTATACACGCAGGAGTGGATCTTCACCTCGAAGCACTGGGTCGATCCGGGAGGGCCGTCGATCATGTTGCCGTCGAGGTCGCAGAGGATCATGTCCTGGGGCAGCATGGCGGGCAGCGCGTCCATCTTGTAACCGCGGCCCTTCACCAGGAACTTGGTGGGGTCGTCGGGGAGGCGCATGCTGGCGTGCCCCAGGCTCAGGCGGTGACCCGCCGCCAGCCCCATAGCGCTGAGGATGCGGTTGGCGACCGCGACCTTGTACTTGACGTCTGCGAGTGAATCTGCCACTGGGTGGCCTCCTTGTAGGTGGTGCGCCCGCTCCGGCCGTCGGCGAACGGTGGCGTCGGTGGGCGCTGTGCGGGACAAGGTTAGCACGTGGCGGGCGCGGTGTCAGCAGGGGAGGATGGACCCATCATCCAGACTCAACCTGTCTCGGAGTAGACCTGGGCTGCTATCGTGATCCCGGCTTCCGGAGGGTAAGATTCAGGCGGTAAGGCGCTTGTCCCATGGGTAGACAGCTTGCCGCGCCCCTCAATTCTTCCCCTGAGCAGTGTTGGATACCAGGGTTACCAGCCTCTCCGGCGCCACTGCCCCGGCATCATACCCGCTTGTCCTTCACTAACCGCCAGTACTGATACCCTAGGAGCCTGTCCATTTAGTGGCTTGCCGCCTGGAGCTGCGCGGGGGATCTCGAAAGGAGAGTCTTCGTTCTTCGACTGCCCAAGTAACATGACCCTCAAATCAGAATTATAGTCGTAGTCGAAGCTAATGAAAGTGCGCGTCTTGGCCATGCGAGTACGTTCTCCTTATTTGCATTCGGTGAATGGTTGTGGACCAACGCTTCTGCCCATTTGGATGGCAACGCTGGCAGGCCTTGGACCATCAGCGCTCCAAGAGTCTTGCAGCGTCTCACAACCTGCTTTAGCTCTCTCGTGTATGTGCCTGCTGCCAATCCACAGTCAGAGTATCTAAGATACGATACACCAGTGCTACTAACGCATAGTATAGGCGCGTGT
>SHYE01000129.1 GCA_009692935.1 Dehalococcoidia bacterium | reverse complement strand
CCCGACCAGCCCGCCCTCACCCGGGAGGTGGCGGCCTGGGAGGACCGGCGCAACGCTAAGGGTGGTGCCGTGAATTGGCGCTTCACCACCGCCAACGCCCGTATCAAACTCAAACGCCTCTACTCAATTCATTAGTGGCCGACCACTAGGCTTCTCTGCGCAGCGCAGTTGGTGATATTCAGTTCAAAAAGGCCAACTGGCGAGAGAAACGGTGCGGACTACCAGCCGCCCGGATCGCCACCGTCGCCGCCGCCGCTATCGCCTGCGAAAGCGGAGGTCACGTCGCCGGAGATCAATGCCCCCATCACGCCCAGGGACAGAACCGCGAGCCGGACATACCGACGAGCGTGGCCCGATGAAAGAGCCTTGAGGTAGAGGTTGCTAAAGGTTGTCATTGTGGTGCGCCTCCGAGTGTGTTTTTTCCCCGTCAGGAACACTCTAGGGGGCACCCTCTGACAAAACTCTTACAAGCCAGTCGAGGGTCCCGGGCGTGGAAGGGCCCGCTATCGGCAAGCGGGCGTATGCCGCCGAGACAGGATGGGACAGGATGGAGAGGCGCCCTTGGCCAGGTAGCGGTCAGATGCGCGCCCGCTTTGGGCCCCCTACTCCGGGGGCTGTATGCCGGCGGCTGGCGGCAGTGAACGGACTATCGGTTGGGCACGCCGGCAAGCGAGCGAGCGGTCGCTAGGCCTCTTCGTGCACGAGCTGGCGGTATGAGCGCGCCAGCCTTGGGGATGGTGCGGTGCCCACCTCTTTCGCCAGCCATTCGGCATAGCGATAGTAGTGCTCGCGCACCAATGCCGGCTCGTTCTTGTCTGCGTAGCAGCGCAGCACCCGGGCGTGCACGTCCTCGAGCGTATTGTCCACCTGCAGCACCCGATCGTAGCACTCGATGGATCGATTCGGGTCCGATCGGTTCTCGAACGCGCGCGCCAACGCCAGCAAGGCCGCACGTAGCGGCTCTCCAGCTTGCTGCGCGGCTCATTTGCCCATTCTGAGTACGAGTCTTCCAGGAAGGGACCATGGTAAAGCGCAGCAGCGGCCTCGAGCAGCATTATCGCCTGCTCTTGCGGGGTGTCCGGACTCGCGGCGGTACGCACCACCCGCTCAAACTCGGCGACATCGGACCATATGCCCAGCGCCGGGCCCAGGCGGTAACGCTGACTGGCACGCGGGAGTGGGGGCAGCCCAAGCGCGTGTCACATGCGATAGAGCGTGCTGTGGAACTGACTAGTGGCTCGAGACAGCGCGGTATCCGGCCAAAGCGATGCGATTATCTGCTCGCGCCGCAGGCCATTCGGATGCAGCAGCAGCAAGAAAAACATCTCTCGCGCCACGGCGGTACCCCACTGACTGCTGGTGACCACAGCGCCGTCCTTCAGCACCCGAGCCTCGCCGAATGCGAAGGCCTGGAGGCGCGGGGTGGGCGCAGGCTGCTGCCGGAGTATCAGTGGTGACTCCGGCCTGCTTCGACCGAGCCACTCCTCCGAACGCACCAACAGGTTCTGAAGGTGCTCCCCGCCCACACGCTGCTCGACCGCATCTTGCAACAGGTGGATGAACTCGGCACCCTCGACCGTCAGGGTGAAGCCCAATTCGACTTCGGTAGTCAGCTTGTGCAGATCGCGTGCGATCGCGTCGGCGTTCCCGTCACGCTGGCCCGCCACCTCCACCAACACTTGGCGAAGCAGCGTGCGCGCGCGCGCCGGCAGTGCATGCGCCCGTTTGAGGTGCTTGGCAGCAGCGGCCAAGTGCTTGACCGCATCCCCGTTCTCGCCACGTGCCAGCGCCACGGCCCCAAGGGTGGCGAGGGCGACCCCCATCACCTCAGGCGATTTCACGTACCGGGCCCAGCGAAGCGCTGCCTGGCCAGCCCGCTCCGCCTCCAGCAGGCGGCCTGCCCCGCGCGTGCAGTCGCTCTCGGTGGCGTACAACCTGGCCAGCAGCCAGTTGTCCCCCGCCTGCTTGGCGAGGGCTAACCCATCGGCGGTCGCGCTCAGCGCTTCGTCGAACCGGCGAAGTTCGCGCAAGTCGACGGCGAGGTTCCAGAGAATCACCGCCTCGAGGTGAGGGTGGGTACGGGCCGTTTGGGCAAGCAGCAGCGCCTGCTGGAAGTGTGCCAGCGAGGCGACGTAATCGCCTCGCGAACTCTCCACCGACCCGAGGCCATTCAGCGCTGCGGCTTGCAGTGGTTCGTCGCCTTGCTGCTGCCACAAAGCGAATGCCGCCCGGTAGTGGGTTTCGGCTTGCTCCAGATTCGAGGCGGCGAGGTGCACGCTGGCAAGGTTACGCTCCACAGCGGCCTGTCGCCCCACCTGACCGGTCTCTTGGGCGAATCGGCGAGCATGATTGAGTTCGGTGAGCGCTTGAGGGGTCTTGCCCAGGTGCCGCAGGCACAGGCCACGCACTTCATGAGCCTCGGCACGAAGGCCGATCTCGTTCAGTGGCAGCAGACCCAGCGCCTGCCGGGCGAGGTCCTCAGCTTCTGTGAACTCGCTACGCTGGCCCAAGATGCGCGCCGCCGACAGCAGGGCGGCGGCTGACAGGGCGGGGTTGTTCTCCGCCTCGGCCAACGATGCCGCCCGCCGGGCATGACCTATCGCGCGATCGGTGTCGCCGGTGCGCTGCAACACTCTGGCCAGCAACATCAGGAGGTGCGGATCGGCCGACCAGTATTCGCTTGGCAGGGCTTCGCACCAACCACGGAGCGCAACCCAGCGACCCTGGTCCATCAGGTCGTGGCCACGCTGCTGCAGCAGTGCGGCCACCTCGGCGTAGTGGGCGCCTTCCAGGTAATGCGACATAGCTGCATCAAGCGACCCAGCCGCCTCGGCCAACTTCGCGGCCCGCCCCGACAAGATGGCGAACAGCATCGGGTCCTCGCTGCGCAGCCGGTTGGCCAGATGGTCGCGGAGCAGCGGGTGGTAATGGTATGCGGCTGGTAGGCTGTCGGGCCGCTGCACCAGCAACTCGTGGCTCGTGAGTTCTCCGAGCAGGAGATCGGCGTTGGGCAAGCCCAGCAGCGCATCGGCCCCGGCGGCGGTCACCGGGTTCAGCAGCGATGTCTGCAGCAGGAACTGTTGCAAGTGCCCAGGAAGCCTGCCGACGACCTCGTCGCTGAGAAAGCTCAGGAGCTGTCGTGGCGAGGTTATCTTCTCGGCGCCTAAGGGAGCATCCACATCGGTGGAAAGGACAAGCGCGGCCGCCCAGCCATGGGACGTGAGATGCCACTGAGCGGCTTGCTCCTCGCTCACAGCACCGTGCCCGCGAGCCCGCAGTAGCCCGGCCACCTCGTCTTGGGTGAAGGCGAGTTCAGCGGCCCCGATGCCCGCAACCTCCGACTGGGCCGCCAAGCGAGACAAGCGGAGATGGCCAGGGATGGTTCGGCTGGCCACGATCACGCGGCACTGCTCCGGCAGATAGGTCAGCAGCAGGTCGACGATTTGGTTGACCGGCTCCGAGTCGTCCAGCTCGTGGTAGTCGTCGAGCACCACAGCGAAGAAGGTTTGGGTTCGTGCTTCAATCTCCGAGACGAGGGAGGAGGCGACCGCGGCCGGGGTGACCTCGCGGGAGCCAAGCACCTAGAGCGTGCTTTCGCCAATGTCTGGGAAGTGACGGCGGAGTGCCGCGACGAAGTGCTCGGCGAACACGGTGACGCCGCGGTCGGTGTGGTCGAGCGACAGCCAGCAAACAGGGAACGCTGCCTCGTTGGCGAAATCGGCAAGCAGCGTCGTCTTACCGTACCCCGCTGGGCCAGACACCAGGGTGAGCCGGCGCTCGAGATGCTCATGGATCCGGTCGATCAGCCTGCTACGCTGCAGGGTGCGCGTGTCGGATCGTGGCGGCTGGATCTTAGTTAGGAACACGGCTGTGCTACCTTCTCCCAAGGAACCGAGGGTATTTAGCTCCACATCCAAGTATCACCTTAGATATCTCGGATACAAAATCAAGTTCCTCAGTCACGAACATTCTTCCTCGCTGTTCCATGCCCCCTTAACTCCGGGTTTTAACAGCCCCAGTGCGGCTGGTGGCACCCCGGCAGCCGCGCCACTACGCCACACACTATTGGATTATTTACGATACTATTCGACCTGACAGGCGTCACCACGGTGAGCAGCTCTAGGCCGGCGCCAGCCCCAGCGTAGCCGAAGCTGCGGATATGCGTTCCAGTGCTCCGTCGATCACCCAGTTCTCCACGCTGTAGCTCATGCGGAAGTAGCCTGGGCGTCCGAACCCGGTGCCGGGCACCACCAACACTTGAAGGCCCAGTAACGATTGCACAAAGTCGACATCGTTCGGGATGGGGCTCTTAGGGAACAGGTAGAAGGCGCCCCCAGGCTTCACTACGTCAAATCCAAGGGCGAATAACCCTTGGTACAGCCGATCGCGGCGCGCTTTATACCAATCGGTGTCCACTGCCACGCCCTGAAGCGCCTCCACAGCCCGCTGCATCAACGCAGGAGCGTTCACGAAGCCGAGCACACGGTTGCTGAAGATGAGCGCATCCATCAGCGGGCCTTTGTCTGGACAATCGGTGTTGACGGCAACGTACCCGATGCGCTCGCCCGCCAGCGACAGGTCCTTCGAATAGGACACGACCCCGATGCTGGCCGGGTGATGCTGGTAGACGTACGGGTAGCTCGCGTCGTCGTACAGCAACTTAGCGTAGGGCTCGTCGGACACCAGGTAGATGGTGTGGCCGAACCGTGCCTCGGCCCGGGCCAGCACTTCACCAACTGCGTTCAGTACCGCAGATGGGTAGACCACGCCGGTTGGGTTGTTGGGCGAGTTCAGGAGCACGGCCTTCGTGCGCGCCGTCAGCTTGGCTTCGAGCGCCGCAGCATCGGGCAGGAACCCGTCATCGGTCTCGGCGATCACCGGCACGCCGTTATGATTGTCGATGTAGAACAGGTACTCGGGGAAGAACGGCGCCAGCACCACCACTTCATCGCCGGGGTCCAGAATCGACTTGAACACGACGTTGAGGCCGCCGGCCGCGCCAATCGTCATCACCACGTCGCTTCCGGCGAATGGCCGTCCGGTGTCCTTGGCCAACTGCGCGGCAACAGCGGCTCGAGTCTCCGGGTAGCCGGCGTTCGGCATATAACGGTGCCCGCCGGGCGGAGGCGCATCCAGTATTTGCCGGAGCCGGGCATAAAACGCGGCCGGCGGTTCAAGAATCGGGTTGCCGAGCGAGAGGTCGAAGACGTTGCGGGCTCCGTGCTGTGCTTTAAGGGCCAGCCCAACTTCGAACATCTGGCGGATCCACGATTGCGCCTGCATCTGGCTGGCGACTTTGGCGGCGATAGACATGGCGACTCCGTGGGCGAATGGGCTTGCCGTATCTTCGTCGGTTCACCGGCGCGCAGCAAGTGGTAGCGAAGGTGAAGTGCTGGAAGACATAGCGCGACCAGAGCAGAGCGCGTCCGCACCCGTTCGCCCTAGTGGTCGGCCACTAATGAATTGGGTAGAGGCGTTTGAGTTTGATACGGGCGTCGGCGGTGGTGAAGCGCCAATTCACGGCACCACCCTTAGCGTTGCGCCGGTTCTCCCAGGCCGCCACCTCCCGGGTGAGGGCGGGCTGGTCGGGGATGCGCTGGGCCAGGCACTGGCGTCGCAGCACGCTGAGGTCGATCTCCGCCATGTTGAGCCAACTGCGATGCTTGGGGGTGTAGTGCAACTCCAGCTTTTGGGCCA
>SHYE01000005.1 GCA_009692935.1 Dehalococcoidia bacterium | reverse complement strand
GCCAGACAACGTGAACTTCAGCCCGAGGCCGACCCGGCACTGCAGCGGTGGCTGGCCGACCGGCTGCTGCATGCCGGCCAGCACCTGTCCGATGACTCGTCGAGCACCGAATGGCTCTGGGGCAACCGGCTCACCCTCGCCGCGGCACTCGCCTACGCCGTGAACCGCGCGGCACAGAACGTCCCAACAATACCTGTGCCAGAGTGACCATTTTGCAGGTAATTGTCGTACGCTGGTAGCAGTTCCATTCGGTCGGAGGTGGCTATGTGCGGCGTCATAGGGTATGTGGGCCGCAGGCCAGCCGCCCCGATCTTGCTCGACGGTCTTTCCCGCCTCGAATATCGCGGGTATGACAGTGCCGGCATCGCCGTGGTCACGTCCGATCAGACGACTGTCAGCATTCACAAAAAGGCCGGCAAACTCAGCAGTCTCCTCGAGTACCTGGGCGGCGGCATGCCCGAAGGCAACCTGGGCATTGGGCACACCCGCTGGGCAACCCACGGGAAGCCCAGCGAAGAGAACGCCCACCCCCATACGGACTGCACCGGCCGCGTCATCGTCATTCACAACGGCATCATCGAGAATTATGTCGAGTTCAAGCAGCGTCTCGTCGCACGGGGGCATTGCTTCACTTCTGAGACCGACACCGAAACGTTGGCGCATCTCATTGAGGAAGAGATGGCCCACGGCGCAACGTTTCCGGAGGCGTTCCAGACCATGGCTGCTCAAGTGGTGGGCGGGAGCGCCGTTATCGCGACCTGCCTGGATGCCCCCGGGCTGTTGCTGGCGGCACGCCTGGGGAACGCCGGCGGCGTTGTCATTGGCTACGGCGAAGGCGAGATGTACCTCGCGAGCGATCTGTCGGCGCTGATACCGTACACCGGGCAGGTTGCGTATCTGGGCAATCGAGAGATGGCGGCCATCCACAGCAGCGGCGTCGCGTTCTCCGACTTAACGGGCACACCCCTGGCCAAAGCGCCGCAGACCATGACTATGGACGCGGTGAGCATCGGCAAGCAGGGCCATAAGCACTTCATGCTCAAAGAGATCATGGAGCAGCCCCGCGCCATCACCGAAGCGTTGGTGGGGCGGGTCAGCCTCTCCCCCGCCGACGTAACCCTGGAGGAGATCACCTTGGGCGCCGAGATCATCCGCGGGTTACGCCGGGTGGTGTTGCTGGGCATGGGCTCCAGCTATCACGCCGCGATGCTGGGCCGTCTTTACTTCGAGCAGCTTGCCGGCATTCCCGCCGACACCGACAACGCCTCGGAATTCCGCTACCGCAACCCACTGCTCACACCCGATACGCTGGTCGTCTCCGTCACCCAGTCCGGCGAGACGGTGGACACGCTTGCGGCGATGGAGCAGGTGCAGGCCATGGGGATTCCGCAGATCGTCGTAACCAACACCCCCGGCAGTCAGGCCACCCGCGTCGCCGACAATACTGTGTTCATGCGAGCAGACATCGAAGTGGGAGTCGCCAGCACCAAGTGCTACACCAACGCGGTCACCTGCCTGTTCATGCTTGCGGTTCACCTTGGCAAGATCCGGGGCAGATTGGACCCCGGAGATGTAGAGCGCCTGGCGAACGCTCTGGCGCGCCTGCCTTCGGCCGTGGGAACGGCGCTGGAGCAAGACGAGGCTTGCGAGAGCTTGGCTCACAAGTACTACCATGCCGAACATTTTCTGTTCTTAGGGCGCGGGCCGGGGTACCCCACGGCCATGGAGGGCGCCCTCAAGCTCAAAGAGATTAGCTACATCCACGCTGAGGGCTATCCGGCCGGTGAGATGAAGCACGGCCCCATCTCGCTTGTCGACGACGCGATGCCTGTGGTGGTGATTGCGCCGCAAGACGGCGTGTACGAGAAGATGCTGAGCAATATATCCGAGGTCAAGGCGCGGGACGGCGAGGTAATAGCACTCGTTTCGGAGACCGACACCTATCTTGAAGGGGTGGCCGACCACGTTCTCCGGCTCCCCATCACCCACCCGCTGCTGACCCCAGTGGTGTCGGTGATCCCGCTGCAACTGCTGGCCTACCACATTGCCGTGCGGCTCGGCTGCGACGTGGACCAACCACGTAACCTGGCGAAGTCGGTGACGGTGGAGTAGCATGCGGCGGAAGCATCTGCGTGACTCACCGCGGGGTAGCCCCATCAGGAGACCGCCGTGATCAAGGTCCTCGCCCCCGCCCAACGGCACCCCAACCACCGGCCCCTCGACGCCTTCCACCGCTATTGGGCGCTGAGTCATGGGCCGCTGTTCTCGAACACCCGTGCCCTGCGCCGGTACGTGCAGCACCTGACCCTGCCGGAAGCTTACGGCGGTATGCCCAGCCCTACCTTCGACGGGGCTTCGCTGTTTTGGTACGACGGCATCGAGGCTTTACGCTCGCCCAGCGACCGCCCGGATGCCGTTGCGCTGCGGCGGGCAGTGCGCGCCGACGATCAGCAGCTCTTCGACCGCGAACCCGGGTGGCCCCTGCACCAGAAGCGCGCTTCCATCACAGCCACCGAGCGCGTCGTGATCGACGGCGCTACCACCCCAGCTATGGTGAAGGCCCTGTTCATTGCCGCGCGACACCCTGGCCTGACCCAACCGGAGTTCTTTGACCATTGGCAACACCAGCACGCCGCCCTGGCTGCCGGCATACCTGGGCTTCGCCGCTACGTGCAGAACCATGCCCTGCCCGAGGCCAACCTGGTACGCCCCATGACCCACGATGGCTGGGCGGAGATGTGGTTCGATGACCTCCCGGCACTGCGACAGGCGATGACAACCGCGGCGTGGCAGGCGGTGCGCGCAGATGGCGCAACGCTGTTCGCCCAACCCATGGGCATTGTGGTCGCACAGGAGCGCATTCAGAAGTGGGAGGGCCACGAGCGTCAGGACTTCAACGAGGTTGGCGACTGGAGCACGGTGGAGATCCGGCAGCGGTTGCTGGCCGAAGGCTATACCGCACTCGCCAGCACGTCCGGCGTCGCCCGCCAACTTCAGGACGCAGCCCAGGCCAACGCCATCGCGGTGTGGACCAACGAGCACCTGGTCACCATCGACGCCTCGCACATCGACGCCAGACCAGACCGCTAGCCGGCGCGGCAGCCGATCGCCGACGCTCCCTCCAAGGCCTTAGGTTCAAGGCCTCCGGCTACTGACACGTACGAAGTGTACGTACGAAGTAAGAGCTCAGAGTTGCGGGGGCAGGTGATGTCTCACCTAACGAAACCACCCGGCCGTAGTACCAGTCCCGGTCTGTCCGGCGGGTGTTTGAGGGCGGCAGCCCTCATAAAACAGACGTGGGTGGGTGGGAGGGAACCCTCAAGGCTCATCCGAAGGCCGTGGGCGGGGCAGGGCGGTGGGACGCCGTCCCCTCAAGACTGAGCCCTTACCGTACGAATTGCCTCTTCGCTTTTGACTTGCTAAACTGTCAACGGGGACAGTCTGCCCTGTTGCGTGTCAGAGTTGCCATGAGTGTCAAAGACGAAGTAAAACTGCGGTTGGACATTGTTTCCGTGGTCGGCGACACCGTGACATTGTTGCGGTCGGGCCGGAACTTCAAGGCCAACTGCCCATTCCATACCGAGAAAACCCCGTCGTTCTACGTGTTCCCCGACACGCAAACGTGGCGTTGCTTCGGGGCCTGCGCCAGCGGCGGCGATGTCATCAGCTTCGTGATGCGCCAACAAGGTCTGGATTACTCCACGGCGTTGCGGCAAATGGCGTTGCAGGCCGGGGTGGAGTACCACGAGCGGCGGGAAGACCCTGGGGCCATGGATCACCTGGCCCGCCTGCGCGCCGCGAACGAGGCGGCCGCACGCTACTTCCATGACCTGCTACTGAACAGCGGCGAGGCCAAGGAGGTGAGCGCTTACGTTGAGCGTCGGCATATCACCCCCGAGTCAGTGCGCACCTTCATGTTGGGGTACAGCCTGCCCCGCTTCGATGCCCTGAAGGCGAACCTGGAGGGTCAGGGCTACACCACCGAGGAATTGCTGCAGGCCGGCCTATTGGTGGAGGGCGAACGCAGCCCCTATGACCGCTTCCGCGGGCGGCTGATGTTCCCCATATGGGATGCCGAAGGTCGAGTCATCGCCTTTGGGGCCCGGGCGCTGGACGACGCCCAGCCAAAGTACCTGAACTCCTCGCAGAGCCCGCTTTTCGATAAGAGCGGCACGTTATACGCCTTCAACTTTGCCAAGAACGCCATCCGCCAGTCCCACATCGCCGTCATCGTTGAAGGCTATATGGATGCGCTGACTGCGCACCAGCACGGGTACCCCAACGTGGTTGCCTCGATGGGCACGGCGCTCACCGAGAAGCAGGTGAGCCTGCTGGGGCGCAGCGTCGACCGCATCGTGCTGGCGCTCGATTCTGACGCCGCGGGCCAGAACGCCATTCTGCGTGGGCTGGAGACTGCCCCCGCCGGGCTGGGCGAAGAGGCAGTCGCGGTGCCGGCCTGGCGCGGGAAAGTGCGATGGCAGAAGAAAACCGGCCAAGCGGCGGACGTAAGGCTGCCAAACGGCGTCGTTAATATCGTGAGTAAGCAGAAGGGCGAGATCCGGGTCTTGCAGCTCCCCCACGGGAAGGACCCGGACGAACTGATCCGGAGCACGCCGCAAGAATGGGAAGGCTTGGTGGCGAGCGCCATCCCTATGATGGACTTTCTGCTGCAGACGGCTCAGCAGCGGTTTGACCTGCACGACCCGCGCGGCAAATCGGACGCGGTCGACATGGTGCTGCCGTTCATGGCGCAGCTGCCCAATACGGTGGAGCAAGCCCACTACATCCAGCGCTTGGCAGCGCTGATTGGCGTGGGGGAGGCGACCCTGATGGGGCAGCTGACAGAAACACGGCCACGGCGACAGCGCACCGCCCAGCCGGAAGAAGCGCCAACGTCTCGGGTGGCCAATGCAGTACGAGAGTCGCTGGAGAAGTCGGAACTGCTGGAAGACTATTGTCTGGCGCTGTTGCTGCAGTTCTCTGACCTGAGGGTGGAGTCGGCTCGCATCCGGCCCGACCACTTTATGGCGAGCGACACCCGCGCGCTGTTCGAACTGTGGCGGGATACGCCCGAACGGTTGGATGCGGACGGCGAACTGGACCTGGACCTAGCAGACCGGCTGGAGCAGGTGCGGGGCACCCCGCTGCCGCCCGCCAGCGAGCAGATGGCGCTGGCGGCGCTGGCCCAAGTGGTGCGCCGGCTGGAGGAGCGGCGGCTGCGGGATTTGAAGATGCACCATCGCCTGCGTTTTGTGCAGGAAGAGGGCGAGCTGGGGGCGAACGAGATCGCGGTGCGGGCGTACGCCGCCTGGCAGGCCGACGGACGGGGCGCAGCACCGGCTGAAGCGAGTGACGAGACAGCACTGGTGGACGTGCAGGGGCAGGAGTTGACCATCAACCAGCAACTGCAAGACTTGATGACCCGCAGCCGAGGACGGCGGCCAGAGCACGAGCTGCCGGTTATCACGTAACGTCCACCCGGGCTTGGGGTTAAGCGTAGGTACCTAGAGGAGTAGACGAGCACATGGCTGAAGCAACAACGAACAACATGACCACCACCAAGCTGCCGGAGAGCATTCCCAGTATTGACGGCGATCTGCCGGCCCCGGGGTGGGCCGAGCAGCAGATGGAGCAAGCCGCCTGGGGCGACAGTAAGTTCAACGACGACTCCAGCGCGGAGACTGAGTCTGACCTGGAACTTGAGACCCAAGAGGGTATTGATGACCCGGTTCGGATGTACCTTCGGGAGATCGGCCGGGTCTACCTGCTGACGGCAGCCGACGAGAAGCGCTTGGCCCGCCAGATGGAGGAGGGCCAGTACCTGGAGCAACTCGACGAGTTGTGGCGCGAGGAGTACGGGGTCTCGCCCACTCCACTCGACGTCGTGCTGGCGCTGGTGGACCACGTGCGCGACGCCGACTCCGCGCTGCGCAACCTTGGTACCGTACTGGAAGTCGACGCGACATTGCCGCTGGCTGAGCTGATGGCGCTGAAGGCGGTACGCCACGCCTTGGACAACGAGATGAGCCAGGAAATGCGGGCTCGGGTTACCGAAACCCAGGGTGTCGTTGACGAGGAGGACGGCGAGGTCTTCGTGCGGGTCTCTATCGCCAGCCACATCCTGGAGAGCGTGCTGCTGAAGGTGGTCAAGGAGGAGGCGCAACGCGACCTGGTGTCGCTGTTCGGCCGGCCCGACCTGAAGGAAATCTTCTTCCCGCATCAGCCCGCTCTGCGCGATTACTTCATGCAGGTACGCCGTGAGGGCGACGAGGCGGAACGACGCCTGACCGAGGCGAACCTCCGCCTGGTGGTCAGCGTGGCCAAGCGTTATATCGGACGCGGCATGTCGCTGCTGGACCTGATTCAGGAAGGCAACATCGGCCTCATCCGGGCGGTCGAGAAGTTCGACTATCGCAAGGGCTTCAAGTTCAGCACTTACGCCACGTGGTGGATCCGGCAAGCCATCACCCGCGCCATCGCCGACCAGGCTCGCACCATCCGCATTCCGGTGCACATGGTGGAGACCATCAACAAGCTGGTGCGGGTCAGCCGCCGCCTGGTGCAGGAGTACGGGCGAGAGCCCACCTCGGAGGAGATCGGCCGCGGGCTGGAGCTGCCCGCCGAGAAGGTGCGCAACATCATCAAGGTGTCGCAGGAGCCGGTCTCGCTGGAGACGCCCATCGGCGAGGAGGACAGCCACCTCGGCGACTTCATCGAGGATCAGTCGGCGCTGGCCCCCGCCGAGGCCGCCAGCTACCAACTCTTGAAGGAGCAGGTGGAGGAAGTGCTGCTGAGCCTGACCGAGCGGGAGCGCAAGGTGATGCGCCTGCGCTTTGGGCTGGACGATGGCCGTAGCCGCACGCTGGAGGAGGTGGGCCGCGAGTTCGGCGTCACCCGCGAGCGCATCCGCCAGATCGAGGCGAAGGCGCTCCGCAAGCTGCGACACCCCAGCCGCAGCAAGAAGCTGAAGGATTACCTGGAATAGAACTACGGTTCACAGACCCGCGGGGAAGGGACATGTCCGAAAGGCTTGTCCCTTCTGCGATCCGCTGGCTCAGGGCCGCCCGAGTTCCACCTCCGCCTGTACCTCGCCGGGTTCGAAATGGGCGATTCGGCCTCTCGTCAGCGAGAACTTGAAAGCGGGATACATCAGGTATCTGGAGCCCAGGCGCAGCGGCACGTAGCCCTGGTAATCGCCGTCACGGTAGCCGAAGTACTCGCGCCCCAGCCGCAGGTTCGGCCCCTCGGTCCCCGTAGTAGCATCGCCGGTGGTGGGATCGATCAGGAACACCAGGGATGACGGCGCCTGCTGCACCGGCAGTGCCCATCAGCCGAGGTGGGGACGGGGTGAGTTCGCGCCATAGATGTCGATACCCACGTGGCCGGCCGGCCACACGCCCGCCGATCGCTCGATAGTCACTTCGATGGTTCGGTCGTCCACTCGCCGCGCCCTTGCCAGAAGCTGGGCCGCTTCGCTCAGGCGGGCCAGTGGGGCGCCCGGCTCGGCGCTCCGTATACCGCCGATGGTGAAGCCCACACCGCCGCCGTCCACCCCGCTCTGCAAGTGAATCACCACCACCGAGCCCGCCACACCCACACTCCACCCGCCATCCGGCAACGAGTCTCCAGCGAACTCCTGCCACACACGTTCGTCGGCATCGGTCAGTGCAATGCGATCCCCTGCGCCAAGGCTCAACTGTTGAAAGTACACCTGGGTTCCGGCGGCCTGGGCATCGGGGTTCTTCGCCGTCCACGTCAAGTGAGTGTCGCGTGGATAGGGGTGCGGCGACTCCAGGATGGCCTGGGGGCTGAGTTGGAGGGCCATGGCTACCGAAGCAGCGCTGAGCAGCAGCGCAAGGCTTGCGGCCACCAGTCGGGCCATGAGCCGCCCGCGGGCGCGCGGCAGGGTGGCGCACCAGCCCGCCAGCCACGCTAGCGCCATCACAGCCAACAGCGCGACCATGGGCAACGCCGGTAGCACGAAGCGCTGCTGCGCGAAGGCTGGCAGGTACCCCAGGGTGATCCCCGCGGGGACGGCCAGCAGAAACAGCGAGGCGTCTCGGCGCCACAGGCAGGCCAGCGCGGCGACTGCGGCCAGGCCCACGAAGACCAGGTGCACGACGCGGGGCAACAGCACGGTGGCATCGGTGTTCAGCCCCACGGTGGGCTGCATCAGAATCACCCAGTCCTCGAAAGGGGTCTGCCACAGGCCCGCGAGGGTTGCACCCAAGCGCCGGAGGCTGGCCGGGGGGTCGGCTAGCCAGCAGTCCAGCCCCATGCGCAGGAATTGGCGATCGAGCTGGGCCTCGTTCATCCCGTTGGCCTCGCCCTCCGCCAACACTAGCGCGTAGCGCGGGTCGGTGGAATCGAAGACGATTTCTGGGAAGGAGCCGATATAGGTGTTGAGCCCCGTGTTTGTGGAGACAACTACCATACCGCCAAAGTGGGCGGTGTTTCGCAGCGTCCAAGGCAGCAGCAGCACCATCAGGCCAGCAATGAACGCGACCGACCGTCAGGCCCGGCGCTCTCCGGGCCGAATGGCCCATATCGCGGCCAGCACCAGCACCGCCGACGCGAGTGCCACAGGCTTGCACAACGCGGCCAATCCCCACAGCGTCCCCACTGCTCCCCACGGCGCCAGCCGGCGCGGCGATGCCCAGGCCGCGGCGGCCGTTGCAGCAGTCATCAGGAATGCCAGCACCGGCTCCACCAGCAGAAAACCGGCTGAGGTGAGCAGGCCTGGGTAGAGCCATGCAGCGGCGCCAGCAGACATGGCCCACCCGGCCGAAAGCCATTTGCGCGCCGTGAGGTACACCAGCAGCGCCGTCGTCGAGTGGAGCAGCGCTTGCGTGCTATGGGCGGCGGTTGGGTTCTCGCCAGTTATACCAAAAGCAGTGCGAGCAGCGCTGGGTAGAGGGGCGGGCGGTAAATGGCAGGCGGACCATCGGGTTCGTACACAAACCCGTAACCCTGCAGCATGTTGCGGGCCAGGGTCACATACTCCACCGCATCGTTCTGTATTGGCGGCTGCGCGAGCTGGGCGCCGAACCAGAGGCTTGCACTCACCCCACCTGCGCAGCACAGCCAGGCCAGGACGGCGAGCCGGAGGGGCAGCTTGGTGACATACAACAGGCGGGCTCGCTTCATGGTGACGGCTGCCGGGGCCGGTTAGTCAGTCTCGCGATCTCGGAACTCTGCCGACGCTCGGATCGCCTCGACCAAATCCCCTCGGGTGAGGCCGGTTGCCACCCAGCCGCGCAGCCCTGCGGGGTCGGCCCAAAGCGGGTCTCGCCCCAGCAGCTCTTGGTAGGCAGCGCGTACCTCGTGCACCCGCGCCCCTTCTTCGCTGTGCCGCAGGCAGGCTTCAATTTGGTCTTGAGGCAGCCCGGTATCTCGCCAATACTGCAAGCCTTCGGGCTCCACGTCCCGGGCCAGAGTGGCGCGATAGGCGGTCGCAACCATGGCCTCCCGCGCACCAATAACGGGCAGCTTGTAGCGAGCCCCAACCCAGGTGCCGCCGTCGGTGTCGCTCTGACCGAACCCCCAGTGGCCGGCAAAGCTGGTGCAGTTCACCGAAAGTTCCAGCCGAAAGCGGCCAGCGTGTTCGGGCCCGGCATGAGAGGGGGGAGCGGTCCAGGCGCCGGCGAGCGTGTTGCCCTCGGCCCGAGCGACCACGCGGCGGCCGTCGGCGGCATAGAGCCCGCGCAGCTTGCTTCGGCTGCCCTCCTCTGCGGGAAACAAGGTCAGCAACATCGGTTCGCCGCTGGCCTTAGTTGCCCATTCGCCGAGCCAGGCGCACCGTTTCCCGCCAGCGCCAGCGAAGCGCACCGGCGAGCTGCGCCGCCACACCCGCCCAGCGTCGAGGGCCCAGGCCCGCTCGGAGACGGTGTCGGTCTGCAGCGTCAGCCGCTCTCCACGTAGGTTCTCAGATGACCACGTGGCTCCGCCGTCTTGCGTCCGGTAGAGTTGCTGGCCGTCGGTCCCGAAGCCAAGCGAGCCATCGATGAACTCGACTTCGGTGAACGTGACCGGGACCGGCAGCTCGGACCAGTGGCCGCCGCCATCCTGCGTGTGCAGTAGGCCGCCGGCGGTTACCACCCAGCCCACCCGATCCGAGGCGAAGAACATCGTCGGCCCGGCAGCTTGCACTGCAGACTACGGGTAGGTGACGGCGGCAGCGGCCGCCAGCGCCTTATCGGCAGGTCACTGAACCGCGATGACGTTGAGGACACCCTGCCGTTGCCAGAATGCGGCATGGTACTTACCGACGGCATCGCTCACCAATAGGCCCGGGGCGCCGGCCACATTCGTTTCCTTGCTCTGGCCGCCGGGCGGCAGGGGCAGGACCAGGGTGTGCTTCCAGTCCTTGATAGCCTGAATCTGGACGACCAGTTCTGGTGGCAAGCCAGGCAGCAAGAGGAGGTCTTGGCGGAGGTAGTCCATGTCCACTCCGTCCGGCACTTCCAGCCAAGGGCTCTTGGTCTGCGCAAAGGCAAAGCTATCCGCACCGTCCGGCCCGTACACCGCCAGGGCGACAGGCGCAATATGGACACGGAAGGTCTTGTTGTTGAGCTGGGCGGGGGCCGTCACGCCCTTCAAGCCGGCAGCATCGATGGCCGCCCGCATCTTGGTGGTGTCAAAAGTGTAGGCAGCATCCACTTACTCGCCCACGTAGACGTTCGTGAGCGCCTGCCCGCCGACCAACGCGCCGGGATTCGCCAGCCGCGTGCCAAGGGCGCCTTCCGCCGCAGCAAGCGTGCCCACCGGCTTCGGTTTGCTGAGCTTGAGTGGGCCGGCGTAGGCGCCGAGGGCATCCGGGGTGTGCTCGGCACCACCGGCGGCTGCCCCGGCAGCAGCCAGCGGGAACTTCGAGAGGTCGATGGTCACCGCCGCGAACTTCTGCACGCGGAAGACCTCCAGCAGGCCCACCGCGGCGGTGCCGAGCGGTGTCATGAGCGCCACCGCGGCGATTGCTGCGACGCCTACCGCCGCCAGCACATAGGGCTTCACGCTGTGCTCTCGGAATTCGCTGACTCCAAGCGTTTGCTGCATCTGCGACCTCCCGGTTCTCACTGACTGTATGTACCTGCTGCATAGCGCGATAGTTACGCTCTACCCTCACTGTACACACCGCATGCGATCCGCTGCCAACACCCGGGCGCGGCGTCCGGCCCACTCAAGTGCAGGACAAGCCGGCGAGAGGTCGCCGGAGGCCCTTCAGGCGAACAGAGACTCGATACGATGGGATAGGTCACCCAGTGCTGCCTGCAACGCAGCGCTATCGTGCCATTCGATGCCGGGCTCCTTACGAAACCAGGTGTACTGACGGCGCACGTAGGCGTGACTGTCGAGCTTGATGCGGTCGATGGCCTCGCCCAGCGTCCGTTCGCCCCGAAGGTGCTCGCCCAACTGACGGTAGCCAATGCCGCTCATCGAGGGCAGGCTCCAGCCGTAGCCGCGGGCGTGCAGGCGTTCCACCTCGTCCAGCAAACCGGCGGCCATCATCGCATCGACCCGTTGGTCGATCCGGCGATAGAGGATAGCCCGGTCGAGGGAGAGACCGAGGGTGATGAAGTGGAAGGGTGGGGCCACCGGCTCCGCCTGCTGGGAGAAGGCACGCCCGGTAACGTGCTGCACCTCCAGGGCGCGTATCACACGACGCACGTTCCGCGGATCGATGGCCGTGGCCGCAGTTGCATCGCGCGCCGCCAGCACTCGATGCAGCGCCTCGTAGCCCTCGGCGATTACCTGCGCTTCCAGGGTGGCCCGATAGGCGGGATCAGGCGCCACCTCGGGGATCTGCATGCCACTGGTGACGGCCCGGTAATACAATCCGGTGCCACCGACCAACACCGGCAGACGGCGGCGCTGCTGGACGGCCACGATAGCAGCCAGCGCGTCGCGCCGGTAGCCGGCGAGGGTGTAGGGTTCGTCGGGTTCAACCACGTCGATCACATGATGGGGCACGGCGGTGCGCTCGGCCTGGGTGGGTTTGGCGGTGCCGATGTCCATGCCGCGATAGACCTGCCGGCTATCGGCCGAGACCACCTCAAGCGGGAAACGGTGGGCAAGCTCAAGGGCTAACGCCGTCTTGCCGACGGCCGTTGGCCCCACTATGGCAACCAGTACTGGCTTGGGTGCTGTCACACCATTCGGCTACGGCTTCGCGCCCGCAGCCTCGGCGCCAGCCTTCACCAGCGCAATCCACTCGTCGGCGCGCAGGGCCGCGGTGCCCACCAGCGCGCCGTCAACATCGGCCTGACCGACGAAGTCGGTGATGTTCTTGGCGGTGACGGATCCGCCGTACAGAATGCGGGTGCGAGCGGCGGCTTCGTCGCCCAAGCGGCCGGCAATCTGCTCGCGGATGAAGGCGCAGGCATTCTGCGCCTCCTCGGGCTGCGCGGGGGCGCCGGTACCAATGGCCCACACCGGCTCGTAGGCCACGATGATGTCGGCGCTGGGATGGAGGTCCCGCAGGGCCGAGAGCACCTGGCCCGCCAGCACGCTCTCGGTCCACTCGTTCTCTTTCTGGTCGGCGTTTTCGCCCACGCAAAGAATCGGCTTCAGGCCGGCCTTCAGCGCGGCGGCCATCTTAAGCCCCACCTGATAGTCTTTGTCGGCGAAGTGGATACGGCGCTCGGAGTGTCCGATGATCACGTATTCAGCCAGTTCCTTGATCATGGCGGCAGAGATCTCGCCGGTGAAAGCGCCGCGGTCTTGGAAGTGCATGTTTTGCGCACCGGCCTTGACCGAGGAGCCGGCCAGCAACTCCGCCACCGTGGCGAGTGCCGTGAACGGCGGGCAGAGCACGCGGTCGGCACCCTTGATCGCCTCGAGTTCGGGCAGCACGGCGTTCACCAACGCCTTGGACTCGGCGAGGGTGCAGTTCATCTTCCAGTTTCCGGCCAGGAATGGGGTTCGGGGCATATCGACTCCTTGTATTTTTGGGCGGGCCGCTAGGCCCCGTATTTCGCCAGCTTCATGGCGTGGGCCATGGCGAGCGGCATCACGTCGGTGCCGGGGATCCGGCCGAACTCGCCGGCGCGGCAGGCACGCTCGGTGAACTGCCGCACGTCGTCGGGATACCGCCACTGCGCGTTGAGCAGGAACGGTACCGGGTGCCAGCTATGCGCCTTCAGAATCGACGGCGTGGCGTGATCACCGGTCACCATGAGGACGTCGGGCTTGAGGTCGCGGATGGCAGGGATTGCGGAGTCGAGCAACTCCAACGCCTTGGCCTTGCGGGCAAAGTCGCCGTCCTCGCCTGCCGAGTCGGCATTCTTGAAGTGCACGAAGAAGAAGTCGTGATCATTCCACAGGGTCTTCGTCAGCGCTACCTCTTCGTGGATGTCGTGCCCGCCGTGGTACACCTTCATGCCGGCCAGCGTGGCCAAACCACGGTACATGGGATAAATGGCCACACCTGCGGGGTTGAGATTGAACACCTCGGACATGGCGGGGATATTGGGCCGGGTAGCAAGGCCGCGCAACAGCACCATGTTGGCGGGCGTCTGGCCCTTCAGCCGCTCTGCCGCCTTGGCGACCCACTGGTTCACCAGTGCGGCAGATCGCTCCGCCTCGGGGCGGCGGGCCTGCACCGGCATGGACTTCATGCCCTCTCGCTGTGGGTCAGTCTCGGTCAGGCCGTCTTGCAGCCCTGGGCCTCGCAGCACCAGGCAGAAGCGATACCCCTCCACCGGCAGCACAAACACCTCCACGCCATCGAGCGTGATGTCGCGCAGCAGCTTGCAAAGCTCGGCGTTCACCGCGGTGGCAATGCGGCCGGCGCGACGGTCGGTAATCACACCGTCGTCATCCACGCTGCAGAAGTTGCCGCGGGCCGCCAGGTCCCCCATCCGCAGCTCAAAGTCGATGCCGAGAGCTTCGAGCACACCGCGACCGATGTCGAACTCCAGCGGGTCGTAGCCGAACAGCGCCAGATGGCCGGGGCCGCTGCCGGGGGTGATCGCGGTAGCTACATGCTGCACCAGCCCGCACACGCTTTCGGCGGCAAGTTGATCGAGATTGGGGAGGTTCGCGGCCTCCAACTCGGTCACGCCATCAGGTCCGGGCAGGCCGCCCAACCCGTCAGCTACCACCATCACTATCTTGCTCGGCGTCTTGACCGAGAGTTCGCGCATCAACTCGAGGTTGTTCATTGTCCGACCTTCCTAAGTGTTCCCGAGCGCCCAAGCCCATCAGGCGTTCAAACTCCACAATCGGGCCACTACCGCAGTGGCAACAGCCCGTCGTAGCGCTCCCACCGTTCGGCGCACTACGCCGTTGTGTTCCGCTTATCCAATAATGCCGCTACGCCGGGCAGTGTTCGCCCCTCCAAGAACTCCAACGTAGCGCCGCCGCCCGTAGACACATGGGTGATCTTATCCGCAACGCCAAGTTCCTGCACGGCCTGCGCCGTCTCGCCACCACCTACAATAGTGGTGCCCTTGCACTGCGTGAGCGCCTGCGCCACCGCCAGCGTGCCCTGGGCAAAGGCGGAGAACTCGAACACGCCCATGGGTCCGTTCCAGATGACCAGCGCCGCGCCGGTGATCGCTTCGGTGAAGTGTGCGCGGGTCTCGGGCCCGATGTCTAGCAGCATCCACGTCGAGGGAACCTCGCCGATGGGCACGGTAGTGTGGGCCGCTTCGGCGCTGAAGCTGTCGGCTACGACAACGTCGGTGGGCAACAGCACCAGCACGCCACGCTCTTGCGCAAGCTTGAGGGCCGCGGCCGCGTGCTGGGGGTCGCCGTCGACCACTCTGGAGGCGCCGACCGACTTGCCGGACGCCACCAGGAAGGCATTGGCCATGCCGCCGCCAATGAGCAGCGTGTCGACCTTGCTCAGGAGGTTCTCAACGACCTTCACTTTATCGCTCACCTTCGCGCCACCAAGGATGGCCACGAAGGGGTGCTCCGGGGTGGCGAGCGCACCGCCCAAGAAGGCGATCTCTCGCTCCATGAGCAGCCCAGCGACGGCCGGGAGGTAGGCGGCAACCCCCGCGGTGGAGGCGTGCGCCCGGTGCCCCGTGCCGAAAGCATCATTCACGTAGACATCGGCCAGCTCGGCTAGCTGCTGTGCAAAGGCCGGGTCGTTGGACTCCTCTTCGGGGTGAAAGCGGAGGTTCTCTAACAGCAGCACGGCGCCGGCGGGCAGTGCCTGCGCGGCGGCCTCAGCCTCGGGCCCCACGCAGTCGGCTGTCGTGATCACCGGAGTGCCGAGCAACGCCGAAAGGCGCTTGGCCACTGGGGTCAACCGCAGGCTCTCCACCACTTTGCCATCGGGCCGGCCGAGGTGCGAGCACAACACGACGCTGGCGCCCTGCTGCCGCAGATAGCTGATAGTGGGCATGGCGGCGCGGATCCGGTTGTCGTCCGCCACCTCTCCCGTCGCCTTATCCAAAGGCACGTTGAAGTCCACGCGCACGAGGGCACGCTTGCCCTTGAGGTCGATATCCCGCACGGTCTGCTTGTCCATGTACCTCTTAACGCTCCCTCTCGACGGCGAAGGTGATCAGAGCACGGATTTGATCGATCGCCTGGTTCTGTAGTCCGGTGGTGTCGAGCGCCCGCTGGGCGGCGGCGGCGGCATCGGCTGCGATCTGTTGCGCCGTGGTCTGCACCTGCAGTTCGTCGAAGATGGTGAGAACCGTAGCGACGTCTCTAGCGAACACCCGCTTTTGCGTGTAGACGCGCGTGAGTTCGGCCCGCTGGGAGGCGTTCGCGGTCTCAAGCGCCAAAGCTATGGGCAACGCCTGCTTCTTGCTCTTGATATCTTCGGCCACTGGCTTACCCATTGTCTCGGCTTGGCCCCAAATGCCGAGGATATCATCGCGTATCTGAAAGGCTTCGCCCAGCCGCTGGCCAACCAGAGAGAACGCCTCCACCTGCGCCTGGCTGCCCCGGCCGAGCAGCGCACCGGCTTGGCAGGCCGCCTGCATCAGTGCGCCGGTCTTCCCTTGGATCATGATCAGGTAGGCTTCGGTGCTGACCGAGAGCTTACCCTCGAACTCTACGTCGAGGTACTGGCCCTCGCAGAGCCGCAGGCAGGTCTCGTCGAGGAGGCATCCCACGGACGCCATTTCAGACGGTGTTGCCCCACGGCCGGCCAGCGACCAGACGGCCTGGTGCGCCAGGCTAAACATGGCGTCGCCCGCGGTGATGGCGTGGGCTCGGCCCCACAGCTTCCACACGGTGGGACGAGACCGCCGCCTTGGGCTGCCGTCCATCACGTCGTCGTGAATCAGGCTGAAGTTGTGAACCAGTTCAAGCGCGGCGGCGGCCGGCATCGCCCGTCCGGGGTCACCGCCAACAGCCTGCGCCGCCAGCAGACAGAGCGCCGACCGCAGGGCTTTGCCGCCATCGGCCACGATAGGGTTCCCCGAGGCGTCCACCCATCCGAGGTGGTAGCGCAGCATGTCGTAGAGCGCGACGGTTCGCCCCACTAGCAGGCGTTCCATTTCGGACCGCACCGCCGCGGCGTGCTGGTCTAGGGCGTCGGCCACTATGGTCGCCGTGGTCATTCGACGGCACATCCTAACGTGGCTTCCAGCTCCGCCTTCCCCAAAGCGCCCCACCGTAGCACCCTGGGCGCCGCTCCGGTCAGGTCAATAACGGTGGACTCCCGGCCTGCCGGACAAGCGCCGGCATCGAGAATCAAGTCGACGCCGCCACCGATGGCTGCCGCGGCCGCTTCTGCGGTGACGGGACTAGGCTCGCCTGAGCGATTGGCGCTGGTGGCGGCAATCGGTTCGCCCAGCGCTGCTACCAAGGCACGGCATACCGCAGCGTCGGGCACCCGAATCCCTACGGTTTCTCCCCCGGCGACCACCTGCCGATCAACGAGCTGCCCATTCTTCACCACCAGCGTCACCGGGCCCGGCAGGAGGCGATTCACGGCCATCTGAGCCAGGGGAGAGAGGTCTGCCGCCACGCCAATCGCATCTGCGGGGTCTGCCAGCAGCACCTGCAGCGGTTTGCTGCGATCACGCCCCTTCAGCGCATACACCTTCTGTACGGCATCGAGGCGGCTGAGCGCCACGCCGACGCCATACACGGTGTCGGTAGGGAAGACCACCAGGCCGCCGCTGCGCAGTATCTGCACGGCCGCTGCTACTACTTCGGGCGAGACCGCACGCACATTAGCAGCGGCGTCGGGGTTAGGAAGACCGCTGTCGTTAGCCATGGAAAGGCTGAAGAGGGACGCTTCGCTGGCGAAAACAGAACATGCTATCTATTGACAGCCTTCTTGCTTGGGCTAATGATGGGGAAACCGGGGGGTAAATGGGGAAGCGTGGGGGAATACCACAGCGATCAGGGTGGTCCCTCGGCATTGTGACCGTGGTACATCGAGCGGTGCTTCCGATTGGTCGGCATATCGGGTTCAGTATAGGACAGCGGAGTGTTCACAGGCCAGTACGAGTACAGCGTAGACGACCGAGGCCGGGTGCCGGTACCGCCCAAGTACCGGAACGACTTCAAGGGCGGGCTGTTCCTTTCGAAGGGCCTGGATACCTGCCTGAATGCCTACACCCCCGAGGCCTGGGCCCGCCTGGCAGACCTGGTCACCGCACGTTCCTTCACCGATGCAACCGCCCGGGACTTACGCCGCAACATGGCGAGCTGGGCGTTCGAGGTGGAGATAGACAAGCAGGGGCGCATTCTGCTGCCAGGGGCACTCCGGGATTACGCCGGAATTGGGCAGAACGCCGTCGTCGTTGGGGTCTTCGATAGCTTGGAGATATGGGGGAGCGAACAATGGGACGCCAAATCGGCCGACCTGTTGGCGAACCCACCGCAAATTCCGGACCGTGCCTAACATGCCACAGATTGCGTACAAAACCGTGACCGCCATCCAACCGCTCCACACCTCCGTCCTTCTGCACGAGGCTGTGGGTGCGCTGGTGCGTGCCCCGGGAGGCAGCTATATCGATGCCACCGCTGGGGCCGGCGGACATAGCGCAGCGATTCTTGCTGCGGCCGGCCCAACCGCTCGGCTGCTCGCCCTCGACGCCGATCCGTTCGCCCTTTCGCTGACTGAGGCGAGGCTGGGGGATGTCGCGAGCCAAGTGACACTGCGGGAGGTCAACTTCAGACGCCTGGACGAGGTGGCGGACTCGGCAGGATTTCACCACGTCGACGGCATCCTGATGGACCTGGGCATTTCGAGCCTGCAGCTCGACGTGGAGGATCGGGGGTTCAGCTTCCGTGATACCGGACCGCTCGACATGTCGTTCAGCCCGAGCCAGGAACTGAACGCCGCCACCATCGTAAACGAGTGGTCCGAAGGCGATATCGCCGACACCATCTACCGCTACGGCGAAGAGCCGGGGTCTCGCCGCATTGCTCGAGCTATCGTGGCTGCCCGCCCGATCACCTCGCCGGTGGTGCTGGCTGATGTGGTGCAGCGCGCCTTGGGCGGCCGGCGCGGCAAGACACATCCGGCCACCCGTACCTTCCAGGCGCTGCGGATCGCCGTCAACGACGAACTGGCTGCTCTTGAAGCGACGCTGCCCCAGGCGATGGGGCTGTTGCGTCCGGGCGGCAGACTCGCCGTCATCACTTTTCACAGCCTTGAGGACCGCATGGTCAAGGACTACTTCGACACCGAATCGCGCGACTGCGTCTGCCCGCCGGGCTTGCCGATCTGCATGTGCGGGCACACCGCATCGCTGATCAAAGTCACCCGCCGAGCAGTGCCGCCCAACCCTGAGGAACAGCGGCAGAACCCACGCAGTCGCAGCGCTAAGCTGCGCGTCGCAGAAAGGCGTTAAGCCCATGCATATCTCGCTGCCACGCCCGCTTGGCGCCCCCGCCTCCGCACCCGCACTGCCGAAGATCGGGCCGCAGTGGGTGCCGGCCGGTGTGTTCCTTGGCGCCCTGGTGTTCGCCGGCACTACCGTGCTCATCGCCCAAACCTCCATGGAGACGGCCGCCGGCTACGAGGTCGGGCGGCTGGAGGGTTTGAAGACGTTGGAACAGCAGCAGAACCAACGGCTGGAAGCCGAGGTGGCAGCCCTGAAGTCTTTGGACCGTATCGAGCAGATTGCCGTGGATCGGCTGAAGATGATCAAGCCCAAGAACTACACCTACATCACCGTCGATAGGTTGCCGCCGACGGCGGCAGAAACCACGCGCTCCCGTGAGGAAGCTGCCTACCGTGGCGATGCAGCCTCCGCCGAACCCTGGTGGGAGCGCTTACTCTCAGGACTCACCGGCCAGAAGAGGACCCAATGAATCAGCGAGAACGGATCAGTAAGTGGCGGGTAGGGTCGGTGATGTTCATGTTGGGGGCATCAAGCCTGCTGCTGGTGGGCAAGATTGCCCACATTCAGTTGGTGGAACACGCCGACTTCGCGATGCAGGCAGATGACAACCACTGGGGTAAGCAACTGCTGATGGCGCCCCGCGGGGCGGTGCGCGACCGTAACGGCAACCCGCTGGCCATGTCTATCAACCGCTGGGAGCTGTCGATAGACCCCAGTCAACTCGAAAAACCGGGCGCTCGTGAGGCAGCGATCAACATCGCCACCAAGGCAACGGGCCTCTCTTTCAGCGACATTGAGAAGAAGCTGGCAGGCGCCACCAAAGCAGTGGTCATTTCCGATCAGGTCGACTACGCCCAGGGCAAACCCATAGCTGAGACTGGGCTACCGGGCGTGAGGGTCAAGGAACTGGTGACCCGCGCCTTCCCCGAGGGAGCGCTGGCCTCCACCCTGGTCGGCTTTCTGGGCAAAGACCACTTCGGCCTGACAGGCGTGGAACGCGACTTCGACCGTGATTTGGCCGGCGTTCCCGGGCATACCCGCTTCGAGCGTGACAGCATTGGCAACCCCATCCCGCTTGGGTACCGGACGACGGTTAACCCGAAGCCCGGCGGCGACATATACCTCACCATCGACCGCTACATTCAGCGGGTGGTGGAGCGGCAGCTTGACGACACCCTGAAGGAACAGAAGGCTGAAGGCGGCACCGTCATCGTGATGGAACCCGACACCGGCGCCATTCTGGCCATGGCCAGCCGCCCCAGCTTCGACGTCCGCAAGCTGGACTTCAGCGACCCCAAGACCATGGAGTTGATCCGCAACCGGGCTATCACCGACCTGTACGAGCCTGGCTCCACCTTCAAATCGATGACCATGGCGGCCGCGCTGAACGAGAAGCTGGTGACGCCGGAGACAACCCACAACGACAATGGGCCGGTGGTGAAGTACGGCGGGGCCATCTCCAACTGGAATTTCGTGCACGTGGGCGTGGAGACGATGACCCAGCTCCTGGTCCGCTCGAACAACGTGGGGGCAGTTTGGGTGGCCGAGAAGCTGGGCACGGAGAAGATGTACAACTATATCAACCGCTTCGGTTTCGGCCAGCCCACCAACATCGGCCTGTCGGGCGAGGCCAGCGGCTTCTACCGCACGCCCAAGGATCCCGCCTGGACCCCCATCGATCTGGCCACCTCGGCCTACGGACAGAGCGTCACGGTCACGCCAATCCAGCTCATCACGGCGTACGCGGCCATAGCGAACGGCGGCACCCTGATGCGTCCGTACGTGGTGGACCGCGTTGTCACGCCGGAGAGGTCCCGGCTGACGCAGCCCATCGCGGTACGGCAAGTCATTGGCGCTGACACGGCCCGCACCATGCGCACCATGCTGAAGCAAGTAGCTGAGGAGGGCACCGCCGGTAAGGGCACCGTCCCGGGGTTCGCCGTCGCCGGCAAAACCGGTACCGCTTCTATCCCCTCGGCCGCCGGTTACGACGAAAAGACTATCGCCTCCATGGTGGGCATGGTGCCGTACGACCAGCCCAAGGCCGTCATACTGGTGAAGATAGACAACCCCAAGGGCTCGCAGTGGGGTAGCCAGGTGGCTGCGCCGGTGTTCAGCGCACTGGCCAAGGAGCTGTTGGTATACTGGCGGGTGCCACCGACGGAGGACGCTTACGTCTCCACTGTCCGCTAGCTTGGCAGGAGCTTCCGTGCTGACCATGCACGATGTCGCTGTTGGGGTCGGGGCACCGCTGCTCCAGCCCCTCTCGGCGTTAACCTCGCGTTCCTTCTCCAACGTGACCATCGACTCACGAACGGTAGCGCCGGGCGCGCTATTTGTCGCCTTGCGGGGCGAGCGAACCGATGGTCATCAGCACATTGCCGCCGCGATTCGAAACGGCGCTACCGGCGTGCTGGCGCAGCGCTGGCCGGAGGACGTTCCCGCTGACCTGCGGGAGCAAGCCGTCCTCTTCGCGGTCGCCGATCCCTTAGTAGCTCTGCAGCAGTTAGCCACGCACCGGCGGGCCCAGCTCGCCGTACGGACAGTGGGGGTGACCGGCAGCGTCGGCAAGACCTCGACCAAAGAGGCGATCGCTCACCTGCTGGCGCGACGGTTCTCGGTGCACAAGTCCACCGGCAACTTTAACTCGGAAATCGGCCTGCCGCTGGTGTTGCTGCAGCTGATACCAGAGCACCAGAAGCTGGTTGTCGAGATGGGCATGCACTACCCGGGTGACGTCGCGCTGCTGTGCGCCATGGCTCGGCCGCACGTGGGTCTGGTGACCAACGTTGGGCCCACCCACTTGGAACGCGTCGGTAGCATCCAGGGCATCGCCGACGCAAAGGCAGAACTTCCGGCCAGTCTGCCACCCGATGGCGTGGCAGTGCTGAACGCAGACGACGCCTTGGTCACAGCCATGTCATCCCGCACTGCTGCCGCAGTCGTCTACTACGGCATGACGCCTGGCGCCGACCTGCGCGCCACCGAGGTACGCACCCATGGCCTCGACGGCCTGACCTTCGATCTCGTGTGGCAGGGGGAGCGTCGCAGCATTCGGACCCGGCTGATCGGCCGCCATAACGTCTACACGGCGTTGGCTGCCGCGGCAGTCGCGCTGATCGAAGGCATGACGCTGGATGAGGTCTGTGAGGGCATCGCCAGCCTGCCGGACAGCACGCGGGTGAAGGTGCGGCACACGCGTGCAGGCGCCCTGGTGCTGGACGACACCTACAACGCGAGCCCCGCCTCGGTGACGGCGGCCCTGGATATCCTGGCCGATGTACCGGGCCGGCGCGTGGCGATACTGGCCGACATGCTGGAGTTGGGCCCCGAGGAAGGGCCCGGGCACCAGCAGGTGGGCCGTCACGCGGCCCGGCAGGCCGATGCCTTGATCGCGATCGGGCCACGGGCCCGCGCTATGGCCGACGCCGCGCTCGAGGCCGGCCTCACCGACGTGCAGCACTTTCCGTCGAAGGAAGACGCGCTGGACGCACTCAGGGCGCAGGACCATCAGGGCACGGTACTGCTGTTCAAGGGGTCACGCGGGATGGCGCTCGACGAACTCGCAGATAGCCTCTGCGATCGGGCGGACTAGGCATGGTATGGCCGTTGATATCGGCAGCGCTCGCGTTCTTTCTGGCCGTCGTGCTTGGGCCGTGGGTCATCGCTGCACTGCGCCGGCGGGGCCTGGGCAAGGGCATCCGCAGTGACGGTCCTGAATCCCACGCTATCAAGAGCGGTACTCCCACCATGGGAGGGCTCATTGTGATTATCCCCACGGTGGCCGCCACGCTCATTGCGAACCACGAGGGCCGCTCCATTTTCGTGCCGCTCATCACGCTGATTGCGCATGGCATTCTGGGGAGCTTTGACGACATGCGGAGCTTGGTGGGCCGAAGTAGCGGCGGCATGTCGGCCCGCCTCAAGCTCGGCGTTTCACTGCTCATGGCCATCGCCATAGCTCTGACGCTGCACTATGGTCTCGATCTCCAGAGTGTCTACCTGCCTTTTGTCGGCAAGATCCCCATCGGCGCGCTCTACGTGCCCATCGCTGCCGGCACCATCGTTGGCACCGCTCATGCGGTGAATCTGACCGATGGGCTCGACACCCTAGCAGGCGGGACTGCGGCGCTAGCCTTCGCCGCCTACGGCATCATCGCCTTTCTGCAGGAGCAGAGCTTTCTGGCGGTGTTCAGCTTCACCTTGGTGGGCGCACTGCTGGGCTTTCTCTGGTTCAATGCGCATCCAGCTCAGGTGTTCATGGGCGACACCGGCTCGCTTGCGCTAGGGGCAACCCTGGCGGTCACGGCTATGATGACCGGGCACTGGCTGTTGCTGCCGCTGATAGGGATCGTGTTCGTGGCCGAGACGTTATCGGTGATTATTCAGGTTTCCTACTTCAAGCTCACCAAGGGCAAGCGGGTGTTCCTGATGACGCCGCTGCACCACCACTTCGAGTTGAAGGGGTGGAGCGAGCCACAGGTAACGATGCGGTTCTGGCTGGTTGGCATGGTGGCGGCAATGCTCGGCGTTGCGCTGGCACTGGCATAGCCATGGACCTTCGAGGCAAGCGCGTGACCGTCGTGGGCTTTGGCATTGAGGGCCAGGCCTTGGCCGCCTACTTGTGCGGACAGGGCGCTCGGGTGACCGTGAGCGACCAGCGCACCGAACAACAGCTAGCGGAACCCATAGCTAGACTCGCGGGACTGCCGGTGACCTACCGCCTAGGCGGCAATCGCGTTGAGGATTGCGTGACCGCCGACGTGCTGTTCGTGAGTCAGGGCGTTCCACTGGATGTCCCAGCCCTGCTGGCAGCGAGAGCAGCCGGGGTTCCTTGCAGCTCGGCGACTCGCCTGTTCATGGAACGCTGTCCGGCCCCGATCATCGGCGTTACGGGGAGTGCCGGGAAGACCACCACCACCGCGTTGGTTGGCCGTATGTTGCAAGCAGCGGGGCTCCCCACCGAGGTGGGCGGCAATAACGGCAGGGTGCTGCTCGATCGGCTGGCCTCGCTCACGCCGCAGCATTGGGTGGCCCTTGAAATGAGCCACACCCAGCTTGAGCTAACTGACCGCAGCCCGCGGGTGGCACTGGTCACCAACATCTCCCCAAGCCACGCCGACCGGTACCCCGACATGAACGAATACATTGCGCTGAAGGAGCACGTCTTCGTCTATCAAGCCCCCGGCGACACTCTGGTGCTGAATTGGGATGACCCCGTTACCCAGGCCATGGCAGCCAAGGCGCACGGCAAGGTCGCCTGGTTCAGCCTGACCGAAGAGCCGCCCGGCGAGGGCGCGTACCTGGAGGACGGTGCTCTCATGCTGAGGAGCGCAGGGACGACGCAGGCTATCCTGCAGCGCTCCAGCATTAAGCTGATGGGCGACCACAACGTGGCGAATGTGCTGGCGGCATGCGCAGCGACCGCAGTCGCCGGCGTTCCGGTTGCAGCCATGGCGGCAGCCGTCGATGGCTTCCCCGGCGTAGAGCATCGCCTGGAATGGGTCCGTATGCTTGGTGGTGTTGATTATTACAACGACAGTATTGCCACCACGCCCGAACGGGTTATGGCGGGCCTGCGGTGTTTCGATCGCCCGGTGGTGCTGCTGGCGGGTGGACGTCACAAGCACTTGCCGCTGGATGCTTGGGTTGGGTCGGTCGGGCAACGTTGCCGCGCGGTGGTCTGTTTTGGCGAGGCCGGCCCGTACCTGCAGGATGCCCTGACGCCCACCTGGGGTAAGGCGGCTGCGGTGGCCTGTGTGCCCTCGGTGAGCGACGCCGTGGTCGCGGCGGCAGAGCTGGCGCGCGCCGGCGATGTGGTGCTGCTCTCGCCCGCATGCACCAGCTTTGACGCCTACCCGAACTTCGAAGCGCGGGGACGCGACTTCAGGGAATCGGTGGGCAGGCTCGGCCCGCTCGACGCGGCAGGGAATTAACCACGATGGCTACTGCGACCGTACACAACACGTCAGCCGGCGTCCGCCGCGGCGCTCCCGCCGACCCAGTCGCGACCACAGGGCACTATGACTGGGTGCTGCTGGGCTTCGTCGCCGTTCTGGTCATGGTTGGCCTCGAGGTGGTCTTCAGTGCAACCTTCGCCCTCTCCATTACCGAGGGGGATCACGCAGCCCACTACCTCATCTTGCAGGGACAGTGGGCGCTGTTAGGGTTCGGCCTGATGTTCATCACTGCCCGGATACCGTACGGCGTCTGGCGTTTCCTGAGTCCGTTGATGGTGGTGGGCGCCGTCGTCGTTCTGCTGCTGGTGCTGATCCCGGGACTGGGGGTTTCGAGCTATGGTGCGGCGCGCTGGCTGAAACTCGGCCCGCTGCCAGCGATTCAACCCAGCGAGTTCGTTAAGCTGGCGGTGATTATCGGGGTTGCCACGTGGCTTTCCGGGCCTCGTGAACGCCGGACGTCGCTTTTCAAGGGTATTCTGCCGTTGATGCTGTTCCTCGGCGTGGTGGCGTTTCTGATTATGAAAGAGCCAGACATGGGCACCACCCTGGTGGTCATGTTGACGGCCACCACCATGATGTTCTTGGCGGGTGTCGGGCTGCACTACCTGACAGCAATCGCCGCAGGCGGCATTGCCCTGGGCATGATGCTGATTACTAGCGGCGGGTACCGGTCGGATCGGCTGCAGTCGTTCCTCGACCCGTGGAGCGATCCGAGCGGGTTGGGCTTCCACATCATTCAACTGCTCATCGCCATGGGCAGCGGCGGGTTATTCGGCTTGGGCCCGGGCGCGAGCCGTCAGAAGTTCTTCTATGTGCCCTCGGCGCAGGCCGACGGCATCTTCGCCATTCTCGGGGAAGAGGTCGGCTTTGTGGGTTGTGTGGTGGTACTGCTGTTGTTTGCGGCGGTGGTCTACCGGGGCACCCGCATCGCCCAGCGGGCACCCGACCGGTTCGGCGCCCTGCTGGCCATGGGTATCGTCTGCTGGATCGCCTACCAGACGCTGATCAATGTGGCCGGCATCACTCGCACGTTTCCCCTGACGGGCATTCCGATCCCCTTCCTCAGCTACGGAGGCTCATCGTTGGCGGCGACGCTGGTGGCGATCGGCATTCTGCTGAACGTTTCCCGTGCGGGGGCGCCACCAACCAAGGCCCCGCGGGGGGAGGGATAGGCTTGCGTATTCTGCTCGGCGGCGGCGGCACCGGAGGCCACGTCTACCCGGCGCTCGCCGTGTTGGAGGCGCTACGGCTGGCCCGCTACGTCACCGACGACCACGATGTGCTGTATGTGGGCGACGCCAAGCGGGCAGAGGCCGCCCTTGTGGCGCGGGCCGGCACCCCCTTCCGCGGTATCGCCACCGGCGCCGTACTCGGCCGGGGACCGCTTGCGCTGGCGGGTAGCTTGGTTCGCAACGTGAAGGGCCTGATGCAGAGCCTGGCAATCTTGCGAGAGTTCCGGCCTGATGTGGTTTTTGTCACGGGGGGGTATGTCAGTGTGCCGGTGGTGCTGGCGGCCCGGCTGCGGCACATCCCAGTGGTGCTCTGCCTGCCGGATGCTGCACCGGGATTGGCGGTGCGCTTTTTGGCCCGGTTTGCCACCCACGTCACGGTATCCGATGCCTCCGCCACGAGCATGCTCCCTGCGGCGCGCGTTGTGGTGACCGGGTACCCCGTCCGCAAGGAGTTCCAGAGTATCGACCGCAACGCCGCCAGGGCGCGGCTGGGACTGAGCGATGACGAGCGCCTGCTGCTGGTGATGGGCGGAAGCCTTGGAGCACGCAGCATCAATCAGGCTGTAGCCAACGGACTTGGCGAACTGCTTCCGTTATGTCGTGTTATGCACGTTACGGGGGAGGATGGCGCCGGGTGGCTCGGTGAGATTCGGGCCGGGCTGCCTGCGGAGTTGCAGGTGCGCTATTCGGTGCATGCCTATCTTCACGAAGGCGTGGCCGACACCATGGCAGCGGCGGACCTGGCCGTGTGCCGGGCCG
This sequence comes from Dehalococcoidia bacterium, assembly GCA_009692935.1. Taxonomy (GTDB): domain Bacteria; phylum Chloroflexota; class Dehalococcoidia; order SHYD01; family SHYD01; genus SHYE01. Next base: position 4,488 of record SHYE01000005.1, on the reverse strand, counting down.
GGGCTTCAGTGCTGGGGGAACTCCCGGCGGCCGGTCTACCATCCGTACTCATCCCCTACCCGCTTGCGGGCGCGCATCAGCGGGCCAACGCACGGATTCTGGCGACCCGCGGGGCCGCCAGCGAGCTTGAGGAACGCGACATCACTCGGCTGCCGGCGCTGCTGCGGGAACTGATCACGGATCAAGACCGGCTCACGGCGATGCGGCAGAACGCCCTCTCGATGGCCCAACCACAGGCGGCCGCGGCCATCGCGGCGCTGCTGGTCCGCCTCGCGGCGGCCGATCCACCTAAGCCCGTGGCAGACGGGGTGGCCTGATGGCGATCCGAACCGTTCATTTTGTAGGCATCGGTGGTGTCGGCATGAGCTGGCTGGCCCGGCTGCTGCTGGCCGAGGGCTGGCAGGTGACGGGCAGCGATACCAGCCAAAGCCCACTGGTGCAGAAGCTGCAGGCCGAGGGCGCGACGGTTAGCATCGGCCATGACGTTGCCAACGTGCCGCCAGCCGCAGCGTTGGTGGTGTACACCGCGGCCGCACGTGACACCAACCCTGAGTTGGTCGAGGCCCGCCGTTTGGGCATTCGCACCATCAAGCGCGCGGAGTACCTCGGCGAGATTATGCAGTCCCGGCACAGCGTGGCTATTGCGGGGACCCACGGCAAGACCACGACGTCGGCCATGACCGGTATCGCGCTGGCGCACGCCGGGCTGGACCCGACGGTCATGGTAGGCGGCGAGGTACCGGAGTTCGGCAGCACACTGCGGTTAGGAAAGAGCGACCTGCTGGTGGTGGAGGCCGATGAGTTCGACGCCAGCTTTCTGCGGTTCAACCCCGCGATCGCAGTGGTGACCAATGTCGAAGCCGAACATCTCGATTTTTACGGCAGCTTCGCCAGAGTGATCGAGACCTTCTGGCAATTCCTGGGTTCGGTGCCGGAGGACGGCCACATCATCGTCTGCGCCGACGATCCAGTGCTGGCGGGGCTGGTGGGCGGCGCGTGGTCTGCGCTGCCAGATGGAGCGCCGATGCCACGCCCCAGTCTCCGCACCCGCTCCGTCACCAGCTACGGCTTCGCCGAAGGCTCCGGCTGGCGGGCGGTCGATCTGAGCCCAAACCAGTCGGGCGGCTTCGACTTCGTCGTGCTGCGTAATGGCCAACCGGCGGGGGCCTTCGCGCTGTCGGTTCCCGGACGGCATAACGTGAGCAACACCCTGGCGGCCATCGCCGTTGCGGGCGCCCTGGGCGTCGACGTCGCGTCGCTCGCGCCGGTGCTGAACGCCTTCCAAGGCGTGAACCGGCGCTTCCAAGTGCTGGACGACGTGGGCGGCGTGACGGTGATCGATGACTACGGGCATCACCCGACCGAGGCACGGGTTACGCTGGCAGCGGCACGGGCGCGCTACGGCAACCGGCGCATCTGGTGCGTGTTCCAGCCACACACCTACAGCCGCACCAAGCTGCTGCTGCCGGAGTTCCGCGACGCCTTCGCCGATGCCGACAAGCTGACCGTCACCGAGATCTACGCGGCACGGGAGGATCCGGTGTGGGGCATCACCGGCAGCGACCTGGTAGCTACGCTGAACCACCAAGACGTGGCCTTCGCGGCATCGGTGGCCGAGGCTGCGGCGCAGGTGGTTGAGGGCGTGCGGCCGGGCGACGTGGTGATTGCGATGGGAGCGGGCGATATTTATACGGCGAGCCAGAGGATCCTGGCTGCGCTCCGGCATCCACATGGCGCTTAGTTCAGCCTTCATACAAGACTTGGAACGCCTCGGCGCCGTGCTGCGCGACGAGCCGATGGCACGCCACACCAGCATGCACATCGGCGGGTCTGCCGAGGCATATGTCGCCGTGCACGATTGCACCCGCCTCGCCGCCGTACTCCGGCTGGCGGCGCGTGCCGAAGTAACCCCGTTCGTCATGGGGGGTGGCAGCAATCTGCTGGTGTCCGACGCGGGGCTGCCCGGCTTGGTGGTGGAAACCTGGAGCAACCTGGACGCGCTGGCCCTGCATCCGCCGGCGCCCGACCCGAACGTGCCGGGTGGTTTCCGCCTTCACACCTTCTGCGGGGTGCCGTTACCCAGACTTGCGCACCAGACGGCCAAAGCAGGGTTCACGGGCATGGAGTGGGCAGCAGGCATACCCGGCACCGTGGGCGGTGGGCTGGTGAACAACGCAGGCGCGCACGGCGGTTGCATGGCGGACTGCGTGATAGACGCACTGGTGTTTATGGACGGGGAAGAGCGCTTGATTCCGGGCGTTGAGCTGGGCTTCAGCTATCGGCACAGCCACCTGCGCGGCAGTTGGTCCGGGCGTCGTCCCCCGGTGGTGGTGCTGGCCGCTACGCTTGGGCTGCGGGCCGCGGCGCCGGCCGACGCTGAACGGCGAGTGCAGGAGTGCCTCGATTACCGGAAGAACACCCAGCCGTCGCAGCGGAGCGTCGGGTCCATCTTCAAGAATCCGCCGGGGGACGCAGCGGGGCGCCTCATCGAGCAGGCCGGCCTCAAGGGCACGCGTTTCGGCGACGCCGAGATCTCGCCGGTCCACGCCAACTTCATCGTGAATCGTGGCAAGGCGACTGCCGCTGACGTAAACGCCCTGGTGGCCCTGGTGCAATCCCGGGTACGCGACGCTTTCGGCATCGAACTCGAGTTGGAGATACAGCGGGTTGGGGCGCACCATGGGTAAGCTCCGGGTCGGCGTCCTCTTTGGCGGCAAGTCAGTCGAGCACGAGGTCTCGGTGGTCACCGCTCGGGCGGTCATTGCGGCGCTCGACCCCGCCAAGTACGACGTGGCGCCCTTGGGGATCACGCGCGACGGCAACTGGCTCGCCCCCGGTCAGTCGCTGCAGATGCTCGCTGCGGGCAGTGCCGGCGGCGGAGAGGGCGCCCGGACCAGCGCGCTGGTGACCGTGGAGAACCGCGGACTCACTCCGCTGACCGGACTGGATGTGGTGTTTCCGCTGGTGCACGGCACAATGGGTGAAGACGGCACGCTTCAGGGCCTGCTGGAGTTGGCAGGCCTACCTTATGTAGGAGCCGGTGTGCTGGGCAGCGCCGTGGGCATGGACAAGGATATGATGAAGCGGGTGTTCCGCGACTACGGCCTGCCGGTGGGGCCCTTCCTGGTGTTGCGCCGCTCCGATTGGGCGGGCAGCCGGGGCCATTGGTCAGAGCGCATCGCCGCCGAACTCGGGTACCCGTGCTTCGTGAAGCCCTCGAACGGCGGCAGTAGCGTAGGGATAAGCAAAGTGAACAGCGCTGACGCGCTGCCGGCCGCCCTGGAGTTGGCCCTGACCCTGGACCGAAAAGCTGTCGTGGAGCAGGCGATCGACGCCCGTGAACTGGAGTGCGCAGTGCTGGGCAACGAGCACCCAGAGGTTTCAGTTGTGGGTGAGGTTCGCTCTGCCCGTGAGTTCTACGACTACGAGGCGAAGTATTTCGATAACCGCACCACGCTCACCATTCCGGCGAACGTGCCGGCGACGGTATCCGAACGGGTGCGAGCCATGGCGGTGAAGGCGTTTCAGGCGGTGGATTGCGAAGGCATGGCCCGGGTCGATTTCTTCTGGCGCGAGGCGGACTCGGCGCTGTTCGTCAACGAGATCAACACCATCCCAGGCTTCACGCCGATGAGCATGTACCCGCGCATGTGGCAAGCCACGGGCATGAGCTATCCGGCGCTCGTCGATCGCCTGGTACAGCTAGCACTGCAGCGCCATCGAGAGAAGCAGACCACTCAGTTCAGCGTGGACGCGCTAGCCCCGGAGCACACCCAATGACCTGGCATGCAGGATCCAATCACTTCCGCACCTATGACTTCGGGCCCGAACCAGAGCCCGAGTTCCACGACCATCCTCGACTGCGGCGGGTTTGGCTGGTATGCAAGCTGCTGCTGTTCGCAAGTATCATCGCAGGGGGCGTCTGGCTGTTTCAGTCGCCGGTGTTCCAAGTACAGGCCGTCACCGTACAGGGGCTCGGCCATCGCACCGAACGGGAGATTCTGCAGCGTGTATCATTGGTCGGTCACAACGTGCTGACGCTACCGGTCGCGCAGATCCAGGCGACTCTCACCGAAGACCCTTGGCTACGCTCAGTCGAGGTGCAGCGGCAGCTGCCCAATCGGGTGACGCTGCATGTTCAAGAGCGCAAGCCTGCGGCGGTGTGGGACGGCAAGGGCGGCCGCTACCTGGCGGACGCAGACGGGACACTGCTGGACCCCGCACCTGCGAAGAGCGACCTGCCTATCGTGAAGGACCTAGACGGTCCAGTGTACATCCCTGGCGATCGTCTGGGCAGCGACGCGGCGGAGTTAGCGGCCAAGCTCGTGGTGGCCCTGCCTCAGGTCATTGGCCAGCGAGCCAGGAGCTTCGAGTACTTGAGCAACGGCGGCATGGTGGTGGAGACCGACAAGGGCAAGCGCGCTCGCTTGTGCGACGGTACCGACTTCGACTTCAAGCTGGCGGTTTGGAAAGCACTTCTAAACCGAG
>SHYE01000004.1 GCA_009692935.1 Dehalococcoidia bacterium | reverse complement strand
CGGTTCGCGGTCTCTCGGGCAACGCTGGTCAGCGCATCGTGCTGAACTGGACATCTGCCCGCAGGTCTACTACGGTCTCGGGGAGACCACCAAGGAGCAGCACCGTGGCCCTGCCCCCCGACTTCACCACGTTCCGTACGTGCTACCAGCACCCAGCCGGCGCGATCGGCGTTGCTCTCAGCCGGTGGCTCATCGACGCCGAGTACGCCCACTTGCTCCCAGCCCAACCAGGCACGCCCGACGCCCGCGGCGCGATCCCCGCGCTGGGCACGTATCGGCTGACTCCCGGCGGTCTTGAAGCCCTGTCAGCCCACGGCGTGGACTGTACCGCGCTGCGAATCGACGCACCGTACCAGGCTTGCGCCGACTACACCGTACGGCTCGCCGATGGCAGACGCGGCGTCCCGCACGTCGGGTCCCGCCTGGGTGCTGCGCTTACGCGCTGGCTGCTGAACGCGCGGTATGCGGAGCGGCAGCCCCATGCAATCACCGTCTACGGGCGGCGTACCCTCCAGCTCACCGCCGCCGGACGGCAACGCCTCGGCGACCTACGGGTCGGCCTCTCTGTCGCCGTGCCGGGCTAGCAGCGCGGTATCCTAGGGTGAGCCAGTCGGCGCCAACCCCCCGCTCTTGAGGATCGCATGACCACGACCCAAACCGCCTCCCAAACCAGCCCCAACCCCACGCTGCCGCTGTTGTTCCAGCCGTACGCCTTGCGCGGCCTCACCCTGCGGAACCGTATCGCCGTCTCGCCCATGTGCCAGTACGCCTGCGAGGCGCGCGATGGCCTGGCGACCCCGTGGCACTTGGTGCACTTGGGGGCCCGTGCCGTCGCGGGGGCGGGGTTGGTCATCGTCGAAGCCTCCGCGGTTGCCCCGGAGGGTCGCATCACGCCGCAAGACCTGGGGATCTGGTCAGACGCCCACGCCGATGCGCTGGTGCCAATAGTCGACTTCATGCATCAGCACGGCGCTGCAGCCGGTATCCAGCTTGCTCACGCCGGCCGCAAGGCCAGCACCAACCGCCCGTGGGAGGGCCGCGGTGCTCTGGACGATGCCCACAGCGGTTGGACGCCGGTTGCCCCCAGCGCCCTGGCCTATCCCACCTACCGGGACCCTCATGGGCTCGCTCCAACCGAGATCAGCGCAATCGTCGAGGCGTTTGCAGCGGCAACCCGCCGTGCCCACCGGGCGGGGTTCGACTTCATCGAACTGCACGCCGCCCACGGCTACCTGCTCCACCAATTCCATTCGCCGCTTTCCAACCAACGGACGGATGGCTACGGCGGTAGCTTCGAGAACCGGGTGCGTTTCACCCTAGAGTGCGTCGCCGCCGTCCGCGCCGCATGGCCCGCCGAGAAGCCGATCTCGGTGCGTCTCTCCTGCACCGACTGGGTGCCGGGCGGCTGGGACATCGAGGACACCGTACGGCTGGCGCTACTGCTGCGGGAGGCTGGCGTCGACATCATTGACGCTTCGAGTGGCGGCAGCTCGCCCGACCAAAAGATTGCACTCTCGCCGGGCTACCACGCCCCCTTCGCCGAGCGTATTCGGCGGGACGTGGCGATGCCGGTTGCGGTGGTGGGCCTGATCACGCAGCCCGAACATGCCGAGCAGATTCTGCAGGCCCGCCAAGCCGACCTCATCCTGCTGGGCCGGGAGCTGTTGCGAAATCCAGCGTTTCCGCAGCAGGCCGCCACGGCACTCAGTGTGCCCGACGCCGCCTATTGGCCCGACCAGTACCTGCGGGCCAAGTAAGCAGGGTCCGCCAGCCCAAGCCAAGCGGCCGCCCCGATGGGGCGGCCGTCATGCCTTCTGGGCGGGCGCGAGTGGTGCGATGCATGTCAAGTGACATTCGACTCAGGGGTGAGCGGAGGAAACTCTCATGCTCATCCGATGAAAGCTGCGAGCCGAACCACACCAGACGACCAGCGTCGCGCCACTAGCCTCTTGCGCGGCGCCGGGCTTCCTGCTTCGCCCGCTGCTGTGCGGCAGCCACACCCATCGCGACGCCGCCCACAACGGCAACGGCCAGCAGCGGTGGCGTCAACTGCCCGTAGGACACCGCAGCGGCCACCGAAAGCACCAAGAACATCGAGAAGGCCGTAGGCATAAATGCGGCCACTTCATACAGGGTTGGGAACCTCAAAGTCATACTCATTGCGTACTCCACATCCGCCATTTGACCGATGGTAACCCGAGCGGCTACGGCCGGTCTGTGTGCGCTATCACAAGGTGGCTAACTCCTATAGCACGCTTCCCGGCCGCGCGTCTCGCAAGGCAGCCGAGGTCACCACGCTCGCCCACAGGCGGACTCGTCCGGCGGCGGCGATGCGGGCCGCGCAGGGTCAGGTGCTGCTTTTCGGCGGCTGGGCGAGTGGGGTGGGTGTGTTCGGGGCCAACTCAGTCAGGGTGCCCGCCTGATACCGGCAGCGCCCTCCCGGAAAGTGCACGTCGGAGCACTGCAACGCGGCCATGGTGCGCACCAAATCAGGCGCCGACCAGCGGTACTCAGCCCGCCCGCCGTCGTCGAGCTTCAGTGACGCCACCCACACGGCAGCCCCATCGCTGTCTCGTTGCTGCGTAAGGTCGACGATTGTCGCATTCGTGGCCATTGCAAGTACTCCTGGCTGGGCCTAGCCCGCCAACGGGAAATGAAGCCGTAGGTAGTGCGTCCGGCTGTTCTTTCCGGGGTCGTGCTGCACCGCGATGTTATCCACGGTCATCGACCAGTCGAAGGCGTTGTTCTGCGCTAGCAAGCTCATCGCCTCGCCGAATACCTTGGGGTCTTTGCCGCATCGCTTGACAGTAACATGCGGAAGCCACACCTCGGGCTGATAAAACCCCACGATCGTGCCCTGTGCATGCGCAGACACCACGTCCCATACGCGCGCCTGGAAATCAGCCAGCTGCTGGCTGCGGAAAACCGCGACGGCGAGCGAGAGCTCTTCTCCGCTAAACAGTAACACCCCGGAGGTGCGCACCGAGATAGGCTTCTCGCGCTTTGCTTGCGCACCCGGTGCCTGGCGCAACCCCTCCCAGTCATACTCTTCGGCCAGTTGATGGGTGAAGTGCGCGAAGGGTGGATCGTAGATAGCGCCGATAGCGGGTAGCCCGGACAACCGCGCGCGGGCTTCGACGACACGCTCGGCATACTCGCTAGGTAACAGTGAACACACCGATTGCATAGACTGTGTCTCCTGCCGTTGAAGAGGCACGTATCATAGCATGGCGTTTTGTCGCCGGCATCGGCCATATTTCCTGCCGAGCGGTCCTGGCGTCACCCGGCCTCGGACAAGCCAGGCTTCGCGCGCAGGCGGCTTGGTTCAGACCGAGGCGATACCAACCTCCATCAGCACCTGCCGCCTGCCCAATGTCCCCCAGGGCTCGATGGCGCGTTCCACCGCGAGGTCGAGATCGCGGAACACGCGCTCGTACTGTTCCTCGGACGCGAGATCGGAGCCGATTACCTGCAGGTCGCTCAACGCTATCTCCCACATGTAGCGGAAGGTGCGGCGCCCGCCCGTGAACCGCAGCAGGCGGTGGTCGATGCTCAACCCCGCCAAGTTTCGACGCAGCAAGCGAGTCTGCGGCATCACCAGCTCCAGCATTGCCTGCTCAAATGCCGCAAGGTCGGTTCTTGCCAAGAGCGCAATGGGATAGCTGCAAACATACCGATTCCGGGCGTACACAGGCCACCTCACCACCAAAGACGTTTCGCTCGGCGCCAAGTCTACTCACGCTCCAGCCTACCAGACGTATGTCACAAACCTCTTACAGGCGTTCCCGAGCGCGCGCAAATCGGCCATACTAGAGGCAGACCCTTGGGCAAGGAGGCGCTATGCCCAAATACGACTTTCACTGTAACTCCTGCTCGGCCGCCTTTGAGATCACCCGCTCCTTCAGCCAGGCGGATGATCCCGTCATTTGCCCCGCTTGCAGCCAGACTGACTGTCAGCAGGCCTTCTCGCCGCCCACGTTCTTTAGCAAGGGCGATCGATTCGAGCAGGCCGCTACCGCGCGCACGCACTGGGCCGCCAAAGGGCAGGGAACCGAGATTGCTGGGCACGAGCCCCCGGCCATTGGGTGGCGTCACCACGGGCATGAGCACGAGCCCGGAGAGCTGCCGCACCCGCACTGATAGCCGTCAACTCTCGGCCGATAGTTACCTCTGACACCGCAAATACGATCTTTGGCCCCCAAGAGTGTGTACGATAGAGGTGTCAGTATCTCAACGAAAGGAGCTGCATCCTCCATGCCAGACCTTCTCTACCCAGCATCGGAACGCGAGCGTTGGCGGCGCACCGACTTCGCAACGGTCGAGGATGCCGAGCAGACCCTAGCCACCGCCGGGGCATTGCTCAGCCACCTAGAACCGGTACATAACCAGGCCTCGCAGTACATGCACCCCGGCTATCGGGCCGTTGCCTGTAGTGTGTGCGGCCTTCCCACCATCGTGGGCCGCGAGTCCCAAGACGTGACCTGTGGACGGCCCTCCTGCCAATCCACTGTTGCCGCTGCATCACCCGAGGTTCAAGAGGCGGCGGACTAACCCGCACTCAAGGTCTTCCAGAAGGGCGCTGCCGATGGCAGCGCCCTTCTGTTACCCACTTACTGGCTGGTCGGCACCCGCTCCCGTGGCCAGCAAGCAGCAGCGGCCGTCTGTAGACCAAGCGTTGGCTTGCCGTCAGCTAACGTCGCCTGGTTGGGCGCGATACTGAGGCCATGAACACCCGACCTGCAGTCAGCGCCCTGCTGGCCACCGTCATCGTCGCGGCAGCCCTGCTGCTGCCGGGCGCCCTACAGCGTCCCCATCTGCCAGCCACATCCCCACCAACCCCGCCGAACCTCCGGGCCTGGCCCCAGCCGCATCCGCCACACCGGCGTTCGGCACTATCGCCACCGGGGTCGCAGGTATTAGCACCCGGCTCGCGGTCGCCCAAGCCCCCGCCGCAGCCAATCCGCCGGCATCCGTGGGGCACCTGCTGCGCACTGCAACCGGCGAGGTGCAGCGCCTTTGGGGCGAGCACGAGACGGGCACTGGCGCCTTCACCAAAGACGGCCGCTGGCTTACTTACGCTTCGGGCCCCGACACCAACAACCTGACGATTCATGTGGCCGACCTGTCGGTCTGGCCGCCCATTACCCGTGATCTCGGTCCCGGCATTCACCCCGCGCTGTCGCCCGATGCCGCGCTGGTTTGCCTTCAGCACTGGCTGGTACGGCGACGCCGTGTCTCAGGTGGTGGTGAGGCGTGTGGCGCCGCAGGAAACCTTGGCAGCATTCCCGGGCCGGGCGTTCAATTGGTCGCCCGATGGGCGCTGGCTCACCGTTTATGGCCCGTGGGTCGGGGAACAACAACCCATCCAGGTCTTCGTGGCCGATACGACCGCTTGGGGCGTCAGACTGCTACACTAGATGCTGCCCTGCCAATGCGATAGTACCTACAGGCCCTACTGGTCACCCGATGGCCGCTGGCTGGCCTATGGCCGCAAGGTTGAGGGCGACGGCTACCTGGTGGACCCCGACAGCCTCGCCACAACCAGACTGCCCGGCATAGCAACCGGCTGGGTTGATGCGGCTCATGTCCAGGTCGCAGCGAACGCCGCGAGAGTCTCCTACGACGTCAACACCGGGACCACCGTTCCGCTCACCAACGCCAGCGATGCCGTGGGGGACTTCCCGTCGCCGGATGGGAGCGTCATCGTAAGTCCAGCCCCCCGAGCCTTCGCCGCTCCAGCGGCAGCGAGCCTCACTGCGGCACGGCCCGATGGCACGGCGCTCTGGACCGCCGCCGGCAATGGGCTGGGATGGTCAGCCGATAGGTCGTTCTTCGCCATCGGCAAGAGACCGGCCCGGCCCGGCCAAGCCCCCGATGTAGAGATCGCACGCCGGCTCGATGGGTCGGTAGCGCGGCTGCTGCCGAGCGCCAGCGGCCTGGTGTGGTCCCCGGCCGGCAGCAACGTGCTCTACGCCGTCTCGCAGGGCCGGCAGGGCTGTGTGGGGCCCATGGGGAACCACACCGTCCAAGTCCACCTGGCAGATATCGCCGGTGGCGCTGGCCGTGCGATCACGCCTGCCTTTGAACTCGACTGTCGCCTACCTTCGCCACACTTCATCTGGGCGCCCGACAGCCGGCATGTGCTGCTGTGTACCGCCTGCGGCTGGCCGTGAGCGTGCAGGTCTGCAGCAGCCTAATAGGGGTAGGCGATGGCCCAACCCACCTCCTTGGGGTGCACCGGGCGCTCCGGTAGGTACACCACGTACGGCTCCAGCACCACCCGCTCGTAGCGCACCCGCAACTCCTCCAGCGTCTCGTCCAGCGGCAGCCGCTCCTCGCCCGGCGACCGTACCAGCACGTACGCCAGCTTCGGTAGCGGGTCCTTGTGCAGCCATTCTCGATACTCCGGGAACCGGTCAGCGCCACCCGATACCTCGATATCGAAATAGTCAAAGGCAGGCATCGTGCGGGCCGACTCGAAAATCACGCGATGGCCCATCCAGTGGGTTCCCACCACCAACTGCACCCCCCGCTCTTTCAGCAACGCTATCAAGGCATCGTGATTGCTGGGCAGCGGCGCCCAGCAGCAGAAGTAGGGGCTCTGGAACACCAGCCGGTAGTCTGCCCCGGCGTAGGTCGTGGCGTTGGCTGCCAGCACAAAAGCAAGCATCCCCAGGCCCAGAAGAAACGACGCCCGGCCGACCGCCCGAATGAGCCCGGCGAGCACCAGTGGCGCCAACGAGGCGATGGGCAGCAGGTAGCGGCCGGTGAAGTCGGTGTCGGGCGTATCCAGGGCCCACTTCCCGTACTCGCTATACACATAAAGCAAGGGCATGCTGGCGGCAAACAGCAGCAGCATGATGGCCGGCTGCACCGGTCGCGCGTTGCGCAAGCGCACCCAGACCTCGCGCAACACGCGGTCCACTAGCCAAACCAGCGCCGCGATGTACAGCGCCGCCAGCAGTACTGCGACCGTCGGGGGCACGGCCGCCCCCCACGGTGCAACCAGCCCAAGGGTGAAGCTCAGCGGGCCTTGCAGCCAGAACTCCAGCACCCGCATCAACGGCACGTCGCGCGAATCGCTGGGCCCGTTGACGAAGTACCGCACCGTCGCCCAGTCGTTCTGCAGGTTGAACCACCACAATGGGGTCGATCCCATCACGGCACCCGCAACGCCCGCCCAGCTGGCCGGCCGGAACGGCAGCAGGGGCTCGCGCAGCCACAGGAACAGCACTACCGCAAGCAGGTAATGCACCACCAGCAGATGCGTCCACACCGCCAACCCGGCTACCAGGCCCATACCCAAGAACACCCACCATCGGTGTGGCGTGCCCTTGGCCGACACCATCGCCCCCCACAGCAGCAGGTCTCCCAGCACCAGCGTCTCGGCATAGCCCCCCAGGGCCCGTCCGGCGCTCGCGTTGATGTAGAGCGGGGGCAACGCTGCCAGCGCCGTAGCGCAGATCGCGGCCCAGCCACCCAGCCAGCGCCGGGCGATGACGAACACCAAGGCCACGTGCACTACCGAGAGCACCAGCAGAACGCCCTTCAGCGCCACCGCAGAGAAACCGACGAGGCTGAAGACGCCGGCGGCCAGGTACGCCTCCAGTGCGCCCAGGTACACCTGTCCATAGAAAAACACGGGGCGCTCGCCCTTCAAGATGTCTTGGGCCATCACCCCCACCACCGCCTCGTCGCCATCGATCACCCATTCGGCTTGGGTCAGCACAGCCAGGCGAATGACGAACGCGAGCAGCAGCAGCCCAGCCACGCTGGCCAGCAGCACGGCGCGGCGAGGACTGACCCTAACGCCCTTGAGGCTAAACGAGGCGGGCGGCGGTGGCTCGGTGGGCGCCGCCGTAGCGGGAGCGTTGACCACGGCAGGAACGCGGTGCAGTTGCGTGAGCGTCAGCGTGTCTTAAGGGTCAAGTCAAGCTGCTGGGAGGTCGGTTGCCAGGCCGCTCGCTGGTCGAATGGGCGACCGCCATCAGCGCTGCCGTCAAGCCACCTGAAGACCACCGGATCGCTCGGCTTGCCGCATCCCCGTTTCTCGCTGTCCGAGGCCACGGCCAGCTCATAGCGCGCCGACCGGATGGTTCCGGAGCCACAGTTGACGCCGTTGGCATCCGCCACCACGGTCAGGCCTTCGCCGGCCGCCGCGCCATCGATCTTCACCGAGCCGTAAAACACCGCGAGGCCGGGCACGCCCGGCGTCGGTGCGACAAGGGTGGCGGTGCCAGCCGGCGGCGCACTAGCGGGCGCCGTACAGCCCGGCCATACGGCAAGCAACAGCAGTCCGCAAAAGGGAAGGGAGTTCAAGGCAACGTAGGTCCGATACGAAGGTTCAACGCTAGTCGGGCGAGAAAAGTGTAGCATGCAGCTTGAGCGAGAATAGCGCACAGGTCTTCTCACTTGCCGACGAAAGTCCGATAATCCCCGTGTAAGCTCATGTTAAGCAATGCTGACGTGAGGGGCGCTCCTCTCAACTGCCGACAACTATGAGGAGGTGTGTTTATGATTCGTACGCTGTTACGTGCCCTCGCCCTAACGTTGCTCACCATTTCGCTCGGCGCCCTGGATGCGCCACGAGCTTGGGCGGTTCCCAACTCGCCTATGCCGGTTTCTCCAGCCAACGCGTTCCGGCTTCAGAACTGGGACATCCAGCTCGAGTGGCGGTACCTCAGCGAGCCCATCACGCAGGTGCGCCTGGAAATGCTGCCGGCCAACGGCGATGGCGCTGGTATCGATGTCATTCTGAACGCAAACCCATCAGCCAGCGGCGTCTTTCGGGTTCCGGCGCCGCCCGAGTGGTTCGGCTTACTGCCCGACATGACCTACCGTTGGCGCCTGCAGGCCTCCGAAGCCACCACCTCCATCACCCTGACCGACCCGTCCTGAGGCCCCTGGAGCCCAACCTTCTCGTTCCAGACACCAAAAACGCGCATCCAAGACCTTGCCCACTTTGGCCCAAACAATGGCGCCTCTACCACCACCACGCCACAATTCACCTGGCGCTCCGTCGATGCCCAGGTGTTCTACTACGAGTTCCAGTTCAGCGCAGACCCGACCTTCAACACTGATCCCGCGACGGCGACGGCCTCGGTCTACTGGAATCTGATCCACGGCGCGATTCCCAACCCGAAGAACAGCTACACCGTGCCGTCGTCGGCCGCGTTGCAGAGGGCCACCACCTACTACTGGCGGGTGCGGCCCCGCGTCCAGGGTGACGGTACGCCGCTGCCCTGGACCGAACCTTGGTTCATTCGGGTACCGTAGCTTCTCCAGCACTGACCGCAAGGGGCCGCTCCCATGGGAGCGGCCCCTTGCCCATCGCAGCCCTTGGATCTCGTACCGCTACGGGTCGCCCTGGTGCTCTGAAGGTCGGGCTATAGTGCCGCCGCAGCCACTGCGCCAGGCCATCGAGTCCGGGGAACAACACGCGCTCAGTCACGTTCGCTTGGTCCAGCTTGTCGCGGATCTCCCACTTGATGGACCTCGGAATGATCACCCGGCGCACGAGTGTGGGTTGGCGTTCGCACCACGCCCCCAGGTCGCAGACCGCGCCCGGCATCACCGACATCAGGGCATACTGGTTCACAATCCGGCTGTCCAGTGACGGTGGTTCCAGGAATACCGGGAACTCCCCGTGGCGTCGCGACTGATCGAAGCTGCCCAGGTCCGGTGTCGCCTTCTCCAGCATGGGAACCGTGAACGCGTGAGCCCCCTGTTCGATCAGTTCGCTGCGGAGGTTGATAGGCAGCAGACTGTGCGTCAGCGGCAGGTTGACGCACCAGACCACCCCATCCACATCGTAGCCGTTGATGCTCGAGGTCGCGAATGCAATGCCACCAACGGCGACATCGTCCAGTCCAGCAGCCGGGTGGGCAGGCCGTGACGTTGCGCCAAGGTCAGCCACTGCCAGTCCGAGTAGTCGAATGCCGCCTCGTGGAGCCCCGCGTACTTCCGGAAGTTGCGCATCAAGTGCCGCTCCAGCTCTGCGAACTTGCCGCCTAACCGCTGAAGGCTGGTGGCTAGGTGGTAGCCCTGATCAGAGAGGCCACGAAACACCTCGTTCGAGCGGTGCCGCCAGATAGCGCTGTTCCATGTATCCCGATACAGCAACTCCAGGGCGTGCTCGAAGCTCGAGCCACCTGCTCGTTCTCGTCCATGTTGGCAGGCTCCCGTCAGTCCCGAGCCGGCGTCGCCACAGGGTGGAAGCAGTGCCCGCCGATACCGGCGCCGCCGGCCGACGCCAAGAAGATGGCCTGCCACGCAAGCTCCTGAGCACTCGGTCCTGCCTCGGGCCCATCAGGCAGCGGCGCAACAATGCCGTTCACGCGCACACCGCCCACACCCAGCTGTGCCTGCAGTGCCGGCACCCGATCCGCAACCGCCTGGGAGTCCGCCTCGGGCGCGATCCACACCACACAGCCGGTTCCCTGCTTCGCCAAAACAGCGCAAGACGACTCGATGAGCGCAGGGTCGCTCCCCGCGTACACCACCACGTCCACCCGTTCGTAGCGTCCAGTAGCGGCTCCGGGAATATGCGAGGCGGGCGTGTTCACGATCTCCAGCACCGGCCGGCCATACGCCACAATGTCCCGGGCGATCTCGCGGTGCACCGGAGTGTCTGCCGCCAACGCGAGATGAGCGCCGATTCGGGCGCATTCCATTGCGAGCACCGACGGCAGCCCCGTGGCCCACACCTCATCGGCTGCCGCAACCAGCACCACCTTGGCGCGCAGCGTGGTGGGGGCGAACGTCTCATAAACGGCGAACTGAACGTAGCTTGCGGGGAGGGTCATCGCGCAGCCGCTACCGCGTGGGGGGCAGCGAGGCCCGCAGGTTGGCCGCGCCCTTCAGATACACAAACGCAATCTCGTCCTGCCGCTTTTCGGTGTTGATATTGACCAATGCTCGAACGCACATCGGCGTTGCGCCCGGCACGTCGATCTCCAGCGCATCCATCAGCGGCACTTGGTCCCACCCCAGTTGGCGGGCCGCTGTCGCGGGGAATGCGGCGTTCAAGTCATGGGTCACCGTGAACCAAGCGCTCGCCACGTCTTCGGGCGAAAATCCGTTGGTTCTCACCATTTCCAGCAGCAACTCACGGGTCGCGACAAGAATCGCGTCCTGGGTATTCTCATCGGCGGTGGTGGCGCCCCGGACGCCGCGGGTCATCATAGCCATGTGTGGGCAGACTCCAGTGCTGGGCTGACGCGCTCATCCGCTCCACGATGCTGCGGATGCCAGCGCAACAGAGACGCTAGCACGCGCGCTAGCGAGGGGTCAACGAATTAGGGAGAGGTAGGAACTAAGGACGAGTGCTGGCCTGGTGATCAGCGGGCTAAAGCCACGCAGCACCACCACATGGCATCGAGGGGCATCGTCTCGCCGCTGCCCCCAACCCCTAAGCCAAAGCAGCCTGGATATGGGTGGGCCACCACCCACAACACTTACGGGCTCGTCTGCTAAATCCAGATAAGCCCGTATGGGAGAGCGCCCTAGCCTAGGAGACTTTGACCACGCCGCCTCCCGCTCGAGGTTGGGGCTTGTCCTCATCGATGGCCTGCGCCAACAACGAAGGCGGAGTGAGTTCACGCGTTTGCGCGGCGTCGCTATCCTCGGTAATCTCGTATAAACTCCTCAACTGTCAGGCCGAGAGCGTTTAGTGAAGGTCGGAGAGCGAGAATCGGCAATCGTCCATTCACGACTTCCTTACGTGGTAAGTTGGTGACCGGATTCCCTGTATACAGCGACTCGCCCACGCGATGGCTCTTCGACGCTGCAACCGAACGCACGCAACTGATCAATCACCCAGTCCCAATCGTAGGTGTCCACTATGGCTAGTGCTGGAGCACTAGCTCTCGGCCATCCATAGCAGGCGAGCCGTCAGCAGACAGCGGCAATAACCAGGAGTCCGCTAGCGCAGCGACGGCGGGAAGCGCGTTTACGTGCACATCACCTTTCGCCTCAACAGTTACGGCAACGGATAGCCGTCCATCTGTGAGCGCCGCACCAAACTCACCAATCTTTGCAAGCGATTCTACATACACAAGAAGGGCATTGGACATATCCACGTGCTCTTCTTCTTTGCTTGCCCCACAACCAACAATGGGGGCTTCATTGCAGGCTACGAACCAAAGGTCGCCCTCCTGGAAGGCGGGCGGACCGCTGAATCGCAGCACCACGACATCTTCATGTGTTCGCATTATGCGCCTCCACTGGCTTTACAGGCGTGCACGCTGCGCTACGCGTCGGTGGATCTGGCGCTGCTGCTGCCGCAGCGGTGTCGGTCTCGCCTGAGCGTACACACCCAAGCCAATACCGTCGACGGTTACTTGCCGTCTTTGTAGTATGCCTGGGCACACGCGCGCTTTGTCAAGCGGAATCGACAATCTCTCACAAGACTAAACGCCTCCTTCACAGACTGAGGTTATGCGGTCAGCGTGACAGGAAGGCTTGAACGTGGATTAACCTCCCCGGCAAGACGCGGCCGCCATCGCTGTGCCGGCGCACGGGGGTGCGGGGGACACTGTCCCCGCTTCCCAAAAAGTTCCGAGGGTGACGGGTGGAACAGACAACGCCACGCTATGGCCGCCGGGTCAGCAGTGTAGCTGCGCCGGACGAGTGCTTGCCTGGCGATCCTCGGCCACCGGAGGGCTATGGGCGTCTCGGTCGTACCGAGGGCTTGCGCCGGTGCTCTTCGGAGCGTCGCCGATGCTCCATACCAGCACGTCGTCGCCGTTGATGCTCACTTGGATCGGCGTCAGCGGATCCAAGTGAGCGCCGCACATTCACCGCCTCGCCGCGGAGATCGAACGAGACGTCGTGGCAGGGGCAGAGGAAGTCGTTGCTGCCGTCGCGGTAGGTCAGTGTGCAAGGCAGGTGCGAGCAGATAGCCGAAAGGGCGTGCACCTTGTTCCCGTACTTGACCAAGTGGCCTTCCACCGAGCCTGCCGTGAAGCGGACAACTTGTTTTTCCCTCAGCTCCGAGAGATGCGCCACCGTGAACCAACGTCCGTTGTCGCGCACCATGGCCGGCTGACTGGGCGGCGCCACCTGCGTGTGGGCCGAGACCGAAGCCTCGGACGGAGGCGCGCTGAAACGCCCCGCCAAGAACCCGGTGATGCCGGTCGCCAGACCTGCGAGCGCCGCCGCCAGCAATCCGCGGCGGCTGGCCTGCGGCTGGCCCTGCGCCTCCATCACGAGTGCTGTCCTTAGAATACGCAGAAACTCCGGGGTGGGGATGACCTCATCATCACGCCCGGCCGCCAAACGGGCGGCAAACTGCAGCGCGTGCAGGTCTCCCTCGTCTTGGACCGGGGTGCGTCTGGGGCGCTGCTGCCCGAGCAACGTCTCCACATATTGGTTCGTGTCTTCGAACCGGTCGCTCACAGTAGGTGACTTCCCCGTTCTGCAGACCGGTGGAGCGCTCGGAGCTGCAGCACTTTCACATTGCCTTCGGTGATACCCATTTCCGCGGCAGTCTCTTTAATCGACAACCCTTCCAGAAAGCGAAGCGTCAGCACCAGCCGATAGTGGTCCGGCAGTTGTCCAGCACCTGGCGCAGTGTCTCGGCCGCGACATGCGGCTCCGCAACCTGCTCCTCGTCTTCCTGTCCCGCGATGTCGCCCACCAGGAACAGCGAAACCTTGGGCGCCCGGTAATACTCTCTCCAATAATCGGCCTGAGTGGTGCGCGCCAGCTGAAACAGCCAACTGCGTATGGTCATAGCGTCGCGCGCCAGGTCCAGATGCCGCACCGCCTTCAAGAACACCTGCGATGACAGGTCCTCCGCGTCCTCTCTATTGCCTACACGGCTGTAAAGAAAGCGGAACACCGGCGTGATGTGTTCCTGATAAACGGCCATGAGTGTGGCTTCATCGTGGGCGGACGGATCCGTTCCCTGATTCCAGCGGAGACCCGCGCTTCGTCGTCCAACAAGTCCTCTTTGGATACTACGTGAAAGGGTTACGTCTTCGTAACGATAGCATGGTACGGGCCAGGCTCGGCAGGGCCCTCAGGGTGCCCGGGCAGGCATCCAGGCCAGGCGAGCCTTCGCCCGGGCAGTCGTCTGGCTGGTCGCCGGCGGAAGGCGCGCGTGACATCACCTCTGGCGAGCCTCGACCAGCCGCTGATACACCGCCTCGACCTGGGCCCAGTGCTCGCCCCTTGATGCGTGGCGAGGCGTTCCCAGCCGGAGGCGGTCCACCAGGCCACGGTCGCCTGCCATGCGCCGCAGCACCGTTGCCAGCGCCGGGGCGTCGCCACGCGGGAACAGCAGGCCATCGACGCCGTCCCGCACCTTTTCCGCCAGCGCGCCCTGATTGCTCGCTACCACCACCACGCCAGCGGCGAAGGCCTCGCTGATGACCAGCGGTGCGTTCTCGTACCAGGTGGAAGGCACCACCAAGACATCGGTCGCCGCCAGCATTGCCGGCACCTGGCTGTGCGGCAGCGGGCCCTGCAACAACGCCTCGCCGTATGGCGTGCGCGCCGCCAGCCGTCGCATTCTGAGCTGGTAGCCCCCGTTCGCGGTGGCCAAGTTCCCGTAGACGGCGACGTCCGCCGCACGGGGGTCGAGGATACGGCAAGCCTCCAGCAGCACATGCACGCCCTTGCTCTCGTCGATGCTCCCTAGATACGCCACCCGCAGCGGATCGCCGGGGGCCCGCTCCACGCGTGGCAGCGGCGCCGAGGCGTCGATCCCGAAGTCCACCGGGAGCATGCGGTCGGGCGGCAGCCCCGCTTCTCGAGCGACATCGGCCACAAACCGCGACGGCGTCATCAGCAGGTCGCAGGCCGCGAACGCCCGCCGCACCCGCGCTTGCCGCGACGCGAACAGCGGCGCTGCCAGCGGAGCCAGCGGCATTAGATGCGGCCTGCCAAGCCTGTCCACGGCGCAACGGGCACAGTTCACCCCGCCTTGTGGTCCGCCACACAACGTGTCCCGGTGGTCGATAAGCTGACTCTTGGGGCACAGGAACCAATAATCATGCAGTGTGGCGCACACCGGCACCCCCGCCGCCTTGGCAAGCGCCGGCAGCCGCGGCGACAGTCCCATCAGGTGGTGGATGTGCACGACGTCCGGCCGAAACTCGGCCAGCAGGCGCTGGAACGCCACCTCGGCCTGCCGGTTGCCAAAGCTGGAGAGAAACAGCGCCCCCGGTCCCTTCGGGCCGTGCAACCCGCCCGGCGTGGTGGTGACGGGGATCCCCTCCCAGGTCACGTCGCCGCCCGTATCGCCTCCGGCCAGCACTGCGACGTCGTGGCCTTGCGCTTGCAACCAGTGGCAGAGCTGGGCGGTATACAGCTCGGTACCGCCCACGTACCTGGGCAGAAACTGGTGAACCGCCTGCAGCACCCTCATTGCCGAATCAGGTGGTCGTACAGGTCGGTCACCTGGCGCGCCACATCGGGCCACAGATAGCGCTCGCGCAGTTTATCGCGCCCCGCCAAGCCCATCGCCCGTGCCTCCGCCGGATGCTCCACCAGCCAGCGGATGCTTGCCGCGATGTCCGGCACGTCGCCAAACCTGACCAGCATCCCATTCTTCATATGGTTCAACACACCGGGAATGCCCCCAGCCTGCGCTCCCAACACCGGGCGGCCGGCGGCCCACGCCTCGAGAAACACCAGACCGAAGGAATCGACCCGCGAAGGCATGGCCAGCATCGTGCACTCCCGCAACAGCCGCTCCTTGTGTTCCACCGGCACATTGCCCAGCACCTCGACGCGCTCCCGCGCAGTCTGCGGCAGTTCGGCCAACGCACGCGTAAACTGGCCGGTCACCGTACCGGCCACCACCAACCGCACCGGCACGCCAGCCGATGCCAGCACGCGCATGGCCCGCAGCAGGTGCACCGCCCCCTTGTCGTAGGTCACGGCGCCCAGAAACAGCACCATCGGCGGTTGCGCCGGCTCGGGCACCGGAGCGTGCAACACCTCGGGCGCCACGTCGATGCCCGCCGGAATCACATGCACCCGCTCCCACGCCAGCCCGTGCTGCAACAGGAACTCCCGCTCGATGGTGGTCAGTGTGACCACCGCATCGGCTTCCCGCATGATGGCGATCTGGTGGGGCATTGCATAGCCGCGTTCCACCGTCGGGTCGCCCACCTCGCCAGTGTGCAGGAACGGTGTCACCACAAATGGGACGCCGCGCCTGCGGGCGTGCCGCAGTCCGGCCACCAGCAGCGACTCGAACGGGATGGCAAACCCGTGCACCAAGTCTACCGGCCCTTGCGCCGCGTCGAGCGCCGCGTCCAGCGCCGGAACCCACGGGGTGAAGCTCGCCAGCCGGGTGAGCAGCCAGGGCGGGATGCCGGGCGCCTGTGCCAGCGCGACCGTCAGCCGGCGCATGCCGTAGTAGCCATAGGGCGCCGGCGGTAGATGCGCCAGCGGCACGCGCTGCACCTGTACGCCCGCAGACGCGCTAGTGCCCGCCGCAAGCCCCCGCTTCCGGCGGTTCCAGATAGCCTCCACCTCACCTGCGGTAGTGGTAAACACCTCGGCGCAGTCGCCGCCCGCCGCCAGCGAGGTGGCCAGCAGGTGTACGTACGTCTGCGCGCCGCCGAAGAAGGGCGGGTAGCCGATGTTAATCAGACGAATGTGGCGGGGCATGCACCTAAGTGTGGCACAAAGGGTGCGTCGACCGTCAGCGGACGAGCACGGCCAGCGGCCTGTATGGGCCCGGAGCCTGGATCTGCTGAGACGACGTACGGTCTATCCTGAAAACGAGCGCCACACCTCGTATGCAGGCCTGGGCTCACCGGGAACCGCAACAGGCCGAAGGTGTCTTCCCAGCCGTCCGGAGCGCCGTCCCAGTAGTCCGTCAGCACCCAGGTCCCGGCGCCAGCACCACCACGCTCGCTCACGGCCTCCAGACCCGCCTGCACCACCATCGCCTGCTTGGCCTCGTCGAACGGCGCCTTGGTGGGCCAGCCCAACTCCACCAGGCAGACTTTGCTCACGCTGGCAGGATCCGTGACACACCCTGTCAGGTCAGCGCCAATGACTTCCTTCAACACCTGAGGGAAGGCGCTTTCCCGACTGCTGCCATTCTGCTCGAAAGCCTTGTTGACCGATTCGTAACAGGTGAGGGTTACCAGGTCGAGGCCCGGAACTGCGCCGTCGATGAGGCGGGTGCCGGCCACACTCTTACCGTCGCACCAGATGCGGGTAGCGCCTCGGTTCCGCAGCAGGTCATAGGTCGCTCGAATGCGGTTGAGTGCCATCCCGTCATGCACCAGCACGGCGTCCGCTTCCTGTCCCAAGTTGTAGATAATGTCATCGCCAAACTCGTTCCAGATGCTCTCGAACAAGGCGTTAGTCGTGGCCGCGTTGGCGTTCACGTACGCCCATTTGTCACACCAGAAAGCCACCTCGAAACCCACGCCCGCAGGGCGCCGTAGAGCTTGGCGAAGCGTGGAATGCTGAACCCCTGCGGCCTGGTATAACTCTCGGTCGGGACGTTCGCGACCGTGAACTCCAGGCCACGGGCCACCTGCGTCAGCCAGCGCACCAAGCCGACATCGAGCGGCCGGTCGTATATGGTGATACCGTGGGGTGTGGTGACGTTCCAAACCTTCATTGCGTTGCGTCGTTCTTGCGGCTCGGCTGGCTATCCCCGACGATCTCTGACGAAGTCATCCACCACTGGAACTCCTGCGCCCGTCCCTTCACGCTACGCCCGCGCCCGCTGCCACCTCCAGCGCCCTCGACCCTGGGCCTCCGACAGCGCCGCGGCCAACCGCTGCACGTCGGTTGATGTATGCACCTCTCGGTGGGTGGTCAACGGGCCAACCACAAACGTGGAGCCATCCACCTGAACCCCCGACAGTCCCGGCACACGGGAGAGACCAATCAGCGCGGCCGGTGGCGGCACGGTCGCCGGGGGAAAAGTGCCCAATGCTAGGCCTCGCCAGGTGCGCCTGTCAACAGCGCCGACAGCATCTTGGCAAGCAAGGCATCGAAGCTGTGTATAGCTCGCCGCGCATCGCCGACAGGCCTCGCCCCTTCCGCTCCAGGCGTGGGTTAGCCTCCAGACTCCTAGGCCTTTACGAACGCGGAAAGAGTTCCACGCCTCGCAGAACGCCGACCAGTAGCTTAGTGCACCCGTACCGGCGGCTGGCCGCGGTCCCAGCATCGGGAACGCGCGGCATTAGCTCCCGCACTTGGCCCGCCTCGCGGGCGAGCACTAACCTACTTGACAGCCTTGATGCGCTCGAAGTGACTGATGGTGCCGAGCGGGACGCCGGACCACACGTACGATGCCACGACCTTCGGGTTGTATGTGATGTCATCGGGCGCCCAGAACAGTGGGATCGCGATGTGCTGCCGGTATGCAACATCACCCACCGCCCGCAACAGCTGCAACGCCTTGTCGGGATCCACCGTCGATCGCTGAGCTCTAACGACCTGGTCCAGTTCGGTAGACTCAAAGCCGCCCCGGGGCGAGTCTAGGGAATAGTGGTGCACACGGAAGCCTTGCGTCTCCACGATGTTGCTGGTTTGCCAATTTAGGCGGTTCTTCGATTCGGAGGCAAAGTTGCGACCCTGCGCGTTGAGTATGGCGGAGTCGGTCAGGTCCAGCACCACGTCCACCCCGACCGTACGCCAGAACCCGGCGATGGCTTCGGTCAATTCCTCTGCCTCTGGAAACCCCGACTGAGCAGTCGCTCTGATTTTGATGGTCGCCGGTTGTCCCGGCGTGTAGCCGGCCTCAGCAAGTAAGGCCCGCGCCGCACTGGGGTCGTAGCCGTACTCCTGCTGGAAGTTCTTGTCCCAGTCCGGATTCCAGTAGGCGGCGCCCGGGATCAGGTGAGGGTTATGCACCTCTACCGCGCGGCCACCGAAGAACGCATCGTTCAGTGCCTTTCGGTCTATCGCCTTGCTCAGCGCTCGCCGCACTTTGACGTTCAAGAGCGGTGTATCACAGTGAGCGTAACCGCAGGGTGTCCCTTGGGCTTGATACTGGATGTAGCTCTTGTCCAGCACCACAGATTCAGTGTGCAGGTTGCGCTCTCTGGCCAGCACCTTCGCAGTGGCAATCGCCATGCCCCGGCTCACCGACTGCTTCTGCAGGTCCCGCGGCAGCTGGGTCATATGGATCTCGCCCGCCAGTAAGCCGGCCTGCATGGTGGACGCTTCTCTCATCCAGCGGAACTCGATCTCGGGGAAGTCTGGGGTCGCGCGCCAGTGCTGGTAGGGGACGCGCTTCACCAGAAAGTTTACGCCCTGGCTTCGCGATACGAATTCGTAGAAGCCCGTGCCCACCGGAGGCCGTTGGGTCATATCGGCGTTGCCCCCCAATGAGGCCATGTCGTCGGCGCTGAAGGGCTCCATAGATGTGACGTTCCGCGCCGAGATAATCGGGAGCAACTCCGGGTTGGGCGAATCCGATCGAAAGACGACTTCGTGGTCGTTCACCACCTCGATCTTGACCTTCTCGTATTGAGTCCGATGGGTGTGGATCGACTCAGTGTGGATGTGCTGGGCGTGGGTGGCAACGACGTCCTTGGCGGTGAGGGTTCCCTTCTCTTTGTGGAAGGGAATGCCTTGGCGCAGCTTGAATCGCACAGAGTTGCCGTCGGGCTCGATGCGCCATTCGGAGGCCAGCTGCGGGATGATGTCGCCGTTGTCTGGGTCGGCACCCAAGAGGGACTCATGGGTGGCCGCAAAGAAATACGGAGTGCGGGGGCTCTCGAACCGCCAGGGGTTGTTGGATTCTGAGGTCGGGGGTGTTAGCGCTATCACCAGCCTCTCGACCTTGGGCTTTCCGGGCCCCGCGCCACCCTGGCCACCCTGCTCGACTGCACCGGCGCAACCGACACCGGCCACGGCCGTGAGCACTGCCAGGATAGGTACTGCGGGCCACCGCTTCCCATTCATGACACGAAACATCCCGTCCCTCCTGTGCCTAGTTGACTCCGCACCCCAATGCACGTCAGTCTAAGTTCGCTTCGCCACGGTGTCAAAGTTCCTGCAGGGGTGAGGATCAGCTAGCGACCAGAACCGATCCAGTCCCGCTGTTGTCAAAACTGAAGCTCGCCCCTAAATGAAGCCGTGCTTACGGCCAAACAGGTGACGGGCGAGCGTGGATTCGAACCACCGTTAATGTATTCACATTTGGACGACTCGTCGGCGGGCGTGCGCGGCTAGGCTACCCCTACATGCCCGAGCGAGAACGGATGCGCCGCTACAGCCCGCCCGGCGCCCGAGGCTTGACCGCGATGCCCGGCACTGGGAAGCCGCCACACAGCTCCCGCACCTCGCCTGCGACGCGGGCCAGCACCGCCTCGTCTTCGGTGTTCAGCAGCACGTCGGCGATGAGGTTGGCCACCTTCACCATCTCCGGCTTGCCGAAGCCACGGGTCGTGGTGGCGGGCGTCCCCACCCGCACGCCGCTGGTGGTACGCGGGGGCTTGGGGTCGTTGGGCACGGTGCTGCGGCTGACAGTGATGCCCACCTTGTCGAGCGCCACCTCCATGGCACGGCCGGCGAGCCCCTGCGGCCGCAGGTCGATGACCATCAGGTGGTTGTCGGTGCCGCCGGTCAGCACGCGGATGCCACGGGTCTGGAGCTGGGCCGCCAGCGTCTGGGCGTTCTCCACCACCCGGCGCTGGTAGGCCGCGAAGTCCTCGCCGGCTGCCTCCTTGAAGGCCACGGCTTTGGCGGCGATGACGTGCATCAGCGGCCCGCCCTGCATGCCGGGGAACACCGTCTTGTCGATGGCCTCGGCGTACTGCGCCTTGCTGAGAATCAGGCCGGAGCGAGGGCCGCGCAGCGTCTTGTGGGTGGTGCTGGTCACAATGTCGGCGGTCTCGCAGGGGTTGGGGTGCACGCCGGCGGCTATCAGCCCCGCGATGTGCGCCATATCGACGATGAACAGCGCGCCCACCTCGTCGCACACCTGGCGGATGCGGTCGAAGTGGATGATGCGAGGGTAGGCGCTGGCGCCCGCCATGATCGCCTTGGGCTTGTGCTCGCGGGCCAACGCCGCCAGAGCGTCGTAGTCGATCTGCTCGGTCTCGGGGTGCACACCGTAGGACACGAAGTGGTAGGTCTGCCCCGAGAAGTTGACGGGACTGCCGTGGGTCAGGTGGCCGCCGTGATCCAGCCGCAAACCCATGATGGTGTCTCCGGGCTTGAGCACCGCCGCATACGCCGCCATGTTGGCCTGCGACCCGGCGTGAGGCTGCACATTCGCATGTTCGGCCTGGAACAACGCCTTCACCCGGTCGATCGCGAGCTGCTCCACGATGTCGACGTACTCGCAGCCGCCGTAGTAGCGCCGGCCGGGATAGCCCTCGGCATACTTGTTGGTCATCACGCTGGCGGTCGCCTCCAGCACCGCAGTGCTGGCGTAGTTCTCGCTGGCAATCAGCTCCATCTTGTACCACTGACGCGCCTCCTCGGATCGGATGGCGGCAGCGACTTCGGGGTCGACAGCGGACAGCAGGCTCACGGGGGGTCTCCTAGGTGTGTGGCAGGCGCGGGTATGGGAGCGGGCGTCCGGCCGACGGGGGATGGTATCAGCGTCCACTATGTCAGGGGGCCGGAGGGGGTGTCAATCGGTGGCGCGATTGGGCCGCTCCTGCGGCGTCATGCTCGACTGCGGACCCGATCGGCGATGCCAGTGGCGAGTTTGAATCGCAAAAAGCGATCCTTAACCACCACCACTCCGCCTCGAGCCCCGGCGGCAGCCGAGTGGTGGTGCGGCGGGTACGTGGTCATGCGGTTAGGCTACGACGGGAGGGTGGTGGGGGCAACGGCGGGTGTCGCAGGGACGGGGCTGGTTTCGGTCGGGCGGGAGGTCTGAGTTGGTGAGCCCTCGGGGAGGCGCGTCTTTCACACCCGCCCACCCACGGCGCTTTTTCGGAGGGGGGCGCCCGCTCTACCCCCGGCAGGAAGGGGCGCCGCCGGTGCAGGTAGAGGCCCCACCCTAGGCACTCGTTCCCGTAGGCGTCATTGCGAGACTGGCGGCAGCCCGGCGTGGTAACCGTGTCACCCATCGTCGCGCGCAGTCCTGAAGGTCGGGGCGGCGTCAGCGTTCCGCCAAGATCGCTTCGGGCGTCTGCGGCTGATCGCAATGAAGGGTGGCCCCGAGAGCCTATGTCTACGGCGTCACCACCACGTCATCCACCAGCGCGAAGAACCCCTTGCCCGGCACGTTGGTATGCTGGCGGAACTCCACCCGCCCGAGCTGCCCCGCGAACGCCGACGTGTCGATGGCGTGCGTGCTCCAGGGGCCATTGCGCAGGTCCCCCACCAAACAACCATCCGTGCTCGTGCCGGGACTCGTGGTCAAGATATTCGGCTTCACCGCATGCGTCGCCAGCAACCCACCACCGGCATCCAGCACCCGCATCTCGAAGCTCACCGGGTCGGGCGATGGCACCGCGTCGTCGTTCTCGATGAGGGCGCGGAACCCAAGCGCCGACCCCAGCGTGAACGGGTTCGAAGTGGCGGTACCAGTGGATCCGACCGGCGCGTCCGGGCTGGAGCGCACGTTGAGGGCGCGGTTGCCGTTGAAGGTGATGCCCTTGGTGTTGTTGGCGCCGAAGCAGGAGCCTTCGATCTCGACCCGCGCGATACCGTCCACGATGCCAGCGAGGTTCCAGCCCGTGATACCCAACTCGAAGTCTCCGTTATTGAGCGGGGTTGGATCAGTGGGACGCCGCTCGAAGGCGCCTAGGTCACAGCGGACGCCCTGAGGGCGGGCCACGCCGCGCTGGTCCTTGCCACCGATGGGTGCGGCCGCACCCATCGTGTCGTCGCCGGCGTC
Source organism: Dehalococcoidia bacterium (assembly GCA_009692935.1). GTDB lineage: Bacteria > Chloroflexota > Dehalococcoidia > SHYD01 > SHYD01 > SHYE01. The sequence goes on along the minus strand of SHYE01000004.1, from coordinate 8,414 downwards.
GATGGCGAGGCTGCCGGGGAGTAGAGCGTGGGTCGGTGTCGGGCCGCCGTTGTCGGCGAGCGGGCCGAGGAGCAGCTCTCCGGTGATCGGAGTAGTACCTGTTGCGGTGCAGAGCGCCAAGTCTTGGACCAGATTAGGACCGATGAAGTGCATGGCACCCAAGCAGCTCCCAAGCACCAAATTTTTGCCGTGTTTGTACCAGAGGAATCGACCCTCCGCACAGTGCTGTTAACTAAGGTGATAGGGCCTCCCACGATCCCGTCTCCCCCCCATCGGGAAGGCCCAACAGCTTCGTTACCTGTGACGGTGCTGTTGTGGATGGACAGGTCAAGGGCGGCTATACCACCGCCGTAGCCCGGCACACAGATCCCGCTGCCGCAAGCCCCTTTAGCAAAGTTGTTTGTGATGGTGCTACCCACAACTGTGAGAGAGCCGCTGCTATAGATTCCTCCTCCGTGACCCCCACTATTCTCGCCGATCACACTGTTCACAAGGGTTAGCGTTCCCAAGTTGTATATTCCCCCGCCGAACCCTCGAACGGAACTCTTAGCAACAAGGGTGCTTCTGACCGTTAGGAGGCCGCTGTTGTGAATACTGCCCCCATCCATGATGTCAAACGGGCTGTGATCACGACCACCCAATAGAGTGACGTTCCGGAGTTCCGCCACAGCATCCGCTCCGATCGTCACTGGTCTGAACGAGAACGAGGAGCTCAAGGGATGGGGGCCGCCCAAATGACGATGGATTGCCCAATGCCGTCGATGGTCAGGCCTGACCCATCGGTGATGTCGGGCAACGACGACGTCAGGACGATGGTGCCGCTGACGCCGAAGGTGATAGTGTCGGCGCCAGGCGCGGCGTTAGCGTCGAGAATGGCTTGGCGGAGGGAGCCAGCACCGCTGTCCGCGAGCGTTGTCACCACGTGGGGGGCAGCGTAGGCGGGCCGGGGGCTGCCGGAGAGCAGGGCGACGGCGAGGGTCCCGAGTGCGGTGGTGAGGAGCGCACGGCGGATGTGTGGCATGCGAGGCCTCCGATGATCCAATGGCTCAGTAACAGTGCTATGGATTGTGCATCAAGGCTGGCTTACTTGTGGCTAACCGTTAGGCCTCATCCCCCCGCATACATCGGCCACCCCGCCGCCATCACGCGCGCGAACATGGCGTCGCACTGGGGCTGCGGCAGCAGGCGGCGCGGGCGGGCGTTGAGGTTGGTGTCGAGCATCGTCAGCGAGAACATGCGGCGGGAGAGCGCCCAGTCCTCGGTGCTGCGACGGTTGCGTTCGGGCACTCGGCGGTACACCAGATAGTAGTGCTGCTTGCCGCGGCCGTCATCCTCCTCCCGCACGTTGTCGGCGTGGCCACCGTAGCTGGGGCGGGCGTGGTGCAGGCCCCGCAGCTCGGCCACCGGGCACAGCGGCGCGTTGAGGTTGTACAGCGTGTTGCGCGGCAGCTCGCCCACGCCGATCAGCCGGCCGATCTCGGCGGCCATCCGGGCAGCGGCCTCGTAGTTCGGCTCCAGCGGATTATCGGCCCGGACTGCCGCCGATACCGCAATCGCCGGCAGTCCGCGGATCAGCCCGTGCCACGCGGCCCCCACCGTGCCCGACAGCAACACCTCGGCGCTGCTGTTGGCCCCTCGGTTCACCCCCGACACCACCAGATCGACGGTCTGCCCCTTCAGCACATGGTTGATGCCGATGATCACGGCGTCGCCCGGCGTGCCCTCCACCGAGTAGGTGTCCACCAGCTCGGGCCGGAAGGGAATGTGATGCATGCGGATGGCCTTGGCCAGCGAGATCGCGCTGCCAACCCCGCTCTGCTCGCGGTCGGGCGCGACCACGGTGACGGTGCCGAGTGGCCGCAGCGCCTCCACCAGGTGCCACAACCCAGGCACGTTAATCCCGTCGTCGTTCGACACCAGGATGTTCACGCCGTCACCCCCTGTAGGGCCGGACTCACGTGTCCGCTCTGGGGCTGAGGGCGGCGCGTAGCGAGGAGGCGCGGCCTGCAGGGAGGCGCGGCTTTCCCGCCCGCCACCCACGTGAACTTTCTCGGAAGGGGGGACACCCCCCGTTCCCCCCGGCAATGGGGCTGCGCCCCTCTGCACTCCCCGCCTGGCGAGGGGCCAGCCCTCGCCGAACCGGAGGGGCGACACCGCCTGACGTTAGGCGACCGAATGCCCACCTTTGCCGCAGGGCGGCAACGCCGGCCCCCTCTCCCCTTGGGAGAGGGTTAGGTTGAGGGCTCCCGGCGTCGAGTACCCAGGGAGCATCCGGATGGGCTCCAGCGTCGTGCTCGTCATAGCCATTGCGCTGGCAGACGCCCGCGGACCCGGGGTGAGGGACGAGCCCTCGCCCCAAGAGGCCACCCCCCGCCGCTACCTCCCCGGCCATCATTCCAACACCACGTTGTCGATGAGGCGGGTCGCACCCAGCCTCACCGCCAGGTACGCCAGCGCCCCCCGCGCCGGGGCCCTCCCGGCGATCTCTGCAAGCGTCAACGGGTCCGCCACGCTGATGTAGTCCGGCTGCGCCAGTGGCTCTTGCGCCAGCACCGCCCGCATCGCCTCGCGCAGCACGGTGGCGTCGCGCTCGCCGTTGCGCCACAGGCTCTCGGCCCGCTGCAGCGCCCGATGCAGCACCGGCGCCGCCGCCCGCTCCAAGCCGCCCAAGTAGACGTTGCGGCTGCTCATGGCCAGGCCATCGGGCTCGCGCACCGTGGGGCATACCACCACCTGCACAGGCAGATTCAGGTCGAGCACCAGCTTCCGTATCATTACCGTCTGCTGGCCGTCCTTCTGGCCGAAGTAGGCGCGGTCAGGCTGCACAATATTGAAGAACTTGGTGACAACCGTGGCAACGCCGGTGAAGTGGCCGGGCCGGATCGCCCCCTCCAACCCCTCAGTCACTCCATGCACCACCACCTCGGTGCCGAACCCCTCGGGGTAGATCGCCTCCACCGGCGGCATGAACAGCAGGTCGACCCCTTCAGCCGCCAGCAGCGCCGCGTCGCGCGCCTCATCACGAGGGTAGCGGGTGAAGTCCTCGTGCGGCCCGAATTGCGTGGGGTTCACGAAGATCCACACCGCCACGTGGTCGTTTTCGGCCTTGGCGCGACGCACCAGCGAGAGGTGTCCTTCGTGCAGGTACCCCATGGTAGGCACCAGACCCACAGGGCCGGTCAGCAGGCGCCGGGCCGCCCGAAACGCGGAGATGGAGTGAAGGGTGTGCATCAATCTCGCCTCGCTACCGTGCTGCTCGGCGGGTGTTCCGGCAACACTGTCAGCCTAGCAGACGCCGTTGCTGCTGTGCGTGTCGTCGCCTCCGTTTCTCTTGCTTTTGAGGCCGCTACCGCCCAGAATCAGAGGGCTGACCATGTGGCAGCTACTGACATTGGGCCGGCGCCCATGGGGTGCGGCGGGAGGTTGTGCTTATGAGCGCAATGATGGCGATGGTGCTGATAGTTCTCGGGGCGTTCGTCTTTGCCGCCGGCTTCCTGGTGGCGGATGTCTTGGTGTGGGTGGGTGGACTCATGATCACAGCCGCAGTCTTGTTCCCTTTCATGTTCCCCGCCAAGGCCTGACCCGCACCTGCGCCACGCCGGTTCAGCCAGCCGCCGGTCAGTCTGCGGCCGCGGCCAAGACAACCCGTGGGAGTGGCCTAAGCATTGGACGCCGGCACTGCCCACACCCGCCGGTACCAGTACTCCAACCCTGAAGGGCGCACCGCTTTGTTGCAGTTCAGGCAGAGGGTATGCAGTGCGAGTGGAGCGCCGCAGGGGGTAGTGCAACAGGGGTGTCCCTCATTCCCAAAAGGTACGGGGTGAGTGTGCGGCAAGAGACGCGCTCCCCGAAAGGCTGACCAAGCCAGGACTCCAAGGCTCGCAGCCGCGTTGCTGCCTGGCGTACAGCAACGGTTGCTCCCATCACCGCCGCCCGTAGCTGGCAGGCACGGCCCGCGGTATGATGGCCCAAACCTCCCATGACCCATCACTCCGCGCCCCCCACCGAGCCCGAAGCCGCCGAAACGCCCGTCCCTGGCGTGCGGTTCGGCACCTTCTCGTCGCTGCAGTTCCGCGACTACCGCTTGCATTGGTCGGCCGTGGTGGTGGCCAGCGCGGGGCAATGGATGGAGAACGTGGGCCTGAGCTGGGTGGCGTACGACATTACCGGCGACCCGGTGGTGCTGGGCATTTTGAACGGGCTGAAGGCGGTGCCGGCGCTGGTGTCGGGGCCGTTCGGCGGGGTGGCCGCCGACCGCATGGACCGCAAGTGGCTGATGCTTGTCAGCCAGTTCGTGGTGTTTGTGCCGGCGCTGGTGCTGGGGTGGCTGCTGTTCACCGGCGCGGTGGAAGTCTGGCACCTGTATATCTACGCCGCCATCACCGGGTTGGGGTGGTCGTTCAACCAGCCGGTGCGGCAGAGCATCATGCCCGACCTGGTGCCGCGCTCGCATCTGATCAACGGGGTGGCGCTGCAGTCGGCGGCGTTCCAGCTCAGCCGGCTGATCGGACCGGCGCTGTCGGGCGTGGTGATTGGCGCGTTCGGGCCGGGCTCGGCGTTCCTGATGAAGGCGGTGATGTTTCTGGCGGTGATGATCGTGACGTGCTTCATCAACATCCCTCAGCGGGTGGCGTCGACGGTCAATGAGTCGGCGCTGTCGTCTCTGCAACATGGCTTCAGCTATATTCGCGCCGACAAGTCGATCCTCAGCCTGATTCTGCTGGCGCTGATTCCCCAGTTGTTCGCCCAACCCTACTTCACGCTGCTGCCGGTGTTCGCCAAAGACGTACTGGGCGTAGGGCCCGAGGGCTTCGGCTTACTGGTGACGCTGCCGGGGCTGGGCGCGCTGGTGGCCACGCTCACCATTGCCTCGCGCACCGACATGGTGCGGCGCGGGTTGGTCATGCTGGTCTCGGCCATGGGTTTCGGCGCGCTCATCGTATTGCTGGCGCTCACCAGCGCCCTGCCGTTGGGGGCCGGCGCACTGACGCTGGGGTATCTGGCCGCCTGCTTGGTGCTCATCTTCATCGGCGGCTGTCAGATGGCCTACAACGCCCTCACCATGACGCTGCTGCAAGGCCTCTCCTCCAACGAGATGCGGGGCCGGGTGATGAGCATCTACTTCCTGGACCAGGGCTTGACGCCGCTGGGGACCATGTGGGGCGGCTACCTAGCCAGCCTGCCGGCACTGGGCGCGCCCGGCGCATACGTGATTATGGGTTTGACGGTGCTGGCGCTGTCGGCCGGGGTCATTGTGCGGTTCCCGCACCTGCGGCGGCTGTAGCCCACGCAGCGGCGGTCGAGAGTTGAGCCTGTCGCCGGAGTCAGGCCGATGGCATCCGGCGTGGCGGTGAATCCGCAGCGCGGTGGCATCCCGCCGCGCTGCTCCTGGTCGCTTCGGTGGCGCCCGGCAAACAGGAACGCACTCACCTGGAAGCCTCGCTACGCAGCCCAGAGCTGGCGCAGCAGTGCCATAGCCTCGGGCGGCAGATCGCCTTTGTCGATGGCGGCCAGCGCTGTCTCGAGGTGCGCGAGTTCCGACAGGCCGACCAGCACGGTGGAGACGCCGCGGTGGCTGCGGGCGAAGCGGGTGGCCGCCTCGTTGAGCGAGGCTGCGTAGCCGCGGTCGACCAGCGGCTGGAAGCGGGCGGCGCGGGCGAGGTCCCCGGCGTAGTCGGCGCTGGTACCGATGGGTGCGGGCGGCGGCGAGGCGATGGCGTGACGCTGGGCGGCCCCACTGAGCGCACCGCCGGCCAGCACCCGGATGGCGATCGTCCCGATGCCGGCCAGGGGCGCAATGTTGAGGATCTGGCTGAAGTCTTGGTCGCCGGCGGCGGGCGGCACGCCGTGGCCGGCGGTGGGGTTCAGCAGGTTGAAGGGCACCTGTGCAGTGTCGAAGCCGCCCTGCTCCATGGCGGCGCGGAGCGCGCCCGAATCGCCGACGGCGGTGATGCCGTGGTAGCGGATCTTGCCCTCGGCCACCAGCGCGTCGAAGGTGGGGAGCACCTGCTCGCGGAAGGCCTGGGGCGAGACGCCGGCGCCGCCCTGGGCCCGCGCGCCGATGCTGTTGTGGAGTTGCAGCAGCGTGACGTTGTCGCGGCCCAAGCGTTGCAGGCTGGCGTCGAGCGAGCGGCGGATGCCGGCGGGGATGTCGGCGAGTTCGGCCTCGGCGAGGCGGGCCTTGGTGCCGATGTAGGGGGCGGCGTGCAGTTCGCGCAGGGCCTGGCCCAGATGCTGCTCCGAGAGGCCGTTGCCGTAGAGCGCGGCGGTGTCGAAGTAGTTGACGCCGGCGTCGAGGGCGCGGCCGACGGCCCGCACCCGGTCGGCGGGCTCGCCCCGCACCATCAGGCCGCCGACGGCCCCGCAGCCGAAGCCGAAGACCGAGACGTTGATGCCGGTTGCGCCCAGTTTGCGGTATTCCACGGTGTGTCTCCAACTGCGGGATGGATCACGGATCTAAGTGATGTGTCATTGCGAGAAGCCGGGAGGCGTCGAAGCAATCGTGACGCATGATACCGCGCCCTGGGGCTAAGGGCCTGACGCGCGCCCGTGCACGATTGCCACCCCCGGCTGGCGCCGGGCTCGCAATGACGGTAGGCCCTGGGGCTCGCCGTCATCGCGAGCAGCCGGAGACGCGCCCACCACCGCTACGCGGGAGCAGGCGTTGGCGGGAAGATGCCCTCGGCGGCGAGGCGCTGGGCGATGACGGGGCCGATGCCGCCGAGGGCGTAGATGCGCTCGACGGTGGGTGGCAGGCGCTTGAGCGGGATGGTGTCGCCGGTGGTGAGGTTGCGGGCCATGCTGGCGGCGTAGTCCACCTCCAGGGTGTCGCCATCGCTCACCGCGCCGGCGATACCCGGTACGTTGAAGGCGAGCAGGCCCTGGGCCACGCTGTTGCGCAGGTACAGGCGCGACACCGACTCCGCCAGCACCGCCTGGATGCCACAGGCCTTCACGGCCACCACGCCCGTCGAGCGGCTGGAGCCGCAGCCGAAGTTCGTGCCCGCTACCACAATGTCGCCGGGCTGCACCTGCGCGCCGAACTCGGGCCGCAACGTGCGCAGGCACTTGGCCTTGATGTCAGCGATGGGGTCGTTGGGCACGAGGTTGGGGCCGCCGGGAGCGAGCTGGCCGGTGTCGACGGAGTCGCCGAGCTTCCAGACTCGGCCGCGGAAGGTTTGGGAGAGGTCAGACATGTGCGGTTCCTCCTTGGGCGGACGCCCCGCCGTTCCAGTGCCCCGCGGCTAAAGATTGGAACTGGATGGTTCCCACCCACCCACGTACGTCTCTTGGGGACTGCCGCCCCCAAACCCCTGCCGGACGGTGCCAGGGCGGTCGATTGCACGCTTCGAGTGTCGTTGTCCTAGTCCGAGCACGAAGGGATTCCTCGACGGCTCGGAATGACACCGATCCCGTGGGCTGCAAGTCCGCACCATGGGATTGGTCACGGCGCTAGGCATGCAGCACCTCTCGGGGGTCGACGATGTGGCCGGCGATGGCGGAGGCGGCGACGGTGGCGGGGCCGGCGAGGTAGATTTGGGCGTCGCCGCTTTCGGGCCCGCCGAAGCGGCCGTGGCTGTTGCGGGGCACCGCGGCAATGCTCACGTGCTCGTTGAGCTGAATCATGCCGCAGATGCCGCAGCCGGGGGTCATCACCTGCACCCCGGCCTCAATGAGGGTGCTCAGCACGCCGGTGTCGGCGCACTGCTTGTACACCGCCTGCGAGGCCGGGGAGATGTAGAAGCGCACGCCGGGAGCGACCTTCCGGCCCTTCAGCAGGCGGGCGGCGATCTCGATGTCCTCGAACCGGCCGTCGGCGCAGGTACCGATGCGAGCTTCGTCGATCTTGGTGCCGGCCACCTCGCTCACGGGAGCGACGTTATCGAACCGGTAGGGCTTGGCCACCTGGAAGGCTAGCGCGTCGCAGTCCACCTCAATAGTGCGGGCGTAGCGGGCGTCGGGGTCGGCGGCCACCGGCGTGAACGGCAGGTTGGTGCGAGCGCACACGTAGTCGATGGCGGTCTGGTCGGCCTCGAACACCGCGAACTTAGCGCCGATCTCGTCACCCTGGTCGGCCAGGCAGAAGCGGTCCGACAGGGTCATGGCCGTCGCCATCTCGCCGCTGAACTCAATGGACATGCCCTGGGCGAAGGTGTTGCCGTACTGCCCCGCCAGGTACAGCACGATGTCTTTGGCGAAGGGGTAGTTGCGGGCCTTACCGTGCAGCACCACCTTGATGCTCTCGGGCACGGTGAAGAATAGCTCGCCAAAGGCCACCGCATAGGCCGCTTCGTCGGTGGCGATGCCGCTGGCCACCACATTCAGCGCGCCGTAGAAGCAGGTGTGGCTGTCGGTGCCGACGATGAACTCGCCGGGGCGCAGGTGACCGTGGTCGGCCATCATCTGGTGGCAGA
>SHYE01000128.1 GCA_009692935.1 Dehalococcoidia bacterium | reverse complement strand
ATGGTGCATCAGGTCCCAGATCAGCCGGTACTGGTTCAGCGGCGTCTCGGTGGAGGTGAGCTGCGGCATCCACTCGGCCAGCCACTCCCGTTTTACGCTAGCTAGCTCAGTAACGACCGCTGGATTCGGTGTCGGTCCAATCCATCGTATCTCGGCTATGAGCGCCTGCAGCACCAGTTGTGCGTCGCCCAAAACGGCGTAGTCGGCCCGGTAATCCTTGTTCACGTCCGACGCATCGACGGTGGAATGCACCATCACTTTGCCCGTTGGAATGGTCTTGCCATAGTTGGTCCGGGTAAAGCTGGTTCCAATGCCGAACACCACATCGGCCTTCTGCAGGAAGTGAGAGATGGGCTTGGTGGTCGAAGTGGCGGATGCACCCAGCGCCAATGGGTGGTTCTCAGGGAAGGCGCTCTTGCCGGGTAATGTGGTCATCACTGGTGCGCCCAACAGTTCAGCCAGCTCGACGAGGTCTGCGGTTGCCTCGGCGAACATCACCCCCTGGCCGGCGTGAATCACCAGGTTCTTGGCCCGCACCAACACCTGTGCCACGGTGCGCACGTCCTCTGGATCAGCCGATGTGCGGTTGCCTTTGACAGGAGTGTAGGTTAACTCCCCCGGGATCTCCGCGGTCCAGACATCGCGCGGTATCTCCAGTAGCACCGGGCCGCCCTTCCCGGTGCGCAGGTGATAGAAGGCCCGGCGCATCAGCTCCTCGGTGCGATCAGCGTGGTTCACCTGTGCCAACCACTTGGTCACCGGTGCGTACGCCTCAATCGCGCTGAAGTTCGGCCGGATGCCCGCCGTATGGGTGTCTTCGCCGCCCGGCAGCATCAGAATCGGCACGTTGTCGCTGTAGGCTTGGGCCGCGCCGGGGAAGGCGTTCTCGGTCCCGGGGCCGTGCTGCATGGCGAAGGCCGCCATCCGTCGGCCGTTGGTGGCGCGCGCAAAGCCGTCGACGATGCCGACGCCCACTCGCTCCTGGCGGCAGAGAATAGGCCGGATACCTGCCACGGCACAGGCCTCGATGAGCGGCTGGTTGGGGTAGCACGAGAGAAACTCCACGCCCTCGCGCTTGAGAATCTCGGCAATTGCGGTTGCGACGTTCATGGTTCGCTCCTGCTTGTGGAACTAGGTCGGTTGGCCGCCGCCAGCATACACCGAACCGGCCGCGGCCACTTGCTCCAATGCATGACCGGCGGCGGGAACCATCCGATCTGAGAACCATGCTCATCAGCCACACCCGGCCGGGGTATCAGGGGAAAACGCAGTTGCGGACCATATGCTGCGCAGGCAACACCTCACCGAGGAACCAGTGTGGTTGAACACCGGCGCCCCGCGGGCTGCGGTTCGGCGGTGGTGCCATAGCCCCGGACCCGAAGACGCTCCTGATAGCGGTAGCAGACCCCGCTGCCCATCCGCACTGATAGTGCTACTATCAGTACCGTCCAACACCCTGAAGGTGCTAGCATAGCCTGCGGCGCTTGCTGCCCAAGTGCGGGCGCCACTCTGTAAATGAACCAACCATGCTGACCACCGAGTTTCTCGAAATAGCCAACGCCATCTGCCCCGAGCGGGCTGCGGTCATCCAGGACGGGCGCGCCCTCTCCTACGAACAGCTGTACGACCGGGTCAAGCGGCTGGCCGGAGTCCTCGCCGCCCAAGGCGTGCAGCAGGGCGATACGCTGGCGCTGCTGCAAGTGAACACACCCCAATGCCTTGAGGTCTACTTCGCCGCTGCGACGCTTGGCGCGATCTACGTACCCTTGAACTTTAGGGCGCGGCCCAGCGAGCTGGAGTACATGATCAACCAGTCGGACGCCAAGCTGGTGCTGGCCGGCGAGCGCTACGTCACGATGGTGGATGCCCTCCGCCCGCAACTGAGCAACGTCACCCACTACATCGCCCTCGACGGCCCTGCACCTGGTTGGCACGATTACGGGGCCTGGGTTGGCGGTGCGTCGGCCGACGATGCACCATGGCTCGAGGTGCCCGAAGAGGCGACCACCATCCTGATGTTCACCGCGGGCACCACCGGCTTCCCCAAGGGGGTCATGCTGCATCACAACAGCTTCGCCTCCTACGTGCTCAGCAACGTCGCTCCGGCCGATCCCGACGAAGAAGAGCGCAACCTGCTGACGGTGCCGCTCTACCATATCGCCGGCATGCAGGCCGTCATGGCCGCCATTTACGGCGGCCGCACCCTGGTGATGCAGCGTCAGTTCGAGCCCGGCGAGTGGATGGCGCTAGTGGCCAAGGAGAAGACCAGCCGGGCGATGATGGTACCCACCATGCTGAAGCAGATATTGGACCACGCTGACTTCGGCGCCCACGATCTCAGCAGCCTGAAGGTCATCACCTACGGCGCGGCCCCCATGCCTATCGAGGTCATCAGCCGTGCCCTGAACCTGCTGCCCGACGTGCAGTTCATCAACGCCTTCGGCCAGACCGAGACCGCAGCGACGATAACCACCCTTTCGCCTGAAGACCACCACATTCCCCCCGGCCTCCCCGAAGCGGAACGCGTCCTGCGCCTGAAGCGCCTCTCATCGGTGGGCAAACCCCTCGACGATGTGGAGATGCGGGTGGTGGATGAGGCCGGCCACGACTGCGGCCCCAACCAGACCGGCGAGATCATCGCCCGTGGCCCTCGCATCATGGCCGGCTACTGGAAGGACGCCGAGAAGACCAAGGCCACCAAGCGCGACGGCTGGATCTACACCGGCGACCTCGGTCACTACGACGATGACGGCTACTACTTCCTGAATGGCCGCGCTTCAGACATGATCATTCGCGCGGGTGAGAACATCGCGCCTGAGGAAGTGGAGCGGGTGCTGGCCACCCATCCCGCCGTGGACGAGTGTGCGGTGTTCGGCGTACCCGACGTCACTTGGGGCGAGACCGTCGCGGCTGCGGTGGTGCTGAAGAAGGGCCAGCAGCCCACCGCCGACGAACTCGGCGACTGGTGCCGCAAAGACCTGGCGAGTTTCAAGAAGCCCGAACGGGTGTTGTTCCTCGCCGAACTGCCCCGCAACCCCCTGGGTAAGGTACTGCGGCGCGAGCTACGCGCCATCTGCACCGAGCCCGCTGGAGCCTAACCCCATGCCGTTACACCTCATCTGCTGTGTGAAGCAGGTGCCCGACCCTGAGACTCCGGCCGCCAGCTTCCGCGTCGACCCCGGCGCAAAGCGCGTGCTTCCGGCGCCCGGTATCTCGCCGGTCATCAGCCCCTTCGACGAGCAGGCCGTGGAGGTCGCGCTCCGCATCAAAGACGCTCGCCCCGACACCCGGGTCACCGTGCTCTGCATCGGCGGCGACACCGCGCGTGACGTGGTACGTCACGGGCTGGCCATGGGCGCCGACGCCGGCATGCTGATCAAAGACCCGACACTCGAGGCCATGGACGCCTACCAGACCGCCTACGTCCTCTCGCTCGCGGTTCAGCGGCTGGCCCCCTACGACGCGATCTTCTGTGGCCGCCAATCAGCCGACTTCGACCAGGGCCTGGTGGGCATCGGCCTCGCCGAGCTACTGGGCATCCCAGCACTCATCAACGGCCAGAACGCCGAGTTCATCGCCGACGCCACGGTCAGGTTCGAGCGGGTGTTCCCCGACGGCATCGGCGTGTTCGAGGCCGCCACGCCGGTGCTCACCACCTACTCGCAAGAGGTTGGGTAGCCACGCTATCCAAACCTCCGGAATATCATGGCGGCGTCCAAGAAGGAGTTGACGATCCTCGACGCCGCGGCCCTCGGGGTCGACGCTGCGGACTTCGCGGCGACCTCCGACCTCACTGAGCTCTACATCCCCCAGGTCAACACCGAGTGTGAACTCATCAAGGCCGACAGCCCGGCCGAGGCCGGCGCGCTGCTCGCTCTGAAACTACGCGAAGCAAAGGTTATTTAGCCCATGGCCGACGCTACCGGCATTCTGGTTATCGGCGAGCGCCCCGAAAACGGCGGCCGCCAGGGGATTACTCTCGAGCTGCTGGGCGCGGCCCGCAGGCTGGCCGCTGAGACCGGCGACGCTGTCGACGTGTTGCTGCTGGGCGCCTCCATCCCCGATGCCGAGGCCAACGGCCTTATCGCGTACGGCGCCTCTCGCATTCACGCCCTCGCGCATCCGCTGTTGGGCGAGTACAACCCCGACATCTTTACCACCACCGTCACCGAGGCAGTTCGGCGCATCAACCCCAGCATCGTGCTGTTCGGCCGCACCGAAATGGGGCAAGACGTCGCCCCGGCCATGGCCTTCCGCCTCAAGACCGGCGTGGCCATGGACTGCCTGGACCTCAAGGTCGACTCCGCCAGCAAGCGGCTGGTGATGGTGCGGCCGGTCTACGGCGGCAATGCCCGGGCCAACTACATGGTCGCGCAAGGCCGCATGCCCCAGGTCGCCTCGGTCCGCCCCAAAACCCAAGACCCCGCTGAACCGGTCGCCGGCTACAGCGGTGAAGTCATCCGCCCCCAGCTCGATCTCGACGCCAGTGTCGCCCGCACCCACCAGGTATCCTACCAGGCGTGGGAGGCGGCCGAGGGCGTCAGCCTCGCCTCTGCCGAGATCGTGGTGAGCGGCGGTCGTGGCATCGGGTCGGCCGAAGCCTACAAAGAGGTGATCGATGGCGGCGCGGCCATTCTCGGCGGGGCGTCGGGCGCGTCCAAAGCCGCCTGCGACGCCGGCTTCGCGCCGCCTGGCAACCAGGTCGGCCTCACCGGCCAGCGGGTCAGCCCCAAGCTCTACATCGCTGTTGCGATGTCGGGCGCCAGCCAGCACTTGGCCGGCATGGGCACCGCCAAGAACATCGTGGCCATCAACCGCGACCCCGATGCGAACATCTTCAAGGTCTCCCGCTTTGGCGTGGTGGGCGATTACAAGCAGGTGATGCCGGCCTTCTTGGCCAAGTGCCGCGAGTTGTTGAGCCAGGGCGAGTAGCGGCATGTACCCAACCCATGCTTCGCTCTTGGGGGTGCCGGGCGCACTGCTCTTCGGCGTGGTGGTGCTCGCGTCCCTCGGCGTCTTCGGCTGGGCGCTCTGGACTCGGGTGTTGCAACCCATTCTGCGTGGCAAGCCCACGTACCGCTTCGATCGCCTGCCGGAACGAACGGGCAAGTTCCTGGTCTACGTCATTGGCCAGCGCAAGGTGTTCGATAACGCCTTCTCGGGCGCACTGCATGCCCTGATCTTCTGGGGCTTCATCATCTGGCAGCCCTTCACCCTCAACCTAATTCTCGAGGGCTTCAGCGAGAGCTTCACCCTCGCGGCCCTGCTCGGCCCTGTCTGGCTTGCCTACACCCTCCTGGTGGAGGTCGCCTCGGTCGGCATCCTCATCGGCTGCGCGATGGCCGTGTACCGGCGCCTGGTGATGCGTCCCGCCAACCTCGAGAGTCACGCCGACGCCTACCTCATCCTCGGCCTCATCGCGGGGCTAATGGTTACCTACTTCACGGCCGAGGCGCTACGGCTGTCGCTGTTAGGGCACCTGCCGGTCTGGTACGCGCCGATCTCGTCGGCGCTCGCCGGGTTCGCCCCCGCAGCCGATGCGGCTGTCCTGGCTTTCGGCGCGCTGTGGCTGCTGCACGTCGGCATCCTGTTGAGTTTCCTGGTGTACCTGCCCTTCTCGAAGCACCTGCACCTGATGGCAGCGCCGTTCAACGTGTTCTTCCAGAACCTGGAGACGCGCGGTGGTCTGGCCGGAATCAAAGACATCGAGCAGCAGGAGCGGTTTGGCGTCGGCTCGGTGGCCGACCTCACGTGGAAGCAGATGCTCGACGCCGCCACCTGCACCGAGTGCGGCCGCTGCACCGACCTGTGCCCCGCCTA
>SHYE01000127.1 GCA_009692935.1 Dehalococcoidia bacterium | reverse complement strand
GATCGAGTCGAAGGCCCGGAACTCCGCCTCGCCCTTCAAGCTGAGGGTCTTGGTGATAGCCGCAGTCAGCGTGGTCTTCCCATGGTCGATGTGACCGATGGTCCCCACGTTCATGTGCGGTTTGTTGCGTTCGAACTTCTTGCGTGCCACCGAGCAACACTCCTTGCTGAACTAGATTTGCCGACTCATCCGATGGTCAAAGATGGAGCCCACGACCAGAATCGAACTGGTGACCTCATTCTTACCAAGAATGTGCTCTGCCGGCTGAGCTACGTGGGCATGCTTTGCATGCAAACCTAAATGCGTTGAAATGCAGACACAAAAGACAGGACGGGTTGCGTCCTGCACTAGGTAACTCTAGCATGGGCGCTTCCCAGGGGCAAGCGCGTGGGGTTTACGTAAAACCAGGTTTATAGCTGACGGGCTGCTGCCTGAACTGCCGCGAGGCGGTCCCTATGGGTTTGCGGCCGGGGCGCCGCCGACGCTATCGCCCCGCCGCCCTTCTATCATTCGCGCTCTCTGTGCCCGACACTTGCAATGGGCACAGAGAACCGCCCGCTCTCCAAGCGTTGCAGTGTGTCCGCCAAGGCCTCGCCAGCCGTGTGATCTTCGCTTTGCCGTTACGGGTAGCCTTCGCTCCCAGCGTGCTCACACCCGGCACCCCGCATGGCACATCGCTGGTGCCGAACGCTGCCGCTTGGAACGCGATGCGGGGGAAGCAGGTGCCTGCAGCCGTCACCGCTTCCCCCGCAGTGATGGCGCCCCCAGCTAGAGGCACGTTGTCAATCGGGGTGCCATCCAGCGGGATCCGCTGCAACAGATAGCTGTCGGCCCCGCCCGCAGGTGTCGTCCAGGTCATGGTGGCAGTCGCCGTCTGGTTGAGCGTAAGCGCAAAGCTGCCCGGAATCGCGGTGCCCGCCTGCTGGCCGGCCATGCCGCACAACAGATCCGACAGGCCGAGCACACTGCTGCTCCCGTCGAGCACGGCCAGCACATAGCAGTAGACGGTGCCGTTCGCGGCAGCGGCGTCGCTGTACTCGCCGGAAGCACACTGTAGCGCGGGCCCGGCGAGCCGCGATTACTGCGCCAGTCGACGTTTCGCCTCCGCCAGCATCTCGGCGGGCAGGGGCCCCTTCGCCGCCGTCTCGACGTTGGCGAGTAAGTGCTCGGCATCGCCCGTGCCGACGATGGTGGTATCTAACCAGGGCAGCGAAAGCGTATACCGCAGCATGAACTCGATTCGGCTCATGCCGTCCAGCAGATCGTCGAGGTTGGCCTGCTCCCAGCGGCGCTTCAGCTCGTCGGCGGTCACCATGTAGTAAGTGCGGTTGTCCCAGTCGGTCACCGAGCCGCGCGCCACGCCGCCGCGGATGATGATGCCGGCGCCCGCCGCTGCGGCCTTGGCAACGACCGCCTCATGCTCGGGCTGCAACGCCGAGTAGGGGATTTGGAACGCGTCGAACACGCCCATGGCCACCTGCTCCTCGAGCTGCGGCAGCGTGCCCGACACGCCGACGAACCGCACCTTGCCCTCGGCCTTCAGCTTCAGCGCCTCGGCCAGCGCGCCGCTCTCCTCGAACTCGCGCTTGGTGAGGCTGCGATGGAACTGCACCAGGTCCAGGTGGTCGGTCTGCAGCAACCGCAGGCTGTTCTCCACGCCGCTGCGGATGTTCTCCGGCGTATGCACGTGATCGCCCGACGTCGACCCCGGCACACAGCCGCACTTGGACGCCAGCACGTACTCGCTGCGCCGGTGGGCGATGTACTTGCCGATGCGCTCCTCGCTGCGCCCATAGTCGATGGAGGTATCGATGAAGTTGATGCCGGCGTCCAGCACCGCGTTCAGCAGCTGCTCGCTCTCGGCGTCGCTGATTTCGGGCCCGCGCGGCGCGCCCCGCAGCTCCATGGCCCCGAAGCCGAGGGTGGTGACCTGCAGGCCAGTGTTGCCTAACGGGCGAGTGGGGAGGGTGGTCATGTGGTGGGTGGCTCCTGAGCAAAGCGGGTAGACGCCACCTGATCGGAGGCGGCGCTGTAAGTCTACCTTGTAGGGACTGCCACCGCCGGGATCACCGGTGGTGCTGACTCAGGTCTTCCAGCGCCCTGTCGCTGCCAGCACCGCCGCCCAATCAGCCTCGGTGGAGGCTGGCAGCCGTTGCCACGCGCCGTCCAGCTTCACGTCGGCGAACATGCCGACGGGGTCATGGTGGAAGTGCAGCATGCCGGCGCCCTTGCGGTAGAAGGAGCCCGGCGGCCGCTCGACGAGGCCGGGAATGAGGCGCAGCTTGGCCAGCAGCGGCGTGATGGGGAGCAGGTCATCGGGTCGGGCGTGGCGGATGGGTGTGGCTAGCGGGGGGCCCAGACTGGCTCACTCGCCTCGCCCTCCCCAGAAATCTTACGGAGACCACTGCCGTCACGGTTTGCGACCCAAATAGCCCGCTGACCCGTCCCCGACCGTCCTCCAGTGAACGCAAAGGCGTGACCAGTCGATGACCACACCACCTGCCGCTCGATGCGCATTGACCGTAGGGCAACCCAGGAACCGCTACCATCGCTTCGGGCTGCGTACAGCTCGAGGGCTTTCGTGCGAGTGGACGTGAAGTAGACGTTGGTGCTCCCAGTCGGCCACGTCACCTCCCCATCATAGCCCATCGCATTCGAGACGTTCTTCCAGTCGGTGCCATCGGCTGCTCCAGTGAATATCTCCAGATCGTCGTCCAGTTCCTGCGCTCCAGCAAATGCGATTCGAGTCCCGTCCGGAGACCAACGAAAGCTGACTGCCATGTGCGAGCCCGAGACCCGCCAAGGAATCGAACCGTCTGCGAGAGACACAGTCAACCAGCGATCACGCCGCCTCGGCCCGAATTCAACCCAAGCGAGGTACTTCCCCAGAGGCGACCACTGCGGCCGTGCAGCAAACTCCGGAGAGCTAACTTTCGTCAGACCTAATCCATCCCGCGACACTGTATGAAGCTCACCGAAACCGAAGGCTAGCCTAGTGCCGTCAGGTGACCAGAACGGTCCGGCACCTGAGATCGACCAGTTTGGACTCCCAAGGTGAATCGCCTGATCCGCGAGCACGCTCTCATTGGAGCCGTCGGGGCTGGCTAGGTGAAGACTGACCCGATTCGCCATCGCACTCTGACGAAAAAGGTACGCAATCGCGGTCCCGTCGGGTGACCAAACGGGATTGGAGACCTTCCCTCCTGAGTGCGAGACTTGTGTCCTCTGTGAACCATCGGCAAGGACAACGTATACCTCGCTGAGGTGCCGGCCAGTTTCGCTCACGAACGCCAGGCGCTTGCCTCCCGGGTCCCAAACCGGGCTCTACTCCCGCTCTGGTGTGTTGGTTACATTGGTAGTTCAGAGCCATCTTCCAGCGCAACAAAGATGTCCTGGTCCCCTTGGTGGGAGGACACGAACGCTAGGCGGTAGCTTGTTGCAGACTCAGGGAGTGGTTCGTCGGGCGGGCCCGACACAGCGCAGCCGAAGCCAGTGACAGCAGCGAGAACAACCGCCGCCACCTGTCGAAGGCCACCCCCTACCGCGCAGCCTTCCATGTCGTCCCCTGCGCCGAATCCTCCAGCGTAATGCCCAGCTCGGTGAGGCGGTTGCGCACCTTGTCGGCGCCGGCGAAGTTCTTGGCGACGCGCAGGTCAGCGCGGAGTTCGATCAGCAGCGCGATGAACGGGGCGGCGGCGATCGCGACCGACTCCGCCGCCTGCAGCTTCAGGCCTAGCACACCGGCCAGCTCCTGCAGCGTTGCCTGCACCCCGCTCACGTCGGCACCGGCTTCGCGGCCGCGGTTTATCTCGCGCGCCAGGTCGAACATGCCGGCGATGGCCTGGGCGGTGTTGAAGTCGTCGTCCATCGCCTCACTGAACTTGGCGCGGGCGCCCGAATCGTCGATCTTGACAGCGCCGGGCTTGGGCTCGCTGGGGCGCAGCGCCTCCATCAGCCGTTCAGCGCCACGCTCGGCCCCTTCCAGCGCCTCTTCGGTGTAAGTGAGCGGGCTGCGATAGTTGCTGGCCAGCACCAGCATGCGCAGGGCGTCGCCGGTGTGGCGGGAGAGTGCATCGCCGATGGTGACCAAGTTGCCTAGGCTCTTGCTCATCTTCTCTTCGCCCAGGCGCAGCAGGCCGTTGTGCATCCAATACTTGGCGAAGGGCACCTTGCCGGTGGCCGCCTCGCTCTGAGCCACCTCGTTCTCGTGATGGGGAAACTCCAGGTCCTGCCCGCCGCCATGAATGTCCACCTGCTCGCCCAGGTGCTCCACGCTCATGGCGGAGCACTCGATGTGCCAGCCGGGGCGGCCGGGGCCCCAGGGGCTGGGCCACGCCGGCTCGCCGGGTTTCGCGCCCTTCCACAGCGCGAAGTCCATGGGGTGTTCCTTCTGCTCGTCCACTTCGATGCGGGCACCGGCCATCATGCCGTCCAGCGTGCGGTGCGACAGCTTGCCGTACTCAGCAAAACGCTCCACCCGGTAGTACACGTCGCCACCCGAGGGGTAGGCGTAACCCTTATCGATCAGGGTCTGGATCATGGCGACGATCTGCGGGATTTCGGTGGTCACCCGCGGATAGGCGTCGGCGCGCTTCACATTCAGCGCGTCCATGTCGCTCAGGTACTGTTGCACGTAGCTCTCGGCCAGCGCCACCGGATCCACCTTCTGCTGGTTGGCGCGGTTGATGATCTTGTCGTCAACGTCGGTGAAGTTCTGCACGTACTTCACCCGATAGCCGCTGAACTCCAGGTAGCGGCGGATCATATCGAACACGATGCTGCTCATGGCGTGGCCGATGTGGCTCTCGCTATAGGGGGTGACGCCGCAGACGTACATCCGGACCGGGTCGTGCTCGGGTACGAACTCTGCTTTCTGCCCGGTCAGGGTGTTCCAAACCTTCATACGTGTTCCTCGGTAGCTTGCTTTCAGTACTGCTGATTCTATACCGCGCCCAGGTCATCGAGCCTCGCCGCTCCGATGCCCTCTCCCTATGGGAGAGGGTTAGGGTGAGGGCGCTCGGTGCCGCCACGGGACACTACAGTCGCGCCGCCTTCCCTCTAACTCCTTCCCACGCTGAGGAGTGAGGATCGGATGCGCCCGAGTGGGTGTCTTCCTAAGCCTCGGTCTTTCCGCTGACTACGTTCTCGGGATGACTCTCGGTGCCGGCGTGCTGCTGCAACTGCGTCTCCAGCAGCACAATGCGCCCCTCAAGCTCTGCCATGCGCTGCTGCAGGCCCTGCATGAAGTCCCACTCGGGGTCGGGCAACCGCTCCAGCGTGTCGTCGTCGGGATTGCGGAAGGCGACGATGCGGCCAGGCACCCCCACTACGGTGGCGTTGCTGGGCACCGACGTGACCACCACCGACCCCGCGCCAATCTTCACGTCGTCGCCAATAGTGATGGCACCGATCAGCTTGGCGCCCGACCCGACGACGACGCGGTCGCCCAACGTGGGGTGCCGCTTCACCTTCTGGGTGCTGGTGCCACCAAGCGTGACCCCTTGGAAGATAGACACGTCGTTCCCGATCTCCGAGGTCTCGCCAATCACCACGCCGCTGCCGTGATCGATCAGCAGG
This sequence comes from Dehalococcoidia bacterium, assembly GCA_009692935.1. Classification (GTDB taxonomy): domain Bacteria; phylum Chloroflexota; class Dehalococcoidia; order SHYD01; family SHYD01; genus SHYE01. The sequence goes on along the minus strand of SHYE01000127.1, from coordinate 329 downwards.
CCCGATCCGATGCGGGCGCCGGGGTGAATCTCGATGCCGGTGAGGAAGCGGCTGAGGTGCGAGATGACCCGGGGCAGAATGGGCACGCGCAGGTTCCACAAGCAGTGCGCCAACCGGTGGAACTCGCGGGCGTGCAGGCCTGGCGAGGTGAGCAGCACCTCGATGATGTTGCCGGCCGCGGGATCACGTTCGAACACCACCTGGATGTCGCGCCGGATCGCCCGCAGTGTTCCCATCATGGTGAGACCTCCTCAAGGAGTGCGACTGCGTGCACCGCCACCGCCTCCTTGCTGCCCACAGCGTCCAGGCCCTCGTTGCTCTTGGCCTTC
>SHYE01000126.1 GCA_009692935.1 Dehalococcoidia bacterium | reverse complement strand
GGGATGTCGACGGCCGGGAGTACATCGACCTGGTTATGGGCCACGGCGCGCTGATTCTGGGCCACGGCCGCGCCGAGGTGGTGGCGGCTGTACAGGCCCAGATGGCGAAGGGTACCCACTACGGCGCCGGCAGCGACCTGGAGGTGCGGTGGGGCCAGCTGGTGCAGCGGCTCATCCCCAGTGCCGAGCGGGTGCGGTTCACCAGTTCTGGTACCGAGGCTACGCTGATGGCGATGCGGCTGGCACGCGCCTACAGCGGTAGGGACAAGATCCTCAAGTTCGAGCAGCACTTCCACGGCTGGCACGACTACGCGACCATCGGCGCGTTTGCGTCGGCGGGGGCGCAATCGGCTGCCGGGATTCCCCAGGCCGCGCTGGGCACGGTGCGGGTCATCCCCTCGAACGACGCAGCGCTGGTCGACCACATCCTTTCGACCGACCCCGATATCGGCGGCATCATTCTCGAGCCCACCGGGGCCAGCATGGGGGTCACCCCGGTCTACCCGGAGTTCCTTGCGGAACTGCGGGTGCTGGCCACCAGGTACAACGTTCCGCTGATCTTCGACGAGGTGGTCACCGGCTTCCGCACGTCGCCGGGGGGTGCACAGTCCCGTTTCGGTGTCACGCCCGATCTCACCACGCTGGCGAAGATTCTGGCCGGTGGCCTACCGGGCGGCGCCGTGGTGGGCCGGGCCGACATCATGGGCATGATCGAGCACCGTGACGGCGACTGGAATGCCAATCGGCGGGTAGCGCACCCAGGTACCTTCAACGCCAATCCGTTGAGCGCGGCTGCCGGTGTGGCGGCGCTCTCGTTGATCGCTACCGGCGAGGAGAACCGCAAGGCTGAGGCGGCGGCCCAGGGGTTGCGGGATGGCTTCAATGCGGTGCTGGAGCGGCTGGGAGTGCGGGGGTGCGCCTACGGGGTTGGGCCGGTGCTGCATTTCCGGCTCGGCAAGCAGTGTTTCTCGGGACCCGGCGAGGGCCCGGCTTGCGACCACCAGTGGTGCAGGTTAGCCGCGAGCGAGATTCGCCCCGGCCTCACCGCACAGCTTCAGGAGGCCTTGAAACTTGCAATGCTGAACCATGGTGTTGACCTTCTGGGACGTACTGCTATCGTATCTTCGGCGCATAGTGCGTCGGACGTTGAACAAACGACCGCTGCGTTTGAGGCGGCGGTGCTCGACATGGTGGCCGATGGACTGCTGGCACGGCGCTAAAGGGCATCCCTTGCTGCCGAGTATTAGTGAAGAAGCCGAAGTATCAGTTCTCTGAGGACAGGTTGATGGAGACGAAGCTTTACGACGTGTACGGTGTGGGCAATGCGCTGGTAGACACCGCGATTAAGGTGACCGACGCAGAGCTGGCTGAGCGCAACCTGCGCAAGGGCGTGATGGGGCTGGTGAGTACCGAGCAGCAGGATGTGTTGATGCGCAGCCTGAACGGGAGGCCAACCGCCGCCGCCGCCGGAGGGTCGGCTGCGAACACGATGGTCGGCATTGCCCAGTTTGGCGGCAAAGCGTTCTACACCGGCAAGGTCGGGAACGACACCATGGGGTCGCTGTACCGGCTCAGCATGTCGGAGGTGGGCGTGGAGTTCGATGTTGAGGCCGCCCCCGGCCCTACCGGCACCTGCATTGTGCTGGTGACGCCCGACGGCGAACGCACCATGCAGACCAGCCTTGGCAGCTCGAACGCGCTGCAACCCTCGGACCTCCACCTCGGCCGCATCGCCCAGAGCAGGCTGCTCTACGCCGAGGGCTACCTTTGGAGCTCACCGACAGGAGCGGCTACCGCAGAACTGGCTATGCAGACGGCCCGTGAGGTGGGAGTTCCCGTGGCGCTCAGCCTTTCGGATCCCGCAATGGTGGAGTTCTGCGGCGATGCGCTGCGGCGAGTCACCCAAGCCTACGTCGATATCCTGTTGTGCAACGAGCATGAAGCCGCGACCTTCTGTGGCAAAACCGACCGGGATACTGTGTTGAAGACCGTGGGCGAAGGCGTGCCGTTGGTATTTATGACCTGCGGTGGCGACGGCTCGCTGGTGTGGGATCGCGGCAACGTGCAGCAGGTTGGCGGCCACAAAGTGACCGTGGTAGACACTACCGGCGCGGGCGATGTCTACGCCTCGGGCGTGTTGTACGGCCTCAGCCAGCGGATGTCGCCGGTCGACTCGGCGAAACTGGGCTCGTACGCCTCGGGCTACATCGTGACCCGCATGGGCCCGCGCATTGAGATCCACCTTGCGGAGAAAATCCCGGCCATCTTGAGGGGGGCACACCCGCTGGGGGGGTAGCTGCCGAGAGTGGAGCTATACTGCCGGTTCATCGTTCCTGGGCGTCCGGTATCTGTCAATGCCCATGGCAGACGAGGCAACCGGCAGCGCTGGCAAGAAAGGATTCGCGCTGCCGCGACTGCACCAGCCGTAACAAGTCATCCGGCGCTGTTCGTCCGCTGTACGGTTTTTCACAACGGTAAGCTCGGTGACGTGCAGAACATGGTGAAGCCTATCTGCGATGCGCTCGTCGGGGTGGTGTACGATGACGATGCACAGGTGATGGACAGCCTGGCCCGCAGGCGGCGGCATGGGGTGGACGTTTACAGGGTGCCGGAAGCGCCTGCGGACCTGGTTCGTTTACTCTCAGAGCGCGCAGACGGTGTACTGGTGGAGGTCTACAAGATGAGCCTTGATGAGGTGTTCTCGTTATGAGGCGACCACTAACCGAAGCAAGGGCCATCGCTCATCTACGCAAGTCCTATGAGGGCCTCGGTTTGCGCGTAGAGGTGGATTCGCTGGTGGCGGAAACCGGTCTACGTGCCGACTTGGTAGTGCGTGGCGGCCCCAAGACGTTGATAATCGAAGTCAAGAACTCAGAGTCACTCCAGCAGGAACATGACAGCGTGGTTGCGTTGGCGCGCTACGCTGAGGGTAGGAGCGACACCCGTTTTGATTTGGTACTAGCGAATCCTAAGCGCCGCCGGCGAAGCGATCGGGCGACAGCGCAGAATGAGGCCCCCGTATCCGGTTAACGGGGCCTTATGGTTTCTGCTCCTACTTCGCAGCAGCCTTGATGTACCAAACATGGGTCCAGTTGCCGCCCGAGATGCCCGGCCAGACGTAGTCGCTGACAACCTTCGGGTTCACCGTCACATCGACAGGCACCCAGAACAGGTTGAGCACGGTGTGGTCTTTGTACATCCAGTCGCCAATCTGCCGCCACCAGGCATCCTGCTTCTTCTCGTCCAGCTCCTGACGGACTTGGAAGAACAGGCGATCAAGGTCGGGGTGTTTGCCGCCCCGCGGGGGCACGCGCTTCTGGCTGATGAAGCGTGAAAACACGCCGGTGTACTGCGCGGTACTCGTCTGGTCTATCTGCCAGTCATTGCTGAACCTGAGTTGGCGGTTTTGCTGCGCCCGCTGGGCGGGGTCTATCTGCAGCAGGGTGACCTTCACGCCGACGGTTCGCCAGTAATTGCCAATGGCTTCGATCATGTCTGGCATGCCGGGGTAGTTGCCTAGCTCCACCACATGAAGACTGGTTTCCAGCGGCCGAGCTGCCGTGTAACCAGCATCCGATAGCAGCTTCCTCGCCGCATCGGCGTCGTAGCCGTACTCGTCCTTGTAGTTCTTCTGCCAGTCCGGGTTCCAGCCTTGGCGGACCTCATTGATCATCGGGTTGTACATGGTCTGGCCGGTACCGCCGAAGAAGACCTTGCTTAATTCCTCGACGTTGACAGCTTTCTGCAGGGCCTTGCGGACCCGGACGTCCATCAGCGGGCTGTCGGGGTAGAGCCAGCCTTCAAGCTTGTCGACGTCGGCAACAAACGCGGCGGTGGGGTTCAGGAAGATGCGGGCGCCCGGCACGCGGCCCCGCACCACCTTCATGCCTTCCTTCCCCGCGCGGTCCTGGAGGTCCCGGCCCAACGTGGCCATGTGTGATTCGCCCGCCAAGAGGCTTGCCAGCCGCGTGGAGCCCTCCTTGATGTAGCGGAACTCGAATTCGGGGAAGTCGGGGGTGACTCGATAGTGCTGGAAGGGTGTCTTCTGGAAGCGGATGTACTGCTGCAACTCACGGCTCACGAACTGGTAGGGAGCCGTTCCCGCCAGCGGCTCGGTCTGCGGCGTCGGGTCGCCCCGCTTGTCGTAGTCGGCCTTGCTGCGGACCTCCATGCCACTCTCGGCTTCGGAAAGGCCGTGCAGGAAGTTCGAGTCGGGCTCAATCTGGAAGACGACTTCGTAGTCGTTAATGATGTCGATCCGCTTGACGGTACTCCGCCAGTAGGGTGCTTCGGCCTGCAGAGCGTCGGCCTTCGTCTCTTCTTCCCAGGTAAAGACGACATCCTTCGCGGTGAACTCGCCGAGGCCCTTGTGAAACTGCACGCCCTTCTTGAGCTGGAACCGGTAGCCCTTGCCGTCCGGCTCCAGCTTCCAGTCGGTGGCAAGCTGCGGCACGAGCTTGTCGGTGTCAGGCCCGTGGCCAACCAGAAACTCGTAGATCGGCTTCAGCGCCACGGCGTCGAACTGACCCAGCATCCGCTCTATGTTGTTTTCGGTGGCGGGAGGCGCTGTGGCGAAGACGAGTTTGTCCACTTTGATGGCGCCGGACGCTGGTGCGGTTCCCGCGTCGCCTCCGGAGCCGGCGGGCCCCCCAGCCGGTTGGCTGCCGGTACAGGCCGCCAGCAGCAGCACCGCGGCTGCTGCGCCGATCCTCCCGACGAGCAGGGTGGACTTCAGTGTCTTCATAACTCCTCCAGAACACCTTGCCTACCTTGTAGCGTAGACTTCAATGAACCTTCGCTCAAACTGACGGGCGCTGTCAATGTGCCTGGTGTGAGGAATTGGTGAACGCTGTCGCTGTCAGTGCCCGCGACCGAAGCGGACGACCTCAGCGGTCAGTTCGGCGTCTGCTCTGAGCCATGCGTAGGACCAGAGGGGTTCACGGCGCCGCTGGGTTGGCGAGCCCGAGTTCAGATACAGACGCCCGCCCAGCCGTTCGATACGTGGCTGGTGGCTGTGGCCGAACACCACGCAGTCGACCTCCGCCACAGCGAAAGCGGCCTGCGCTCGCTCGAAGGTAGTTCCCTTGGCGCCGTGCCCGTGCACCACGCCGACTCGATAGCCGGCGGCTTCGACGATGGTGCGTTCCGGCAGACTGCGGCAGAGCTCCGGGTCGTCGTTATTGCCGGCTACTGCGTGTACCGGAGCGTGCCGCTCAAGCTCCCGCAGAACCGCAGCGCTGGTGATGTCGCCGGCGTGCAGAATGAGGTCGGCCTGGGTCAGCGCCGCCACCAGCGGTTCCGGCAGTCTGAAGCCGGCCTTGGCGATATGCGTGTCGGCCAGCACTAGGATGTTTACCAAAGCGCCGCTACGACGGCAGGTTCGAGGCTGGGGCTTCCCCTGCCACCCAGGCCTTGAAGTGGCGGTAGGCCCGCAAAAGGTGGTCGTCGGGCTCTTTCACGTAGATGTAGGGCGGCACCACGTACCCGCCGAAAGCTTCCACCGGGCCCACGTTGTCGTCGACCACGAAGTCGGGGAACACCGGGATCTGCAGGAACTTCAGCGAGGCGTGGTGATCCTCAATAGGCTTGAAGTACACTCCAGAGATTAGGTCCTCAAGTCCGAAGTCCTCGTAGATGTCCCACGGCACGCGAGCCCCCGACCAGATGTACACCTTGTGGCCGTCGGCGATGATCGCCTCGAACGCCTCGCGTACGTAGGGGCGGAGTCCGCCGTGCACGCCGGTAAGGGTGAAGTCGCAGTCAAAGAAGACGTTCATGGGTTACGCTGACATTCAGGTTGCCCTAGCCAAAGCGAGCAGGCGACCTCAGGAGAGTGGCGTGCCGCCGCAGCGTAGCACGCGAGTGGCGCACGCTGTAAAGTACACGGCTAGCGTCCTGCGCGCCCATCGGATTCTGCCTCTCTTGACACGGGGGGGGAGTAGAGTTTCGGCACAGTCTGCAATGAGGAGAAATTGTGACCCATTGGAGACACAAATCGGGCAAGGTGATAGCACGCTGCAGATCCTAGGACGGAGATCCTGGGTGCAGTGGCAGAGGTGAAGAGGCTGAAGAATGCGGCGGC
>SHYE01000125.1 GCA_009692935.1 Dehalococcoidia bacterium | reverse complement strand
ATAGTCGCAAATGGCAGGAAAAGGGTGAGGGTCTTGTCTGACAATCGCTGGAACCCGAACCGCTCATAAAAGAGCGCCGCTTCCTCGTTCTTCGCGTCAACGACGACCGCGTACGCGGCCACTTGGGCCACCACGCCAAACGCTCGGAGCAGTGCGTCCACCAGCAGGAGCCGGCCCAGCCCCTGCCCCTGGTAACGGGCATCTACCGCTAGCCGCCCCAACCGCACCACGGGCACCTGCGGGTAACGGGGGAGTCGTGCCGACACCTCAGAAGGCAGCGCTTCGAACTCTACTGAACCGGCGCTAAGGGTGTAGTACCCGGCCACCCGACCTAGGTCCTTATCCACCAGCACGTAACATGCAGCTATAAGGCGGCGCTGATCCTGGCTGGCCTGCCGTTTGAGGTAGGTATCGAGAACATCGCTGCCGCAGGAGAAGTCGGTGCGGTCGTGGTTGGCCAGAGGCTCGAAGCCGTAACGCCCAGCCACTATTCCGCCTGGGTGAACCGCCGGTAGTCGTCGTGCGCAACCCGGAGTGTCTGGTTAGGCGGCGCAGGGTTGATGAGCGCTTCCGCCAAGCACCGGCTATCCTCCACAGAGAGCCGCATCACCTCCCGCTCACGAATGGTCGCGGTTGCGGCCGCCCGGGCGCTCTCGATGACGAAATCCGTGAGCGAGCGGCCGGAAAGGTCAGCGGCGCGTTGCAGCAGCTCCTTCACATCGGCGGGCAGGCGGGCGGCAAAGCGCTCGGGCTTAGATTGCGTGGTCATGGGCAAGGCCTCAGGTGTGAGTGCCCTAAGTGTACCTCAAAGTGACGTACACTCCCGAAGGGGAACTGCAAGGCCGAACCCTGTCTGCACACCCCAACACCCTCCCACCCCTGCCCCACCGCCACCCCGGCACGCTATACTGAGTCGCTTCCCTTGACGGGTTGCTTCAACCCCTGAACCAAAGGACGATTCATGGAATTCCGCCGTCTCGGCAACTCCGGCTTGCAGGTCAGCACCATCGGCCTGGGCACCAACACCTTCGGCACCGACGTCGACGAGGCCACCGCCGACCGCCTGATCGGCGCCTTCCTGGATACCGGCGCCACGTTCATCGACACCGCCGACAGCTACCCGCCCTTCGGCACGCTCGGTCTGTCGGAGGTGTACATCGGCAAGGCGCTGAAGGGTGCCCGCCGGCAGCAGGCGATTGTGGCCACCAAGGTCGCCAGCAAGGTGGGCGATGGCCCCAACGACCAGGGCACCTCGCGCCAGCACGTCATCGATGGCGTGAACGCCGGCCTGAAGCGGCTGGACATGGACTACGTGGACCTGCTGCAGATCCACCGTCCCGACCTGAACACGCCCATCGAAGAGACGCTGCGCGCGCTCGACGACCTAGTGACCGCTGGCAAGATCCGCTACATCGGCTGCAGCAACTACACCGGCTGGATGGTGGTGGAGGCGGCCTGGGCCAGCAAGACCAACCACCTGGTGAACTACGTGTCCGTCCAACCCGAGTACAACCTGCTGTCGCGCGGCATCGAGAAGGAGCTGGTGCCGGCCTGCCAGAAGTACGGCCTGGGCATCATCCCCTACTACCCGTTGGCCGGCGGCTTTCTGACCGGTAAGTACAAGCGTGGCGAGGAGCGCCCGGCCGATAGCCGCGGCGGCCGCCGGCCCCAGCAGCTGAACCGCTGGACCAACGACGCGAACTTCGACACCATCGACAAGCTGGCGGCGTTTGCCGAGGCCCGCGGCCACACGCTGGCCGAGCTGGCCATCGCCTGGCTGCTGCACAAGCCGATGGTCACCAGCGTCATCTCCGGGGCCAGCAAGCCCGAGCAGCCGGTGGCCAACGCCAAGGCCGCTGAGTGGAAGCTGACGCCGGCCGAGGTGAAGGAGCTGGACGAGATGACGGCGTAGGAACGGGGCATAATCCCTCTCCCTGCAAGGGAGAGGCTAGGAGAGGGTAGAACCGTCCCACCCAAGACGCGTTTGGGGCAACACTTCTACCCTCCGCTAGCTCCTCCCTTGCAGGGAGGAGAATCCGAAGTTCCTCCCCTTAGCAGGGGGAGGTTAGGTGGGGGTTGAAGTGCCCGGACGGGCGTTTCTGGGCGACGCTTCAACCCTCCTCTAGCTCCTCCCTACTAGGGAGGAGAACGAAGTACACACAAAGGACAGCACATGGACTATCGACGATTGGGCAACTCGGGGCTGCAGGTGTCGGTCATCGGCCTGGGCACCAACACCATCGGGCCAGACCTGGACGAGGCGAAGACCGAGCAGGTCATCGGCCGGTTCCTGGACCTCGGTATGAACTTCATCGACACGGCGGACACCTACTCGCGCGGCACGTCGGAGTCGCATATTGGTAAGGCGATCGTCAGCCTGAAGGCGCGCTCGAAGGCGATCATCGCCACCAAGTGCGGCATCCCCATGAGCGACGACCTCAACGACCGCGGCGCCTCCCGCCAGCACATCGTCGACAGCGTGCACAAGAGCCTGACCCGCCTGCAGACCGGCCACATCGACTTGTTGCAGATCCACCGTCCCGACGCGGAGACGCCCATCGACGAGACGCTGCGCGCGCTGGACGACGTGGTGCGGGCCGGCAAGGTGCGCTACATCGGCTGCAGCAACTACGCCGCCTGGCAGTTGGTGGAGGCGATGCAGACGGCGCGAGCCAGCCACCTGACCCCTTATGTCTCCCTACAGCCCGAGTACAACCTGCTGAATCGCGGCATCGAGGCTGAGATCATCCCCGCAGCACAGCGCTACGGCGTCGGCCTGATCCCCTACTCGCCGCTGGCCGCCGGCTTCCTCACCGGCAAGTACAAGCAGGGGCAAGACCGCCCGGCCGACGCTCGCGGCGGCAAACGCCCCGGCCCCTTCTTCGACCGCTGGCTCACCGAGCGCAACTACGCCGCGGTTGGCCGGCTGCAGGCCTACGCCGACGAGTTAGCCCACCCACTGAGCGAGCTGGCCATCGCGTGGCTCATCGCGCAGCCGGCGGTCAGCGTGGTGATTGTGGGCGCCAGCCGCGTCGAGCAGATAGATGCCAACGCCAAGGCCGCCGAGTGGAAGCTGAGCGCCGACGAGGTGAAGAGAGCGGTGGAGGTGGCGGTCGGATAAGGATCGCCGTTCTGGAAGACATCCACGACGCGTTTCACAAAGAGTTGGCCATCCACCGGCTGCAGCAGCGGGCCGAGGTGGTGTTCTACACGGACCCCACGACCGATGCCAACCGCAAGCAGCGCATGGCGGGCGTCGATGCGATCATCACCCTGCGTGAGCGCACCCGGCTGGATGCGGCGTTCTTCGCCGACGCGCCAGACCTGAAGTACGTCTCGCAGACGGGGCGGGCCGACCCACACATCGACCGAGCGGCAGCGACCGCAGCGGGGGTGCTGGTGGCCGAGGGCGCGGGGGGCTTCTCGTACTCGACCGTCGAACTGACCTTCGCGCTGATCATGAGCATCATGCGCCGCATTCCCCAGAGTGACGCGCTGCTGCGCCAGGGGCAGTGGGTGGTGCCCTACGGCCTCACTATGCAGGGCAAGACGCTGGGGATAGTGGGCATGGGACGCATCGGCGCCATGGTGTCGAAGATCGCGGTGGAGTTCGGCATGACGGTCCTGGCGTGGAGCCGCAACATGACGCCGGAGCGCGCCGCTGCCGCCAAGGCCACCGCCGCCAGCCTGGAGGACGTGATGGCCAAGCCCGACGTGGTGTCGGTGCACCTGGCGCTGAACGACGGCACTCGTGGCCTGGTAAATCGCCGCTTGCTGGGGTCGATGCGGCCGGACGCGTTCTTCGTGAACACCGCTCGGGCCGACACCACCGACGAGGCGGCGCTCATCGAGCTGTTGCAACAGCACCGGATCGCTGGGGCCACGCTGGACGTATTCACCGAGGAGCCGCTGCCGCCCAACCACCCGCTGTTGGCGCTGGACAACGTGGTGCTCACACCACATATCGGCTGGCCCGCCGACGCGAGCTATGCGCGCTTCGCGGATGGCGCAGTGGCCAACCTGGAGGCGTGGCTGGACGGGAAGTTGGAGAATGTGGTGAACCCCGACGCTGTGAAGAACCAGAAGTAGGCAGGTAGTGACCAGCCTATACAGCTACTGCTTGAGATACGACGACGGCACCGCACCCAACCCCTATTGGGGAGTGTGTACCCTCGCGATCTGTAAACCCGCAATTCGACGTACCGCACAAGTGGGCGACTGGATTGTCGGCACCGGGTCGCGCTCAGTGGCAACCATAGGCGATACCGCTGGAGAAGTTGTTTACGCAATGCGGGTTAGTGCAAAGTTCTCAATGGAGGAGTACGACGCTTACACCCACCGGAATCTCATCCGGAAGATCCCGGTATGGGATCACCGCGACCGCAAGCGTCGTCTGGGGGACTCAATCTACGATTTCTCTCAAAGCTACCCGCGACTTCGGCAAAGCGTGCACACACCCGCGAATGTCAAAACGGACCTCTCCGGCGGTTTTGTCCTAGCGTCCGACCACTACTTCTACTTCGGCAGCCGCTCGGTTCCCCTCCCCAGTGACCTTCTCCCAATAGTCAAGCAGGGTCAAGGTCACCGACGGAGCGCAAACGCCCCTTACCTTCCCCAGTTTGAAGCGTGGATTCACACGCTTGGCCTACCGCCGAATACCGTCTTGGCCCACCCCCAACTTGACCTGTTCGCAGACCCAGGTCTGTGCATCACCTGCGCCGAAGCCAGTGCCAACGATGATAAAGAGGACGTCGAAGGTGACTAATTCCTTGCCCCTTCTGCCCACCACCGTGGTCGGCAGCTACCCCCAGCCCGACTGGTTGATCGACCGCGAGGCGCTGCGATCGCGCCTGCCAGCACGGATACGCGCGGCGGACATGTGGCGGGTGCCCGAGCCGTACCTGGAGCAGGCGCAGGACGACGCGACCATCATCGCGATACGCGCTATGGAGCGGGCGGGCGTCGATATCATCAGCGACGGCGAGGCCCGGCGCGAGAGCTACAGCAACCGCTTCTCCACAGCGCTCGGCGGGGTGGACCCAGTGAACCCCGGCCACGCCCTCAGCCGGCGCGGCCTGCCCGACCTAGTGCCGCTGTTCATCGGCCCGGTGCAGCGCGGGCGGCCGATCCAACTGCGCGATGTGCAGTTCTTGCGTGCCAACACCAGCCTGCCCATCAAGATCACCATCCCCGGCGCCTTCACCATGAGCCAGCAGGCGGTGGACGAGCACTACCACGACTCACGGGCCTTCGCGCTCGCGCTCGCTGCGGCGCTCAACCAAGAACTGCTCGACCTGCAGGCGGCCGGCGCCGACGTCATCCACATCGACGAACCGTACATGCAGGCACGCGTCGAGCAGGCGCAGGCGTTCGCGGTGGAGGTCATCAATCGCTCGCTACAGGGGGTGACGGCGACCACGGTGCTGCACACGTGCTTCGGCTACGGCCACTACCGCAACGCCAAGCCGCGCGACACCTACGAGTTCCTGGAGGAGCTGGCGGACAGCGCCGTCGACCAGATATCGGTGGAGGCGGCCCAGCCGGGGCTTGACCTGCGGCAGCTCGGCCACATGGGCAACAAGACCATGATGGTGGGCGTGATCGACCTCGGTACCCCCGAGGTGGAGACGCCGGAGGTGGTGGCCGGCCGCATCCGCGCCATCTTGCAACACCTGCCGCCCGAGCGCCTGGTCATCGCGCCCGACTGCGGCATGAAGTACCTGCCCCGCGAGACGGCGTTCGGGAAGCTGCGGGCCATGGTGGAGGGAACGCGCACGGTGCGGAGTGAGCTGGGGGCAGGGTAGGGCTCGGGCTGCATTCCGTCACCCGAGAGGTGGCCATCGGGCGGTCGTGGCAAGCGCGTTTGGTGGGCAACTCATCGGTGCTGAGAGATCCGCGTCAGAGCATCCGCACCAACACGAGGCTCTGGGTAGCGGCCCTACGTGCTGTCTGACGAGGCACGCTGAGGTCACCCCTAGCGGAACCACTCCGCTCGGTTGAACTCCGCTAGCATCACGCCGCCCAGCCATCGCTTGCTCCCCAGCGTCCGGCCATCATACAGCCAGTACTCGAGTTCGGGCAGGCGGGGCGCTTCCACGTAGATCGCCACCAGCCAGATTCTGCCGGTCGATGGCTCCATAGCGAGCTTGCTGCGGTCCGGGGGGTTGCCCGGCCCGCCATCGAGGCTCAGGATGTTCAGCGGTGCGGTGCTGTAGTAGCGCACACCATTGGCCACACTATCGTGGAT
>SHYE01000124.1 GCA_009692935.1 Dehalococcoidia bacterium | reverse complement strand
AGTGGACACGGAAGCCCTCACCCTAACCCTCTCCCAGAGGGAGAGGGGACCGGAGCCGCCGCCACCCTCCCCTAGCCCCTCCCTAGCAGGGAGGGGCTAGGGGAGGGTTGAAGCCTCGCTAAATACCACGTACGGGGTGCCCGCCAGCGGACCACCCTCACCGTAGGGGCGCAATTCATTGCGCCTTCGCGTCAGCCCGCGGGCGAATCGCATGACTGGAGCCACGAACAACGCATCTTGGATTGTCCCGGCGTCCGCTAAGGCGTCATGAATGCCGCTCCTACCTGCCGAACCGCGCTCCCGGCAGCCCGCCGCCTAATCATTCCCCTCCTTAGCAGGGAGGGGCTAGGGGAGGGTTGAAGCCTCGCCGAATGACCGTTCGTGGGTGCCCGCTCGCCTCACCATCGCCTCCTATACCTTCAGCACCTCGGCTCCCTCGCCCGGCTCAAGCTGGCAGGCGTTCACCGTCATGCACAGCATGCTGTAGTAGCCGATGGTCCCGGTCAGCTCGATGAGCTGCTTCTCGCCGAACCGGCTTCGGATGGCCGCGAACTCGGCGTCGGTGACCCGGTGCTTGGTGAGCAGCGCGCGGGTGAAGTCCATGATCTGGGCATCCTCGGCGGGCACCCCCTGGGCGTGCTTGGCCCGGATGGCGTCGATGGTGGCCTCGGCCACATTCTGGCGGCGGGCGTTGCCGCTCTGCGCCCCCCACACGTACATCGCCTCGAACTCGCGGGCGACCGTCATCGCGGCCAGCACCCGCACCCGCATGTCGAGGTCACCCTCGAACCGCACGTATGCGCCGGCGTCGGCCACCCGGCCCGCCAGCTCGGGGCAGTACATGAACAGCGACATCGGGCCTTGCAACGTGCCACGGCTGGCGATGATGCCTTCCGCGATGCCTCGGTCTTCGGCGGTAACTTGATCGATGCTGATAATGGGGGTGAGTCGGGCCATGGGGCGCCTCCGAAGTTTGATGGTGGCGTCACTATGCCACAGCAACCGCTCGTTGTCGCCGGTGCTAGAATAGGCGCACGCCTGGAAGGATGCCCGTGGCCGACGTGACCTATTGCCCGAAGTGCGCCGCCCGCCTAGTCGAGAAGCTCCACGCCGGGGCCATGCGCTTGGCCTGCCCTGCCTGCGACTTCATCCACTACAATGACCCCAAGGTCGCGGTGGCCGTCATCACCGGCCTGCACGGCCGGGTGCTGCTGGCGCGCCGCAACCACGAGCCGGGCATGGGGCTGTGGACCTTCCCCTCGGGGTTCGTGGACCGCGGCGAGGCGCTGGAGACGGCCGCCGTGCGGGAAGCGCGCGAAGAGACCGGCGTCGAGGTCGGCATCGATCGACTGCTGGCGGTGCGGTCGGGCGACGGCCACCCGGTGATCCTGGTGGCGTTTGCCGGGACCATCCTGAGTGGCGAAGCTGCACCTGGTGACGAGGCCTACGAGGTAGGGTTTTTCGCAGCGCACGAGCTGCCAGAGCTGGCCTTCCCCCACGACCGCGACCTGATTGACGCGTGGCTGGCCGGGCCAGACGCCGCGCCGGCAGTGCTGCGGCTGCCCGCGCGCTCCTGAACCTTCACACTGTACTGAGGTATCCATGGCACACCTGCTCGACGGACTGCTGGTGATCGACTTCACCACTGCGCTGTCCGGTCCCTTCTGCACCATGACCTTGCGCGACCTGGGCGCGCGCGTCATCAAAATCGAACAGCCGGAGGTGGGCGAGGGCTTCCGCCGCATCGGCCCCTTCTTCGAGGGGCAGAGCGGCTACTTCAACAGCGTGAACCGCGGTAAGGAGAGCGTGACCTTCGACCTGAAGCATCCTCGTGCGCTGGCGCTGGTGAAGGACCTGGTGCGCAAGGCCGACATCGTGGTCGAGAACTTCCGCCCCGGCGTGATGGACCGCTTGGGCCTGAGCTACCAGGACTTGAAGGCCATCAACCCCCGCCTCGTCTTCCTCTCGATCTCCGGCTTCGGGCAGACCGGCCCCTACCGCGACTATCCAGCCTTCGACGTGGTGGTGCAGGCTATGAGCGGGCTGATGTCGATCAACGGCTCTGAGGGTGGCGAGCCGACCAGGGTCGGCACCTCGGTGGGCGACATCGTGCCCGGCATGTACGGCGTCATCGGCGTGTTGGGCGCTCTGGAGCGGCGGCACCGCACCGGCGAGGGCGGCCATGTCGACATCAGCATGATGGACGGCCTCATCGCCATCATCGAGAACGCGATGATGCGCTACTGGGTCACTGGCGAAGACCCCGGCCCGATCGGCAGCCGCCACCCGGCCATCACCCCCTTCTCGGCCTACCCCAGCGCCGACGGCTACATTGTGGTGGCGGTGGCCAACAATGCCGCTATGTACACCAAGTTCTGCCAGGTGATCGGCGCACCGGAACTGGACCAGAACCCCGGCTACGCCAACAATGACCTGCGTAACGCCAACGTTAAGCAGTTCACCGAGGACCTGAGCGACGTGTTCCGCCTTCAGCCCACCGCCCATTGGCTCGAAGTGCTGCGCGCCGCCGGCATACCCGCCTCGTCAGTGAACCGCATGTCAGACATCCACGCCGACCCGCACGTCGAGGCCCGGCATATGCTGATTCACGTGGAGCAGCCGGGCCTGAGCCGCCCGCAGATTATGCCGGGCACCCCGGTGAAGGTGACCGGGCATAACGATACCGACTTCGAGCACGCGCCCGCCGTTGGTGAGCATACCGACACGGTGCTGATGGACCTGCTGGGGCTCAGCCAGGACGAGGTGGACATGCTGCGGGTCGAGGAAGTAGTGTGATCCAGCCAGTGTCTTCCGGCGTAATGCCTAGTGAGACGCCAACAAACTGCGGAGCGCCACATGCCAAGCTGCGTGATTCTGGGAAACTACACCGAGAAGGCGCTGAGTGACATCAAGACCGCCGCGGAGATCGGTGAGGGCGCGAAGGCCGCGATCGCCGCAATGGGCGGCAAGGTCATCTTCTCGGCCATCACCTTTGGCCAGTACGACTTCATCGTGGTGGTGGAGGCACCGGGCGACGAGGTGATGCTGGAGGTTGCGTTCCGGGCCGGGGCCAGCGGGATGTTCCGCACGCAAGTCGTCAAGGCCTTCCCCGATGCCGAGGTCGACCCCATCATGGCGAAGCTCTAGGGGTTGACTGCCCGCGCCTCTTGGCCAAGGTGACCAAGGCCCGAAGGCTCGAGTGCCGGCCCGCGGGCATCCAGTCTCCGCCTGAAGGGGACGATTGAGCGACCTCCCGGCCTTCATCCGCGACGAAGCCCACCGCCTCGGCTTCCAGGCGGTGGGCTTCACGTCGGCCGAGCGTTTCACCGCCACGGAAGACGTGCTGCTGCAGCGCATCGACGCGGGCCTGATGGCCGGCCTCCCGTGGTTCACCGCCGAGCGCGCCCGCCTGAGCTGTCGTCCCGATGACCTGCTGGCCGGCGCACGCTCCATCGTTGCGCTGGCCGCCTCTTATCGGACGGCAGCGCCGCCGGCGCCCGTCGACAGCGTGACCCGCGGCCGCGTTGCCCGCTATGCCTGGGGCCAGGACTACCACACCGTGTTGAAGGGGCGGGCCCGCGAATTGGCGGCGACCATCAGCGAGCGTCTCGGACGGCCGGCAGCAGCACGCGTCTTTGTCGACACCTCGCCACTGCCGGAGCGAGCGGTGGCACAGCGGGCGGGCCTGGGGTGGGTGGGCAAGAACACCAACCTCATGGTGAAGGGCCTCGGCTCCTGGGTCTTCCTCGCCGCCATCGCCCTCGATGTAGACCTGCCGGAGGGCGAGCCGTTGGCCACCCACTGTGGGTCATGCGACCTCTGCATCCGCGCCTGTCCCACCGGCGCCATCATCGACAACTACACGCTCGACAACAGCCGCTGCATCTCCTACCTCACCATCGAGCATCGGGGCAGCATTCCGGCGGCCATGCGGCCCCTCATGGACGACTGGGTGTTCGGCTGCGACATCTGCCAGGACGTGTGCCCGGTGAACTGCAAGGCGGCGGTGGTGGGCGACCCAGCGTTCACGGCTCCCGACGCTTGTCGCGTCACCCCGCCGTTGACCGACCTGCTGGCGATGGACGTCGAGACCTACCAGACCAGGTTCCGCGGTACCGCCGTTAAGCGCGCCAAGCGCAGTGGCCTGCGCCGCAACGCCGCCATCGCCTTGGGCAACGCCGGCGACCCCGCGGCGGTTGCCTCGCTGGCCGAGGCGTTGGCCGATCCCGACCCGCTGGTGCGCTCGCACGCCGCGTGGGCTTTGGGGCGGATCGGTGGTGGTGAAGCGCGATGCTCGCTGGAGATGGCGGCCACGATGGAGGGTGACCTTGGGGTGGCCGAAGAGATCGCCCAAGCCCTCGCCGCCCTCGCCGACCACACCGCCAGCGACGCTTAGTCCACGGTCAGGCCGAGCAACGAGGCATCCCTTAGCACTGTCGCTACCTAGGCCGCGGGCTCGCAGACACCGAAGGCCAGCGCCACTCGCGGTGGCGCTGGCCTTCGGGCCGCGCGAAGGGATTGGTCCAGTCTGACCGGCATCTTAGATGCATCCGGTCAACAGGGCCACAACGGGTATAGACATATGCGAGTATGTGGCCCACTCACCCTGAGGCTCTCGAAGGGCGAGCGGGGGAACAGCCGACCGAAACGCGGCAGTCCACTCATGCTGAGGCCCTCGAAGCACGAGCGGGCCACAGGGTCGCTTAAGGCAACGCCGAGTTCCTGTCTTGCGCCATTGGGTAGAATAGGCTTCACATCGTTCCTAGGAGCCCCCTTATATGGCGCAGCTTGAAGTCGGCATGTTCAGTTGGGTGGAGCACCGTCCGGTCCCCGGCGGCCAGCGGCAGATCTTCGAGGAGTTCACCCAGCTGGCCGAGGCCGCCGACAAGGCCGGTCTCTACGCCGTGCAGGTGGCCGAGCACCAGGGCACGCCGCTCTCCGTCGACCACTCGCCCAACCTGCTGTTGACGGCGGTCGCCCAGCGGACCCAGCGCATCCGGCTGGGGGCGCTCACTTGGTGCTTGCCTTGGTACGACCCCTACCGCCTCTACAACGAGCTGTGCATGCTCGACCAGATGAGCGGCGGCCGGGTGGAACTGGGCGTCGGCCGCGGCGTTTCGCCCATCGAGTCCCGCTACTATGGCTTGCAGAGCATCGACGAAAGCCGCGAGAAGTATCGCGAATGCATGGACGTGCTGTTCGCTGCGTTCGGCAGCTCGGTGCTGAACTACCAGGGCCAGCACTACCAGTACCACGATATCGAGCTGCACAACCAGCCGTTCCAACAGCCCTACCCACCGCTTTGGTTCCCCACCAGCCAGGCCCACGCCACCCTCGCCTTCGTGGCCCAACACGGCTACCACACCGCCGTCAGCATCGGCGACTTGGCCTATGTGCGGGAGACCCGCGACCAGTATTGGGACATTTGGCGGCAGCACCGGAACGACCCCGGCCGCCACAACGCCCACGTCGCCCACCCCTTCGTTGGGACCGGCCGTCACGTGGTGGTGGCGCCCACCGAGGCCGAGGCGGTGCGGCTGGCCACCGATGCCACCGAGGTGTGGGGCAGCCGCATCGGCTACCTGGGACGCAAAACCGGCGCCGCCCCCAACGCCAACCGCGACCTCGACTACGCCGGACGGGCCAAGGTCGGCCACTGCGTCGCCGGCACGCCCGAGCAGGTGACGCAGATCCTCACCGAGCACGTGAAGACCACCGGCGTGAACTACCTGCTGCTCACCTTCGGCTTCGGCGATCTCACGCTCCAGCAGTCGCTGCAGTCGCTCACCCTTTTCGGCGAGCAGGTGCTGCCGAAGCTGCAAGCGCTGGAGGTGGAGTGAGGCGGGATCGATTCGAACGCCGGTGCTAGAATGAGGAACTGACGGGAGGTTCGACTATGGCCTACACGCTCACTGCGCTCATCACACGCGACGGTAAATGGTTCATCGTTCGCTGCCCAGAGTTAGGGGTCGTCACCCAGGGTAGATCGCTGGATGAGGCGATGAAGAACATCCAGGAAGCCTGCCACCTCCGCCTGGACGGCGAGGACCCTGCGGAGTTTCCGGAGCTGAGTAACGAGCGACCCTTTGTAACGACGTTCGACCTAGCGGTCTAGTGCCTCCGTCTGGCCGCCGAGTGGTTCGAGCGCTGCAGCGATTGGGGTTCGTGTTCGTCAATCAGGAAGGCAGCCACCTCAAGATGCGCAAGGGTACTCCCGAGGGTGTTTTGACGGTCATCATTCCCATGCACCGGGAACTGCACAAGCCGACGCT
>SHYE01000123.1 GCA_009692935.1 Dehalococcoidia bacterium | reverse complement strand
AGCAGTGGGTTCAGCAGACACCAGGCGAAGCCCAGCACTGAATTCCGGTAGCGGAGCTTCAGGTCACGCACCACCAGATTCTTGAGCAGTTCGCGGTAAGCGTACAGCTCGCGAACCCGATTGAAGGGGTTCATGGATGCCTCGGCCGTGTTCGATAGCTAGCGGGTTAGAGCGTCGTAGATTGCGGCCAGCCGTCGGCCAGTGGCTCGCCACGAGAACACGTCCGTGGCCCGTTGCCGCAGCAGCCTGCCGCGTTCGGCGCGTAATCCTGGGTCGCGCACCAAGACAGCGAGGGCCTGCGCAAGGTCCGTCGAGTCTCCCGGCCGAGCGTACACGCCCAAGTCACCCAGAATCTCCTGGGCTACGGGCGTTCTAAACGTCACCGTGGCTAGGCCGGCTGCCATGTAGTTTAGCAGCTTACCGTTCCCTTCGGTCTCAGACATCTTGGGCGACACGGCGATATCGCCCACGCCGAGGTGCGTCGGAGCCTGATCATAGGCGATGCCACCCGTGAACGTGACGTGGCCCGCCAGCCCCATTTCCGCCGCCTGTGCCCGCCACGCGTCCTCGCCGGGGAAACCCATGATCAGAAAGTGCACAGGCAGCCCCAGCGCAACAAGCTGTGCAGCAGCTTCAAGGAGTTTCCCGGTGCCTTGATAGCCTGCCAACAGGCCCAGATACACAATTACCACGCGGCCGTCGGGAATGCCCAAACGTTGCCGCAGCGCCTTGGGAGCCGAAGGGTCGGGGAGCTGCGCCCGCGGCACGAACACCTCGGTATCCACCGAGTCGGACAGCGTGATAACCTGCGAGCCCGGCCGGTGGAACTCGCTCACCAGCATATCGGCGGCGTTCTGGGAGCTGGTCAGAATGACGTCGGCCAGGCTATCGATGCGGCGTTCCAGCCAGTGCAACGGGCCGAACAGGCGACTCTCGCGGGTGATGAACTTATGGTCCAACATCTCGCTGGTCAAGCTGCCCTGAAAGTCGAACACCAGCGGAACACCCAGCGCCTTCGCGATGGGGTAGCCGATAAGCGCACCCTCGTGCAGGTGGGCGTGAACCACACTCGGACGGATCTGCCGCGCCGTTTGCGCTGCCTTCAGCGCCAGCAAGCTATCGTAGTACAGCTTGCGCTTGCTCGAACCCACCCGCACCGTGTGCTGCCCCGGAGTGTTGAGTGCACGCCGCACATCGATACCGGGCACGTCACGGCCGGTATGGTAGGTGCAAATGGTAACGCTGTGCCCTAGCGCCGAGAGTGCGCGGGTCTCTTCCAGTATGCGGACGTGGCAGCCATAATCGGCGAAGAATGAGGTTGGGGCAATTTTCAGCACCCGGTGGGTGCGTGCGGTGACTCTCGTGAGGCCTGTGTCACCAGTCAGAGCATCTCTGGTTGCGCCGGCGAGGCCCGGACGACCAGCGGGTTCTTGGGTGGCGCCGGGTACTAGCGCCATGCCCGGCCGAACACCGCGCCAACTCCGCTAACGGACACGCATCGGATGCCCGCTACCGTTGTTGATGGGTTCGTTGAGGTAGATGTCGCCATTTCGGATCTTCAGGTTATACCCACACTCAGGATTCGTACAAACCCAGGCCTTGTACTGAATGGCCGCGCCCTGGTTACCGAAGTCCGACAAGGGCACCAGATCGCCAGCCTTGCACTTCTGACACTGCGGGAAGACGGTGGCGTCCAACTGTTAACCTCCGCTTATGTATTGGCGGAGTATAACCTTCCCGTGAACCCCCGCACAAGACGCGCGAGGGTGACAAAATGCCTGTTCGACAACGCGCGCTCAACGCGCGACTACACCTCTAATTGCGCTCGCAGGTTCTTCCCGAAGTCGGCTAGCATGCTGTCGGCTTTCTTGCGGATCACCGGCTGGCCAAAGTCGCCCAGCTTGCCTAGGAAGGTCGCTTCGGTGGTGATCACCAGGTCGGTCACGTCGCCGGCGGGTTCCAGCGCCATCTTCATCGTGGTGTGCACACCGCCACCCAGCCGCCGGTCACGCGCTTCGGCCATCAGGGTCGCCGTCTGAGCCGTGGTATCCGCCTCAATGCGCAGGTCGCCCTCTAGCGTGAGGCGGATGGGGCCAACGGAGACGCCCAGCTTGCCCTTGTAGCGGCCCGCAGCAGCATCCACCACCTCCACGCCGGAAACGCCTGGTACGCACGGCGCCACGCGCGGAATATCGGTGACGAAGGCCCACAGCTTCTCCGGTGACGCCTTCACCGTGATTCGTTGGTCGAAATTCATGCGGTTGCCTGCTGAGCACGGGCCAACGCCTCGGTCAGCGCGCGCCGGGTCCACACCTCGGTCATGTCGCGCTTATAGTCGGCCGAGCCGCGGTAGTCGGTCAGCGGGTCCACCGCGGCCGGCACCGTGGCGGCGGCCGCGCGGATCGCCTCGTCAGTCAACACTTGGCCGCGCAGCAGATCTTCGGCGGCGGTGGCACGAATCACCGTAGTGCCCACGGCGCCCAGCGTCACGCGTGCCTCACGGCAGGTCTTTCCGTCGTCGGCCAGTGCCACCAGCGCCGCCACCGAGACGGTCGCGTAGTCATCGGCGGTGCGGGGCAGAAACTTCATGTACACGCTGCCGCTACGGGCGGGCGCCGCCGGCAGCACCACCTCGGTCAGCACCTCGCCGGGCCGCACGTCGGTCTCGTAATAGTCCTTCAGGAAATCGTCCAGCTCCACCTCGCGCACGCCGCTACGGCCGGCCAAGCGCACCCGCGCCCGCAGCACGCTCAGCGACACCGGCGGGTCTTGGCTGGGGTCGCCGTGGGCCAGCCCGCCCCCCACCGTAGCGGCGTTACGGATGCGGATGGTGGCCACGCGGTGGTAGGTGTCGGCCAGCAGCGGGGAGAAGTCGCGAATAACCGCCGAGGTCTCCATGTGCCGCTGGGTGACCAGCGCGCCGATGGTGAGGGCCGTGGCCTCGGGCCGCACCTGCCCGTACTGGCCGGCCAGCCCCGAGATGTTGATCAAGCACTCCGGCGCCACCAGCCGCTGCTTGATCATGTTCACCAGACCGGTGCCGCCCGCCATCAGCCGTGCGTCCTCGCCATACTTGTCCAGCGCGTCGAATACTTCGGCGAGGGTTGTGGGTGCTAGGTAGTCCATGGTTCTTCCTCAAGGCTGATTGTCGCTCGCCATCCCACGTGGGGCATTCGCTTAACGAGCGCGTCGTGTGTGGGGTCATACTCGAAGCCCAATTGCTGGAGTGCTATCCGTCCGACGCTGAACTGGTGGGCGTCTCCGTCTACTACTGCCGTGGTCGCTACCGACCGACCCTCGAACGTGAGCATGATGCCGGCAATATCTACCTCGGCGGACGAGCCGTCCCCGAGCATCACCACGTCCCGCATGCGCACCGGCGCGGACAGCTCAGTCGCCAAGTCTGCTGGGAGCGTGCAATGAACGGCCGCAGCGGTCACGCCCGCCTCCAAGACCCGGCTGTCTACTGAGCCGACTCCTGCCACCCGCACGGTACAGCGCAACGCTACGCCTTCTGGCCGGCCGCCGCCTGAATGCTCTCGATGATCTTGTAGTAGCCGGTGCAGCGGCACAGGTTGCCCAGCATCCAGTCCTTGATCTCGGCCTCAGTCGGGTTCGGGTTGATGTCGAGCAGCGCCTTGGCCGCCACCACCTGTCCCGGCGTGCAGATGCCGCACTGGAACCCGCCGTGGTCGATGAACGCCTGCTGAATCGGCAGCAGCTCCTCGTTCTGGGCCAGACCCTCCACCGTGACAACAGCCTTGCCGTTGGCGGCCACCCCCAGCGTGAGGCATGAACTGACGATGGCGTCGTCCATCAGCACCGTGCACGCGCCGCACACCCCCACCGAGCAGCCTTCCTTGGTGCCGGTCAGACCCAGGTCGTACCGCAGAATGTCCACCAGCAGCTTGGTGGGCTCCACCTCAAGACTGTGCTGCTGGCCGTTCACCGTCAGCGTAATGGGATACTTCACCGTGTGCTCCTGATGGCGTCTCACTGCGACCCGCCGCATGCCTGCGACCGGCCGGGATCAGCGTGCAGCCCATGCTACCCCGTGCGGTGGAGCCGCGCAAGCGGCGGCGGGGGGGGTAGGGCCAGAGATGGTCATGGGGCACCGTGGGCAACAAGGATTCCGGTGCCGAGGAATCAGAGGAGCTAGCGGGTGAGAATGCCCTCGGCGGTAAGCGCCAAGCCAGCGAGTGACGACTGGTTCAGGCCAGGTACCCGCAACAGCACGAAATCCGGCTCGGATGCGTACCACACGAACGTGCCCCAAGCGACTTGAGGTGTCCACTGCCGCGCTGCCTGATTCTGCCTATCGGAGAACACTGTACCAGCAACCAGTGGGGTGCTCCCGTGCCCCCTTAGTGATAACCAGCGTGCGAGTTCCTGGAGGCGCTGCTGTGACATCGGGCCAGCAGAGGCCACGAGTTCAATCGCAATCAGAGCCAGACCACCCGAGCTCTGCCAGTTAAGGTCGGCAGCCAAAACGTCAGGCGTGATACGGGGGTCCAGGGCGAGATGGAGGTTCTTTAGGAGTTGCGCGTCCTCAAAGTGAATCCTCGTGCGCCCCTCGGCAAGGGATAGGACCACGGGCTGCTTGAAGGCCCTGGGCAGGAGGCGCTCTGCGGTCATCTTTGTCAGCAGGGTGCTGGGCCCGCTGGGCAACACCCGAGACTCGCCGGTCGGCAGCGCCACTTGGGTCTCGTCCGTTGCAGGCCCAAACTGGCGAACCAGGTGCACTCGTGCGCGTGCCGCAGCACTTAAGTGCGCTTCTTGCCAGCGTTGGGTGAGGGTTAGGAGCTCGTCCTCCGACAACTGTGGGTCGAATAGGTCAGCGAAGTCTGCGGCAAGTTGATACCTGGGTCGAGGGCTGGTTGGAGGGAGGGTCGCGTCCTCCTGCACGGCACCTAATTTCACTAATGACCCGATGGTCTCGTCCCGAATCGACTCACGCGTGTTCTCCCGATACCAGCGATCTGAAGGTGCGGTAACTCGGGGACGCGACATGGTGTCATGCCAGCCATCCCGAGCAGCCGTATCTAGCGTCCCCGCCTGTGCATCCCCCATCATCGAGATCATGTTAGGCCGGAGTCGGCGGATGCCTATAGTCTCTATCGCCTGCACGTACAGGAACACAAAGACCGTCCGGGCCGCTATGTCCCGAGTGAGGTAGCCCCACTCGTCAATGCCCTCAGGGAAAATACGACTCAGTCGCTGGCCCACCTCATCTAAGGAAGGGAGCCGTCCCCCAGTCCAATGCGCCGTGTTCCTCGATCGGCGGCTGGGCTAGGGCCCGCCCCCGGGCGCATACGCTCGACCTCGGCACGAGCGTCGCGGTCGATATCAAGCGCCGCGAGCACTGCTTGGTCGATAACGTCGCGCGGCTTGGGCCGGAGGCAGCAGAGCGGCGTTTTCCCACGCCCGCTCAAGGGACCTCGCCCCCGCCCCCAGCCGGGCCTCTGTTGGCACAGCCATCGCTTTAGCCTGTCCAGGATTTAGGTTGTACACGCCTCCACTGTATTGGTGTGCAGCTAAACGAATGGCCAACTCGCCGAATGATGAATTGAGAAACATGAGGAGCGCGCTGGGGCTGATGCGTCTTGGGCAGACCTCAAGGAAATCGTCGGTACACGGCACAAGCCCCGTGTTCTCGAGAACAGGAGCGCGGGAGTAAGCCCTTCTGGGGAGGAGGATTGGACGTCCTCCTTTACGACGCAGCTCCTTGGTTACGTTGAACCAAGGAGTCCTTCCGGCCCGCTGGAGCCGGGGCAGCGAATGGTATCCGATAACCCGTTGATCTTTCCCCCGAACCGCCACCTCGCTCGCCTGCATTCGGAGAACGTAAGCACGCGCCTGCTCGTCCAAGGCGTCCCAGCTCTCGGCCCAGAACACGAAAGTGGAGATATCCTCAGGGAACACACGAAGCCTCTTCGGAAGCGATCGAGAGGAATGGATCATCCGCTGAAGGTACCTCGCCGCCAGCCCTTCCTTATTCGCCTTAGCAGCGGCGACTAAATAGAACTCGCTTGCGAATGACTGAAAACCAATCCGGACCGCCGCTAGTTGCTCTAGTGGTCGGCCACTAATGAATTGGGTAGAGGCGTTTGAGTTTGATACGGGCGTTGGCGGTGGTGAAGCGCCAATTCACGGCACCACCCTTAGCGTTGCGCCGGTCCTCCCAGGCCGCCACCTCCCGGGTGAGGGCGGGCTGGGAGGGGATGCGCTGGGCCAGGCACTGGCGTCGCAGCACGCTGAGGTCGATCTCCGCCATGTTGAGCCAACTGCGATGCTTGGGGGTG
Source organism: Dehalococcoidia bacterium (assembly GCA_009692935.1). Taxonomy (GTDB): domain Bacteria; phylum Chloroflexota; class Dehalococcoidia; order SHYD01; family SHYD01; genus SHYE01. The sequence continues at coordinate 40 of SHYE01000123.1, read as the reverse complement.
TAGTGCAACTCCAGCTTTTGGGCCAGGCGACGGGCCTCCT
>SHYE01000122.1 GCA_009692935.1 Dehalococcoidia bacterium | reverse complement strand
AAAGTTGCACACCAACGCAGCGTGGTCGTAACCGTAGCGCTGGTACACCGCCAGAATCAGTTCCTCGCGTATCTCGCGGGCGAAGTCCAGATCGATGTCGGGGATCGACTGCAGGTCCTCGTTCAAGAAGCGGTGCAGGAACAGCCCGTTCTTCACCGGATCCACATGCGAGAGGCCGATGAGGTAGCAGATGATGGAACTGACCGCTGATCCGCGGCCTCGGCCGGGCGGCAGCGCCGAGGCAGCCCGCGCCGCCGTTTGGTTGCGAACGTCTTGGGCAACCTCGGTCGCCAGCTCCTGCAGGTCACGATAGATGAGGAAGAATCCCGACAGTTTATGCTTGGAGACCAGCCGCAGCTCTTCGGCTAGTTGGGCGATTGCCTTCTCTCGCAGTTCGGTCGGCGTCGACTCGGGCGGGTAGCGGTCTTCGAACCGCACGCGGCAATGCTTCGCCAGCACCTCATCGGCCGGCGAGTCCTCCCCCCCTGGCTTGCGGCCAAAGTCCGGGAAGTCGTACCCCAGAGCGCCCCGCTGCGCCAGGTTGAACCCCCGGCACCGCTCGGCAATGAGTGCGGTGTTGGTGATGGCCTCGGGATACGCCGAGAACCGCTGCGCCATGTCCTGTTGCGACCGCAAAAAGAACTCGCTGTTGGGACGGCGGTGCTGATGCGACCCCTCCAGCGTCTCGTGGTGCTTGAGCGCCACCAGCGCATCCTGCAACTGGTGGCGCGACCGCACGTGGTAATGCACGTTACCGGTGGCCACCACGGGCAGTTGCAGCGCTTCGGCCAGCGTCGCCAGTTGCGCGACGCGCCGGGTATCGCCCAGCGCCAGGTTGTGCTGCAACTCGATGTAGGTGTTCGCGTCGCCAAACCGTTCGGCAAGCAGTCGGGCCGCCGTCAGCGCGTCGGCGTCCCGGCCGGCGTCGAGCAGCCGCGAGACCTCGCCGGAGCGGCAGCCTGATAGCGCGATGAGACCGGCCGTATGCGCGGGCAGGCACGCAGGGTCGAGGGCAATCGCACCCTTGGGGCTGGTCCGGTGGGCTTCGGTCAACAAGCGGCATAGGTTGGCGTAACCCTGCGCGGTCTCCGCCAGCAGCGTCAGGTGCACCGGGCCGGAGTCAGCGTCGAACAAGCCATGGCGCAGGGTCAGCTCCACTCCAGTGATGGGTTGCAGACCGGCCGCAATACACGCTTGGGCAAACTCCATCGCCCCGTGCAGACCATCGTGGTCGGTGATGGCCAGCGCGGTGTAGCCGTGGGCAACGGCAGTGTGCACCAGTTCATCCGTCGAGGATGCGCCTTCGAGGAACGAATAGCAGGTATGCAGGTGCAGCTCGGTATACGCGGCAGTACGAAATTCCGCTCCTATTCCGAGGTTGGTGACGCCAGCGCCGCCGTGAACGACGGGCCTTAGGATTTTCATGCTCGGTGACGCCACTGACCAGGGCATGGCCGATTCCGAGTACGTATGGCATCCACTCGTTCCCGATCGGTATCAACATCCAGGCATGAAGGGGTGCCTCCTTGCGTTGGCATGACAGGTAACCAACGCGCCGGCGCCTGAGCTCTCACGCACCCCGGTATGGGTTGACTGCAGGCTAAGGCGAGTTTGAATCGCAAAAACTGATCCTTAAGAGACGTGGTCTACCCCCGCTGCTCGAACCAGGCGTCGATAGCCAGGTCGTGGTACAGCGTTACCAAAAGATCGCCCTCCACCTGCACGCAAAAGTAGCGGCGAGCGATCGGCCGGTCGCGCCACCACTCGTCGTCGATCCGCCAGGCATCCTGTACAGCGAGCACCCGGCGCGGCGCATGCCAGACTGGCTTCTGCACACTGCGGGGCTCGCCGTGTGTGCCGGCCTCCACCGTAAGCGCATTAGCAACACCTAGGGGTCGAAGGGCATGAGCGCCCAGCGCCTTTCTGGTATTCGGGACCACGGCTCCACCTCCACTGCGTGATAGACCGGCGGGGTCTGGTAGCGGGTTTGCAGTTGCCGGGTTGCCTCGGCCAATTGCTGTTCCTGCTGAACATTCTTGGCGAAGATGCTGGGTTGCTTCCCTGTCTCCACGCCCAAGTCGGTCAGTTCGGCTGCCAGCGTCTCGAAGGGCGCAGGCGGCAGCGCGTTGGCCACCTCCAACTTGTCTTTGAGGGCCCGAAACACCGCATCGCGCCCCATCAGCGCCCCCTTGAACACCAACAGCTGTTCCCACGATGCACCGGTGCTGAGCTGCGCGCTCAGCCGCACCTTGCGGACCGACCGGTTGTGCAGACCGGGGTCGCCGAATGCCCGCCCCAGCACCATGCGCAGTGCGGTGTGAAAGCCCTCGATGCTGGAAAGCGGGTCATCCAACGTGATGCCTGCAGCAACGGTTGGTTTCGCCTGATACGGCAGCACCGGCTCGTCGTCTTGGCCGTGAGCAAGCCGCCACGCTCGAGCGCCCGCCTTCCCGAATTCGGCCTGCACCGCCGAGAAAGGCAATGCGGCCAACTCGCCGATAGTGCACAGGCCCAGCGCGTCCATGCGCTGCAACGTCGCGGTGCTCAGCGGCAGCAGCGACACCGGCAATGCCGCTAAGAAGCCTGTCGTGTCGCCAGCCGGCACAACCTGTGTTCCACGTGGTGCTGCTGCCTCGGCCGCTGCCCGCGCCGTAAACTTGTTTCCCGCCATGCCAATCCGGGGCTTCAGCATCAATGGCACCGCAGCACGCAACGCCCGGTCCAACAGCGGCAGCTCGCCATGGTGAAGGTCGCGCAGCCCCCGCAGGTTCACGTACAGGTGCTCGCTTTGCACCTCGACATCGGGGCTCACCAACTGCAGCCCTTCGATGACCTGCTTCAGGGCCATTGCCTCAGCCTCGGGGTCCGGCTGCACCACCACAGCATCAGCACACCGAGCCAGCATTTCTCGCAACGGCAGGCCCGGCTGCAGTCCTGCCTGCTCGGCTTCCAACGAGCAGCGTTGCACCACCTTACGTTCGCCGGGGGCGCCGCTCAACACCAACGGCAACCCATCCCACTCCGGGTGCTGCAGCACCGCCACGCGCAGCGGCAGCAGCGGCAACCACACACAGCACACGGTTACATCGGGCCAACCTGCCGGCAAACCAGGCAACGCGCACCTCGTATCAGGGTAGGTGTACGCGATGATAGAACGTATGTACTATTACGTCAAACGAGATAGGCTATGCATAGCAGATAGAAAGGTATCTGAGGCACCAGAAACACGAGGTCTGGGGACATAGAAATGCCCGCTGCCTATCCGGTGCGACCGGAACCCACGTCTTACGGCGACAGTTGAGCAGCGGGCCAATTTCAGCTTCAGGATAGTCACTGTCCCATACCCCTACGCTTACAGGCACACGCAGTTGGCAGCAGTCTCAACCCCGAATTGCGGAATCCGGCGGAAACCGACCTGCGGGCTGAAGCCACGCAGCACATCACAGCAACCGCTTGTCCCTTGAAGTGCCGCCTGGCTTCAGCTGGCGGATCCGGTTCCCCCGCCCCTGCAGACGCTGGTTCCGCGGGAACACACCTCCCCGAAGGCTAACCACGTCCAGTCCCTGGTCCCTGGTCCCTGGTCCCTGGTCCCTGGTCCCTGGTCCCTGGTCCCTGAGCCCTGAGCCCTGAGCCCTGAGCCCTGAGCCAGCGTGCTCCACCGCCCGCTCCACGCCCTCACCTTGCCTTCGCCCCACCCCGGGCCTATTCTTGCGTGCATCCGCCCCTACCAGCCTCACCTTGTCCCAGAGCGAGTTCACCATGATCATCGATGCCCACGCCCACATCACCGGCCCCGCCGAGCTGTACAAGTTCACCCGCGAACTGGCTGCCAGCACCGGCCCCATGCGGCCCCAGCGCCCGCAATTTTCCGACGAGCTGGTGGAACAGAGCCTTACCGCTCACCTGGAAGAGGTGCGCGGCGTGGGCACCGACCTTCAGGTTGCCTCGCCGAGGCCATGGGCTATACCCAACGCCGAACGGCGCGAGGCTGCCGTGGTCACTATCACCCAAACCGTGAACGACATGATTGCCCAGTGCGTGCGCCTGCACCCCGAGGCATTCCGAGGTGTGGCCGGACTACCGCAGGTGCCGCACTTGAGCCCGAAGTTCTGTGTGGAGGAGCTGGAACGCTGCGTGAAGGAGTTAGGATTCGTGGGCTGCAAAATCAACCCCGACCCCGGTGAGGGCGGCAGCGAAGTGCCCCACATGGGTGACGAGTACTGGTACCCGCTATACGAGAAGATGGTGGAGCTGGACGTGCCAGGCTTGGTGCACGGCGGTCCCTTCAGGTTCTCCCGCGAACCGGAGCTGGGCTACTTCTGCACCGAAGAGACGGTAGCGGCCTTCGGTGTTCTGCGCTCGCGCGTGCTGCAAGACTTCCCCACCCTCAAGCTCATCATCGGCCACGGCGGCGGCTACCTGCCGTATCAGGTGGGCCGAGCCCGCGCCTTTCGGCTGAACGAGGGCGCCCGCGGCGGCAACACCGAGAGCTTCGACCTGAGCATGAAACGGCTGTATTACGACACGGTGCTCTACAACATCGAGTCGCTGGAGTTGCTGTTCAAGGTGGTGGGCGTAGACCAGTGCCTGTTCGGCAGCGATAAGCCGGCGAACGGTTCGGCCAAAGACCCCGAGACCGGCCGATCGCTGAACGATATCAAGCCCATGATCGAGGCCATCCCCTGGTTAACGGCTGAGCACAAGGCGGCAATCTATGAGGGCAACGCCAGAAGCCTCTACAGCAGGCTCAGTATCTAGCGACGGCTGCGGGCGCGCGCCCCAAAGGTCACCAGCATGAACAGCGCCGTGGCTATCAGCGTCATCGCCGGTCCCGACGGTAGGTTCAGGTAGAACGACGAGTAGAGCCCGACGACTGCGGCAAGCACACCCAGCCCCACGCTGAGCAGCAGCATGGGCACGAAGCTGCGCACCACCTGGTACGCCGTGGCAGCCGGCACCACCAGCATGGCCATGACCAGAATGGTACCGACCGCCTGCAGCGTCAGCACAACCACCACCGCCAGCAGGGCGAACAGCACATGGTCCAGCCAGGTGGTCTTCAACCCTGCAACCTGCGCGCCCACCGGGTCAAAGCTTACGAACACCAACTCTTTGTGCAGCAGGGTTAACGTGGCCAGCACCACCACCGCCAGTCCTCCGGTGATCCACACGTCTTCGGCCGACACTCCCAGGATCTGCCCCAACAGCAGGTCCTCCACGCTCACCGGGAGCGCTGGCGTCAACTTGAGCAAGACGAGGCCGAGCGAAAAGCTTCCCGCGAACATAATGCCGATGGCGGTGTCGGCACTCACGCCAGTGCGCCGCTCGATGGCGCCCACTGTCACCGCCATGGCCACGGCAATCGGCAGCGCGCCCAGCAGGGGGTTGATTCCCAACAGAAAGCCGACAATGAGTCCCGGCATGACGGCGTGCGCGAGACCATCGCTCATAAACGCCAGGCCGCGCGTGATCACGTACCCTCCCAGCAGTGGGCACATCACCCCGACCAGCACCGCAACCGCCAGCGCCCGCAGCATGAAGCTGAAGCGAAACGGCTCCAACAGCGCGTCCCAAAGGGCTTCCATCAGATGCCCCCGGCGAAGAGCCCAACGTGAGCGCCGTACAGCTCTCGCAGTAACTCTGGTGTCAGGGTGACGCCGGGAGGCCCATAGGCGCACACGTGGTGGTTCAGACACAGGCACGCATCAAAGCGACGCGCCAGGCCCGTGAGGTCATGCGTCACCAACACAATCGTCTTCCCCTCGTTGCGCAGGCCGAGGAGAATCTCCACCAGCGACTCTTGCGAGCCAACGTCGACGCCGCTGAAGGCCTCGTCCAGCAACACCAACTCGGCCTCTTGCGCCAATGCTCGCGCCACGAAGGCACGCTGGCGTTCTCCGCCCGACAGCGTACCCACCGAAGCCTTGCTCAAGTGCGTCAGCCCCACTCGCTCAAGGCACTCCAGTACCCTTTCCCGATCGAGGTGGGATGGCCGCCGAAACAGACCCAGCACGGTGCAACGGCCCATCATCACCAGGTCGTACGCCGTCACGGGAAACCGCCAGTTCACTCGCTCGTGCTGCGGCACGTAGGCCACCAGACGCTTGGCATCCTCGGGTGCGCGTCCATACACCAGCACACGGCCCGTGGAGGGACGCTCCAAGCCGGTGATGACATTCAGCAGTGTGCTCTTGCCGGCGCCATTCGGGCCGAGTACGCCCACCAGTTGCCCTCGGGGCACCTCGAACGTTACATGGTGCAACGCGGCTTGGCCTTCGTAGACCACGCTTACATCCTGCACCGTCAGTGCTGCGCCTGATAGCTGGCTGTTCACACCGTTGAGATAACCTCTCTGTAACCTCTCGCAGAGCACGAGGTACAGCATACCAGATGGCCCTGTTGACGGCGCATTACCGCATCTGCTAGCATAACGCCTAGACCATATTGATAGAA
>SHYE01000121.1 GCA_009692935.1 Dehalococcoidia bacterium | reverse complement strand
AGCGTGCGCACGCTGTACCAGGCAGGCCCGGTGGCCAATGCGGTGCTGGCACAAGTGGAGTTCGCCGGTGGCGCGGTCGGGCAGTTGCACTACAGCATGGTGACCGGCGGTTCGGCCGCCCGCTCCGGCGCAACCGCAGCTGGCATCTTCCGTGCCGAGATCCACGGCCCGAACATCACCGCCTACGTCGACGCCGACCGCCAGAGTTGGATATCGACCGACGACGGCGAGCCAGAGGTCTTCGAGTCACCGAGCTTCGGCGCAGCCCTCGGCGGGCAACCGGAACACTGGCTGGGCTTCTGGCACCAGCACCGCCACTTCATCGACTGCGTTAAGGCCGGCGTCCAGCCCTCCAGCACCTTCGCCGAAGCGGTGAAGACCGCCGAACTCATCGAGCGCATCTACGCGGCAGCCCTCCGCCCCGAGGGGTAGACCCAGTTCGTGTAGCTGAACCGGATAGACCTATTGACGGTTGTCGCACCCCTGCAAGCTGCGCCAGCGACAGGCTCTCCTTCGCCACTCCGGCATCGGTAGGGGATTAGGGTCGAGTGTGGCGGGTAGAAGCCTCGGTGTCATGCCGCGGTAAGGAGGAATCCCTCCGTACCCGGATTGTGGCGACCGTCGGGGCAACAAGCGATTCCTCCCGTGTTCGGAATCGGACATGCCCCTGGTCACCGGCACCACCGGGCACGAACATAGACGACTCTTGTTCCGCTCATGCTGAGGCCCTCGAAGCACGAGCGGGCTACCGCGTTCCGGTTAGCTGGTTCCCCGCTTGCCCTTCGAGGCCTCAGCGTGAGCGGGCCAGGAGGTCGCGACAGCGTCGGAGAACCTTTTTTCGAAGCGATGACCATCCCACCGTAGTCCGACCGCCATTGCCGGACCCCTATTCCTTGTTCCACGTTCCGTGTTCCCGTATACTTCTAGAACATTCGTTTGGGAAGTGCCGCCGCATGTATGTTATAGGCACCGCCGGCCACGTCGATCACGGTAAATCCACCCTGGTATACGCCCTCACCGGCATGGACCCCGACCGTCTCCAGGAGGAGAAGGCCCGGGGCATGACCATCGACTTGGGGTTTGCCTGGCTCACCCTGCCCAGCGGTAAAGAGATAAGCATCGTCGACGTGCCCGGCCACGAGCGGTTCATCAAGAACATGCTGGCGGGTGTCGGCGGCATCGACTTGGCGATGCTGGTGATTGCCGCCGACGAGGGCGTGATGCCCCAGACCCGCGAGCACCTCGCCATCCTCGACCTGCTGGGCATTACCCACGGACTGGTAGTGCTGACCAAACACGACCTGGTGGACGACGAGTGGCTAGAGTTGATCCAGGCTGACGTGGAGGAGGCGCTGCAGGGCACCACCCTCGAGGGCGCTCCGATGCTGTCGGTGTCCGCCACCACCAAAGACGGCCTGCCGGAACTGCTGACCCTACTCGACCGCCTCCTGCTTGACACGCCGCTACGCCGCGACACCGGCCGCCCGCGGCTCCCCATAGACCGTGTGTTTACCATCACGGGCTTTGGCACGGTGGTGACCGGCACCCTCATCGACGGCGCACTCACCGCCGGCCAAGAGGTGGAGGTGCTGCCCCGCGGTGTCCGCACCCGCATCCGCGGTCTGCAAAGCCATCGCACCAAGGCCGAGACGCTGGGCCCCGGCACCCGCGTTGCGGCCAACCTAGCGGGGGTCAGTACCGACGAAGTGCTGCGCGGCGACACGGTGACCACCGCCGGCTGGCTGCGCCCTTCCGATGCGATCGACGTACGGCTCCGGCTGCTCGCTGGAGCCCCCAGCGCACTGAAACACAACGCCACCTGCACCTTCCACTCGCTGACCACCGAAGCGGTCGCTCGCGTCCGGTTGCTCGATACCCAAGAGCTGAAGCCCGGCGACACCGCCTGGGCGCAACTCCGCCTGTCGGCTCCCGCGGCAGTGGTGCCGGGCGACGCCTTCATCCTACGGTCGTCCGTTGGCACGGTGGGCGGCGGCACCGTGGTGGACCCGCACGCCAAACGCCACAAGCGGTTCCACGAGGGCACGCTGGCCCGCCTTGCGACCCTGCGCGAAGGCACGCCAGACCAGCAGTTGCTGGAGACCCTCGGTAAGCTCCAGCCCATCGACCTAGCGGCGCTGTTCAAAGCATCGAACCTTGCCGAAGCCGACGCCCGCGCCGCGCTGGATCTGCTGGTCGTCGATGGCCGGGTGACAGCGCTGGGGACCAAGGTGTTGGGTCCAGCCTCGCAACTGGTCACCACCCCTACATGGGACCGGCTCGCAGCGACGGCCCTCGAAGCGCTACAGGCCTTCCACCGGCAGTTCCCGCTTCGCACCGGCATGCCCAAGGAAGATCTACGGAGCCGCCTTCGCCTACCGAACCGGCCCGCGGCCGACGCCATGGACTCGTTGGTCCAGCGGGGGCTCATTCAAGAGCGCGCGGCTGCAGTAGCGGCGCCGGACTTTCAGGCCGCCTTCTCCCCAGAACAGACGAAGCAAACCGAGCACCTGCTGGCTCAGCTCTCCAGGCAGCCCTTCACGTCATTGGCCGAACTCAACACCCAGCCCGAGGTTATTGCCGCACTGGTGGACCAGGGCCGTCTCCTGCGCATGGCCGAAGACATCTGCTTCCCGCCTGACACCTTTACGGCGATGGCCGCCCGAGTGCGAGAGCACCTGACCGAGCACGGCAAGATCACGGTGGCCGAGGTGCGCGACATGTTCGACACCAGCCGCAAGTACGCCATCGCGTTCATGGAGTACCTGGACCAACAGCGCGTGACCCGTCGCGTGGGCGACGAGCGCGTTTTGCGCTGAGGTTAGCCTATGCCCCTCGATTTCTCGCAGCTCGCCTCGCAGATCGAGGCCTACGTGCCCCGCTTCACCCGTGAGGCCGACGCCGCGACAACCGAGGCCGCCCGGCTGCGCGATCTGATGGCAGCCTTGGGCGACGGTTGGCACACCGCCCCCGAGGACCGCGCCGCCCTCATGGGTGACCCTGCCGTCACCCATCCCGCGCCGGCGTGCCCGGCCAGCTACCGCGTCTTCGCCACCGACGGCTCGCAGATCGCCGTTGATCGTCACCAAGTCGCCACGTGTTATGTCATCAATGTCGGGACGGTCATGATCCAGTACGGCGCCGACCCGGACGCGCAGCTCGGCAGCGTGGCGCACCTGCTGCCCGACCACGACGCCGACTCCGCCGACGATGACAACGGCGACCCGGAAGCGCCTTCTCCCAGCCGGCAGACCAGCCTGGAGCTTGAGCGCGCCGCCGCAGAGTTGAGTTCGCTGCGAGCCCTCGTCGAAGCGTCGCCACCCGACCTTTTCACGTTGGCGCTGATCGACAACTCGTTGGTGCTATGGTCTCAGACGATGAACGCCGAGAAGGCCATCGACCATGACATCGTGCAGCGCTACGTCGCCGATCTTGCGGCGCTCGCTGGCCTCGCCCGAACCCGGCCATTCGCCATCGCCGGCTACCTCTCGAACCCCAGCTCCCCCTGGGTGGCCGACCTCGTGCGAACCCTGCAAGACGGCAAACCGAACGGGGCCCCGCATCCCGTCGTCTACGACCGTGATCTCTTTGCCGAACTCGCTGACGGTGACCGCACCGAGCGCTTCGAGCGCAAGGCTCGCATGCTTGAGTTGCCCGAGTATCCCAGCGAGTGCTGGGTCGACTTCTGCTACCTCCGGGCAGGCGGCGAGATCGCACGCGTCGAAGTCCCCCGCTGGGTTAGCGGCGACCCCGAGCTGCTGGATCTCACCCACGCCGTCATCCTCGACCAGTGCCGGCGCAACCAGGGCAACCCCGCCTACCCCGTGGCGCTGATGGAAGCCCACGAGCAGGCCGTGGTGAGCGATAGCGACCGTCGGGGCTTCTGGTGGCTGCTGACTGACCGGTTGGAGGCCACTGGGGTAGCCGGCAGCGTCTCCGCCAAATCCCGCACCAAGAGGACACCGTGGACATGACCCAGAGCGCATTTCTTGCCGTCGCGCAGCACGTCGGCGAGGTGGTGGAGTCGGCCACCGAGTCGCTGTTGGCCCAGGCCTATGCTATCGACGACGCACCGCGCCTCGGGTCGTTGGTGCGCATCCCCTTTGGGCGGGCCTCCGACGGATCGGCTGGCTGCACCTATGGTGTGGTCACCCGCGCCCACACCGCTCCGGTCGACCCCGGCCGGGCGCCGGTCGCCCGCGGACAGAGTGCCACCTCGCTTGATGATATCTATCGCGAGCATCCACAATTGGAGCGCCTCTTCCGCACCCTCTTCGCGGTCAGGGTGGTGGGCCACGGTGCGGTCGACGGCGCAATCGTCCACTACCTGCCAGAGAAGCCCCCGGAGGTCCACCAGTTGGTCTTCGCTTGCGACAACCACGAGCTGGAGCGCTTCACCGAGCGTCCCGGTTACCTCGCGCTGCTGCTGGCCGACCGCGGCCCCATCGCCGATGAGGTGACGGCCGCCTTCCTGCGCGAGGCGGCCCGAGTGCGCGGCATTGCGGGGCAGCCGTACCTGGTTCATGCGGGCAAGGCCATGGTGTCCCTCCTCCGCGGCGACTCGGTCCGGCTCGCCACCCTGCTCGGGAGGCTTGGATGACGCTGCCCCCTTGCCTCCTCCCCCGTCTGCCAAACCAACCCGCCGGTGGTTTAACACACGTGATGTGGTTGCACTGTCCGGCAGGTGAGTCCAGAGAGGGCGGCAGCCCTTTCTGGACGGGGCGTTCGAGGGGGAACCCCCTCGATTCCCTGAAAGTTCCATGGGTGGGCGGAGGGAACCCTCGCGCTCATCCGAAGGCCGCGGGCCGAGCCACCCCGTACTACATGTGGCTGACCACTAGGCATGCAGCATGACCCAAGACCACGCCTACCCCGAAGCCTATAACACCTTTTTGCCGAACAGACTCGGCATCGTCGTCAACGGCTCGCTCTCAAAAGGGCTCGATATCAAGCTCGACCCTGACGTGCCCATTGAGTCGGTGAAAGTGGGCCAATACGTGGTGGTCGAGCCGGCGACGCCAACGGGCCAGTCGCTCGGCCGCTTCTTCTGCGTCGTCTCCGACCTCCGACTCGACGCTACCGACCCGGCGCTCGCCTCGTCACCGCCCGACCTCTCTAACCCCATCGTGGCGCAGGTCATCCACGGCACCGCCACCTACGGCGTCGCCCACGTCGTGCCGTACCTAATGCAAACCAGCGAAGGTCTGCGCCCCGTACGCACCATTCCCGCCCACTATGCCAACGCATCGGAGGCGACCCAGGAGCAGGTTGAGGCGGTGTTCGGGGCCGACGACGCCGATCACCTCTGGATCGGCAGCCCGCTGGACATGGAGAGCACGCTCATCTGCCTCGACCTGCCCCGCCTGGTGGAGCGCAGTGTTGGCGTGTTCGGCAAGAGCGGCACCGGCAAGACGTTCCTCACCCGCATCCTGATGGCCGGTATTCTGCAGAAGCGCGCCGCCGTCCAGCTCATCTTCGACATGCACAACGAGTACGGCTGGGCCGGCACCAGCGAGGGTCAGTCCGGCGGCGCGGTCAAGGGGCTGAAACAGCTGTTCGGCTCGCAGGTCGCGGTGTTCACGCTTGATGAGGCCAGCTCAAGGAACCGCGGCGTCAGCACCGACGGCGTCATCGAGATCGGTTACGACGAGATTGAGCCCGGCGACATCGAGACCATGGCCGAGACCCTGAACCTCACCGACATCCAGACCCAAGCCGTTTGGACGCTCGCAGACCATTGGAAGGGGAAGTCCTGGCTAACTTCGTTCTTGGATCTTGACTCAGATGGTCGGAACAAACTGGCTAATGAGTTGGGGCCCCATGAGGGGACGGTGCGTGCACTGGCCACCAAACTCCGTACGCTCACCCGCCTCGAATTCGTCGTCTCGCAGGCGCACCAAAGCGCCGTCCGCACCATCATCGACTATCTGGAACGCGGCAAGACCGTAGTACTGGAGTTCGGCCGCTACAAAGACAACACCATCGCCCAGGTACTCGTCGCCAACCTGCTGTCCCGCCGCATCTATGACGAGTGGTCCCGCCGGATGGAACAGGCTCTCGGCGACCGTTCCAAGGAGCCATCCCAGCTGGTGATCACGATCGAGGAAGCGCACAAGTTCCTCAGTCCCAGCATCGCCAGCCAGACTATCTTCGGGACCATCGCCCGCGAGATGCGCAAATACAACGTCACCCTGCTGGTGGTCGACCAACGGCCCAGCGCGATCGACAACGAGGTGCTCTCCCAAATCGGCACCAAGCTGGCCTGTCTGCTGGACGATGAGAAGGACGTCAACAGCGTTCTGCAGGGCGCCTCCGGCGCCGGCGAGCTGCGCAGCGTACTGCAGCGTCTGGAGAGCAAGCAGCAGGCGCTCATCTTCGGCCACGCTGTCCCCATGCCGGTGGTCATCCGGGTGCGTGACTACGGCACCGAGACGTCGTATGCCGAGTTCGGCTTCCGCGACGCCGCAGCGTTACAGCGCACTGCCGAGCGCGACGCGAGCCTGCTGTTCGGCCCACCTGGGTAGGTGTGCAGGCTAGGAGCCTGTCCATTTAGTTGCGGACTTTCCTTCTTGGAGTGATCCGTCGTGGTACGCGGTGTTGGGGGAAGGCAAAGCGAAACGGTACCGTGGGTTAGGCTGGCCGCCAGACCTGGGCCAGTTTCAGCAGGTTGTGTGCGGTGA
>SHYE01000120.1 GCA_009692935.1 Dehalococcoidia bacterium | reverse complement strand
TGATAGGGACATAAGCACGCAAACGAAGCGTGAAGGAGCATACAAATGCCCAGCGTACTACTTGTGGATGATGCAGCGTTCATGCGCACCCGCTGCGCGAAGCTGCTAAAGGATGAGGGGTATGACGTGGTGGAGGCCGAGAATGGGGCCGACGCCGTCGGAAATACGCCACATTCAAGCCCGACGCCGTGCTCATGGATGTCACGATGCCGGAGATGGATGGAATTCAAGCGCTGAAGGAGATCCGCAAAGCGGACCCTAAGGCCAAGGTGACCATGCTCACGGCAATGGGCCAACAAGACATGGTGATGCAAGCACTGATGTCCGGCGCCCAGGACTACGTGTTGAAACCGTTTCAGCCGGCCCGCGTTCTGGATGCCGTCAAGAATATGTTGGGGTAGACGAAGCGAACTTGAGATCAGCCGGCCCGCGAGCTCATTGGAGGATCACAGCATGAATGACCCAGCGCTCATTAACGCCTTTGTGAAGGCGGCAATGGAGACCTTTCAGATCGAGCTACAGCTCGACGTAAAACGTGGCGCGCCCTCCATCACCCAGCCTGATGCTGCTGGCCTGCCGGTGATGGCCCTGATTGGCATCACCGGTGATATCGAAGGCATTCTGTCGCTCGGGGTGACATGCGAGACGGCCTGCGCAATCGCTGGGCATCTCATGGGCGAGGAAATGACCGAGATGACGGCGCTGGTGGAGAGCGGTATCTGCGAGATGTGCAACGTGGTGGGGGGTAGCGCCGCGATGGCCATCACCGGCCTTGGCCTGAAGGTTGATATCACGCCACCGGTATTCATTATGGGCGACGCACTGAAGATGAGCCTTGGCGGCGTGCCTCGGCTGACGGCGCCGTTCATCACGCCGTTGGGCAACATCGAGTTGAAGCTGGCCTACCACGAGCGCAGCGCAGCTGACCATGGCTCGGCTCTGCACGTTGGGGCCAAGCTGTAGCCTTCGACTGGTTGCGTTTCGACCGACGCCCGGCAGCAACATGCCGGGCTCTCTTTTTTCTCAGTAGGCCCCCACTGTACAGCACGCTGGCCAACGGTACGAACAGCAGCCAAGGGAGTACGGATGGGCACCTGACCGCGGCCTACCGCACCTTCAACAGACCGTCGCCAAATGCCGATTATGAAGTGCGAACAGTCGGACACGTCCCCTGGTGCAGCCCCGATCGCTGCGGTAGGGCCGGCGGGTGTACGGCTAGCCGCACGTAGGAGTGTTTGATGCCAACCATGCAGTCCGTTGATCAGAAGATGACTGCCGCTCAATTCGAGCGGATTGCCAAAGAGGTCCGCCAGCGGTCGGGCATTCAGTTACCGAAGGGGAAGGAAGACCTGGTTCAGTGCCGCCTGAGCCGCCGAATCCGTACCCTTGGCCTCGCTGGCTTCGATGACTACTTGCGCCACCTGGAGCGTGACGAGTCGGGCGCCGAGATCGGGGCGATGGTCGATGCCCTTACCACCAACGTGACGAGCTTTTTTCGCGAACCTGCTCACTTCACCTACCTCACCGAACAGGTGGTGCCCGAGGCTGCGCAGCGGGGAAGACGGCTCCGCATTTGGAGCGCCGGCTGCTCGACCGCTGCCGTAGCCTGCACCAGCCGTTGCGCCTTGGTACCCGGGCGCGCTGAAGCGGGCAGGCTCTCGAGGGCGAAATGCTGTCGCCTGCCCCGGTTGCCTTGACGCCCAGTGGCCGAGAACGACAGACTGAGGCATCGCTTCACTAGGTGCTCAGCTGTGCCCTCAATCTCTGCCCTGCTCCCTCAACCGCGCACCCGCGCCCGTGTCGCCGTCTATCTAGATGGCGCCTTTGGCTTCACCATCTCCCAAGAGCTGGTGGTTCAGGAGCGCCTGAGTATTGGTACGCGGCTGAACGAGGCCCAGTGTGGTGCTCTGCAAGTGGCCGATACCCAGCAGCTTGCGTTGCGGGTTGCCTACCGCTACCTCTCCTATCGCCCCCGGTCGGAAGCTGAGGTCCGCACCCGGCTGCGCAAGCATAGCGACTCACCCGAGGTGATTGACATCGTGGTCGCCCGCTTGAAAGAACAACGCCTGCTCGACGACGTCCAGTTCGCTGCGGACTATGCCGGTCAGCGGACCCAGGCAACCCCGCGTAGCCGCCGCATGGTAACGTGGGAGCTGCGCCGCAAGGGTGTTGCCGCCGATGTGGTGGAGGATGCGGTGGATGGGCTGGACGACGAAGCTGCAGCTTACCGCGCTGCCCTTAAGCGGGCCGATCGTCTACGAAGCCTGCCCTTCGTTGAATTTCGCCAAAAGCTTGGCGGCTTTCTCCAGCGCCGAGGGTTCGGGTACAGCATCAGCGCACGCGTAATCACCAGGGTTTGGGCCGAGGTGACCGGCGCCGATCCAGAGGAGTAACCAGCAGTGGCCCGACCCATTCGCATTGATGCTCACCCCGACGCGCTGGTGATCGCTTGGGACGACGGCCCCGAGGTCACGTATCCTAACCGGTTTCTCCGGGGTAACTGCGGGTGTGCCAATTGTGTCTCGGAGCAGACCGGCAAGCGTATGGTCACCGAGGCGATGGTCGATCCGTCCGTCCGTCCGGTGTCGATTCAGGCTGTGGGTAACTACGCGATCCAGATCGTCTGGTCAGACGATCACAATACCGGTATCTACCCATTCGATCGCCTTCGGGCGCTCTCCCCGGAAAGCTCAGGTCTGGCCTAAGGGGTGCCCTTAGTAGAACTTATCGATGGTGAACCCCCAGGGGCCCGCCGCAGCCAAAAGGTGGTAAGGCCAGGATAAAGCAAACCCTAGGAATCCGGGATCGGCGAGCAGCCAAGGCACAAACACCTGACCCTCGATGCCCAGGCGTACGTAGAGCGCGAAGACCAAAGCGATAAGCAGGTAGGGCGGCAAACCCCAGGAGCGTCGACGCCCCAGCCTGACACCCTCTTCGCGCTGAGCGACCGCCACATCACGCGACACATTCTGCCCGCTGGTCAGCAGGCTGGTCCAGGTGTTGTACACACCCTCCAGCACGCCTCCCACCATGAAGACGAATCCAAAGCCCACCATGATCACGTAGGGCAGGGCAACGTCCCGCGGTGCGGCCAGCGTTTCGGCCCGCAGCGTCGCCTCAGCTTGGCTGCTGCCTAACCACACCATCACATGGGCCCCGACCAGCAGCGCCAGCCCGGAGACAATAAACACTAACCGCCACATCGTGCGCCTCCAGATGTTCCCTTGCGGATTCCGCGTCCCTTATATATAGAATCGTCTGCTTGGGCCGCACTGGTAGCGATTGACAGGGGTAGCTGGTTTTGTGTAAGCTCTTTTGTACGCCCACAAAGCGTCCAGTAGGTCGGGAGCTTGCCAGGATCACGGCCGGCACTTAGTGCCAGCTAGCTCGTACAGGCAACTTTCGACCGGTTCTTTACGTTTTGGAATAGGCGTCCGGCACCCGGACATCCAAGAGGACACCTTCAATGCCAACAATTAGCCAGTTGGTTCGAAAAGGCCGTAAGCCTATGGCCAAGCGTACCAAGGCGCCGGCCCTGCGGTTTACCTTCAACACGTTGACGAACCGCACCAAGCGGGGCGACGGCGCGCCGCAGAAGCGCGGCGTTTGCACCCAGGTGCGTACCATGACACCGAAGAAGCCGAACTCGGCCCTGCGAAAGATTGCCCGTGTGCGCTTGAGCAATGGCATTGAGGTCACGGCGTACATCCCGGGCGAGGGCCACACGCTGCAAGAGCACTCGGTAGTGCTCATTCGTGGTGGCCGTGTGAAGGACCTGCCGGGCGTGCGGTACCACATTGTGCGCGGTGCCCTGGATGCCAGCGGGGTGAAGGATCGCAAGCAGAGCCGCAGCAAGTACGGCGCCAAGAAGAACGTCGCGCCTGTCGCCCGCCGGTAATTTAGGAGTAGTTAGCTATGCCACGTAGGGCCCGCCCACCGCGCCGACCAATCGCAGCCGACGCACGCTTCGGTAGTGTATCGATCCAGCGGATCATTAACAAAGTGCTGCAAGACGGCAAGAAGAGCACGGCTGAGCGTATCGTCTACGGCAGTCTGGCCATCATCGACTCTCAGGGCGGGCGCGATCCCGTAGACACCGTGGACCAGGCGCTGCGGAACGTCACCCCTATGCTCGAAGTGAAGCCGCGGCGGGTCGGCGGCGCGACGTATCAGGTGCCTATTGAAATTCGGGGTGAGCGGCGAACCTCGCTCGCCACCCGTTGGTTGGTCAACGCCGCTCGGGCCCGTGCTGGTCACTCCATGGCCGAGAAGCTGGCCAACGAGATTTTGGATGCCTCCCGTGGTCAGGGAGCTGCTATTCGCCGCCGAGAGGAGACGCACCGCATGGCGGAGGCCAACAAAGCCTTTGCCCATTACCGCTGGTAGCGTCGGTCTGTCATCCCACCGAGTGGACGACACACAGTCCCCTCGGTGTTCTATGTCTGGTGTGTTGACGAAATGATAGGTTCAGGAACGTATGCCACGAGCTGCTCCACTGGAGCGTGTAAGGAATATTGGGATCATCGCCCACATTGATGCGGGCAAGACCACCGTGACGGAACGCGTTCTGTACTACACCGGCCGTATCCACAAGATCGGCGAAGTGCATGATGGTTCGGCCACCATGGATTACATGGACCAGGAGCAAGAGCGCGGTATTACGATTACCGCGGCTGCGACCACTGCCGAGTGGAAAGAGCATGTCATCAACATCATCGACACCCCAGGGCACGTTGACTTCACCGTTGAGGTGGAGCGCTCGCTGCGGGTTCTCGATGGCGGTGTTGTGGTGTTCGACGCCGTGGCCGGTGTCGAGCCGCAATCGGAAACGGTGTGGCGCCAGGCCGACAAGTACGGTGTTCCCCGTATCTGCTTCGTCAACAAGATGGATCGCGTTGGTGCAAACTTTTACCGCACTGTGCAGATGATCCTGGACCGGCTCAACGCTACCCCCGTGGTGATTCAGCTGCCTTGGGGCGCTGAGGACAAGTTCGAGGGCATCATCGACGTCATTGAGGAACGGTCTTGGCGCTACTTTAGCGACAAGGATCAGCCCCCGAAAGAGGAGGCGGTTCCGGATGAGTACGCGAGCGACCTGAAGGCGTATCGAGAGACGATGTGCGAGCGGATTGCCGAAACCGACGACACACTGATGGGGAAGTTCATCGCTGAAGAGCCACTCACGAAGGAAGAGATTTATTCAGGGCTCCGCAAGGCCACTATCGCTGGGAAGCTGGTGCCGGTCCTGTGCGGCGCAGCGTTGCGCAACCGAGGCGTACAGCATTTGCTCGACGCCGTGGTAGCCTACCTCCCCTCGCCGATGGACATTCCGCCGGTGACCGGGCTGGATCCCAAGACTGGCGAAGAGCTGAAGCGCAAGCCCGATGATGACGAGCCGTTCTCGGGCTTGGCCTTCAAGATTGTGTCCGATCCCTTTGTGGGCCGGCTGGCGTACACCCGGGTGTACTCGGGGACGCTGCGAAACGGCGATGCCCTGCTGAACACCACCAAAGATGGCCGCGAGCGGGTCGGGCGCCTGTATCGGATGCATGCGGCGAAACGTGAAGAGGTTTCGGAGGCGTACGCCGGCGACATCGTCGCCCTGGTGGGTCTGAAAGACACGTTCACCGGCAACACGCTGTGCGCGGCGAACGCCCCGATCATCTTGGAGAGCATCGACTTTCCGGAGCCGGTTATCTCGATCGCGATTGAGCCGAAGACCAAGGCCGACCACGATAAGCTGGGCGATTCGCTGCAGAAACTCTCTGAAGAGGATCCGACGTTCCGTGCGCACTACGACGAAGAGACCGGCCAGACCATCATTGAGGGCATGGGTGAATTGCACCTGGAAGTCCTCACCGAACGGCTGGTTCGTGAGTTCAAGGTAGAAGCCCGGGTCGGACGTCCCCAGGTCGCCTACCGAGAGGCCATCACCGCCTCCACCAAGGTTGAGGGGCGCTACGTTCGGCAGACTGGCGGTAAGGGCCAGTTCGGCCACGTGTGGCTGCAAATCGAGCCGCTGGAGCGTGGACAGGGCTTCGTGTTCGAAAACAAGGTTGTCGGCGGCACCGTACCGCGTGAATTCGTCGCTCCTACCGAGCGCGGCGCCCGTGGTGCGCTAGAGGGCGGCGGTGTCCGCGGCTACCCGGTGGTCGACGTGAAGGTCACGCTGTTCGACGGCAGCTTCCATCCGGTGGACTCCAGTGAGATGGCCTTCACCTTCGCCGCTTCAATGGCCGTCAAGGATGGGTTGCCGAGGTGCAAGCCGGTACTGCTGGAGCCGGTGATGAAGATGGACGTGACCACGCCTGAAGATTTCCTCGGCGACGTGCTGGGAAATCTGAACTCGAAACGGGCGCAGATTCAAGGGGTTGACGCCAACGGGTCACTGCAGACGATTCACTGCTACATCCCCTTGGCCGAGACGTTCGGCTATACTACCGACCTGCGCTCGCTAACCCAGGGGCGGGCAAGCTCATCAATGGAGTTCTACCGGTACGAAGAGGTCCCCAACGCGATTGCGGACAAGGTTGAAAAGAAGGAACGAAGCCGCTAGTCCCACGGGACGCTGAACGGCAGGAAAGGCGATAGGAATGGCACGCAAGAAGTTCGAACGCAACAAACCGCACATGAACGTGGGGACCATCGGTCACATCGACCATGGGAAGACCACGCTGACTGCGGCTATCACCAAGACCCTCAGCTTGAAGGGCGAGGCGGAGTTCCGGGCCTTCGACTCGATC
>SHYE01000119.1 GCA_009692935.1 Dehalococcoidia bacterium | reverse complement strand
GATCCTAGGACGGAGATCCTGGGTGCAGTGGCAGAGGTGAAGAGGCTGAAGAATGCGGCGGCGGCTGCACGGGCATCGGCGCCCCCTCCCGAGGGCGGGTCTTAATCACCTGGAACTCACAGAAGAGGAGCGGCAGCGGCTGCTGGGCGTGATCGGTGGCATGCAATTCAAGACCGCCGATTTCGAGAACGCCAACGCCGAGAAGGTGATCGCCGCCGCACGGTCGGTGTTGGGTAAGCTGCGCGCACGCGGCGGCTAGCAGTCTGCCGGTCGCGCAGGGAAGTTAGCTTTGGTTAATGGACTTCTGTGCCGCTCAGGCCTAAGATTGGCACGCCGCAGAGCAGTTTTTGCGTCGCAGCAGGGAGTGGAAAAGATGCCCCGCATTAGGATTGACCGGCTTCGCTGGGTTTTGCCAGGGTTCTTCACCAGCGTGCTGCTCCTGCTGCCGGCCGTGCGTCTGGCCGAGGCCGCCGGCATCGTGGTGAGCACCCATATCGACGTCAACCCACCGGTGACCGACGGCGCTTGCACCCTGCGAGAAGCGATCGTCAACGTGAATGCCAACGCCGCCACCTTCCCCGACTGTGGCGCGGGGGCCGGCGCCGACACCATTACCTTCGCCTCAGATATGGTCATCACGCTTGTCGCTTCACTTCCGGACATAACTGACGCGGCGGGAACTCACCGTCAATGGCGGAGGTAAGACAGTCGTGGTCCGCGGTGGCAGCAATGGCCGGCCTGCTTGGAAGGTGACCTTCGGTGCGGCTTTTTCAATGGACAGCCTTATCCTCGACCAGGTTGAACCGGCTGGTCCCTTTACTCCGCGCGGCATTGAGAACAAGGGGGGCATAGTCTCTGTAATTGGCAGCACGCTGCAGCGCATCACCAGTCCGCTCTGGAACCGGCCCGGCGGCACCCTGACTGTCTCTAACACCACCTTGCTTGGTAACCGTGAGCACGGTCTCTACAACCAAGGGCTGGCTACAGTGACGCGCAGCCTTTTTACGATAACCTCGATAACAACGCTCTGAGCGGCGCTCCCGGAGGAGGAATCCTCAACGGGACCGCAGGCTTTCTGTTGGTCAGTAACAGCACTCTTAGCGAAAATCGCTCGTCTACTGGCGGTGGAATCTACAACTTCGGGAGTGCCACACTCATCAACCTCACCGTTGCGAATAATCATGCAACCGGCCGTGGCGGCGGGATCCACAATGAAGGGTCCGCCACCCTGGTGAACACCATCGTGACGGGTAACACCCTGTACGACTTGACCCAACCCGGACCAGACTGTTACGGCACGCTCACCGCGGCCGGTCCCAACCTGATCGGGGACCCATCCAATTGCACGGTGACCGGCACGGCTCCCATCGTCGGGCCGGCGGTGCTGGGGCCATTGGCTTACAACGGCGGTCCCACGGCAACGCACTCGCTGCTGAACGGCAGCTTAGCGGTGAACGCCGGATCCGCAGCGGTATGTGCACGCCCCGTCGGTCGGAGGTGTCGACCAGCGGGGCGTGGTACGGCCGCAGGGGCCCGCCTGTGACTTGGGCGCCTACGAGTCGGACTTGCCGGGCATCGTGGGCGGCCGCAACCTCAGGATCGCTACTGGGTCCATCGACCTGACCTGGGACGGTGGCGACGTTCAGACCGGGTACACTCTGCTGCGGGTAGACACGTCCACCAGCGCCCTGGTCACCACCGCCCTTCCACGTGGCGCCATCTCCCACACCGATGCCGCGGTGGTGAACGGCGTGGTCTATTGCTTCGTGTTGGTCCCCACCGGGCCCTTGGGGGTCCTGGGCTCCTCCGACCTGCTGTGCGCGGCCACGGGCATGGCCACCGGCTCACCGCTTCCCGCTGGCTTAGTGCTAGCGCTGAATCAGTTGTCCACCGCGACTATGACGTTGGCGTCCGGCGGCCCAGTGGAGACCCGGCTGTTCCGCATTCCACTGGACGGCGGCCTGGTCACCAACACCGTGGTCACGCCGGGGGTCTTTACCCAGCCAGTGCCCGCCGCAGGGGCCTGCTTCTTGGTGTTGGTGGTGGGTTTCGGCGGGGCCTATGGCCTAGGCAACCCGCTGTGTGGTCTGCCTGGAATCAGCACCCTCAGCGCCGGTGGAAGGGTCGCCTCTGTGCGTGAAGCCATGGAGCACCTGGCAGCGGTCGGGGCCACCATCGCTACGCTGCCGGCCGTCACTGAGTTCGCCGCCGGCCCTTAGGCGATCCGACTCCGTTTGTTGCGCAGGTAGTCCACCATCACGTACTGGCCCAGTGTGTCTGGGCTGGTGTAGAACGCTCGGCCGCGGTTGATGCGGGTCAATTGGTCCACGAACTCTCGCAGGTAGTAGCTGCGGTCAAGCATGAACACGTTGATCAGCACGTTGTCCTTGGTGCAGTGGTGTACTTCGCGCAGCGTTTCGGTGATGGTGCGGGGGCTGGGCGGATAGCCCAGGAATATCTGGCCGCGCTCGATGTGGGCGGTCGGCTCGCCGTCGGTGATCATCAGAATCTGCTTGGTGCCCTGCTTGTGGCGTGACAGCAGCTTCTGGCTGATGATGAACCCCTGCTGCATGTTGGTGTAGGGCTCGGCCTGATCCCAGGTGATGTACGGCAACTGCTCGGCCTTCAGCTCTCGAGCGTAGGTGGAGAAGCCGACGATATAGATGCTGTCGCGCGGGAACTGGGTCTTGATCAGGTTGTGCAGCGCCAGAATCACCTTCTTGGCGGCGTAGAAGCTGCCGCGCCGGGCCATGGACCAACTGAGGTCGAGCATCAGCACGGTGGTGCACTCGGTTTGCAGCTCAGTCTTGTACACCTCAAAGTCTTCTGGAGCCAGGCTGATCGGGGTACCTTCGCCGTTGCGGTACAGCGCGTTGCGGACGGTGCGGTGCAGGTCCAGGTAGAAGGGATCGCCGAACTCATAGGTCTTCGTCTCGTCGATGCGATCGATGCCGACGCCGCGGCGGTCGGACTCGTGCCGGCCCATACGGCCCTCTTTCAGGCGATCGAAGATGTCCTTCAGTGCCTTCTGGCCGATCTTGCGCATGCCCTGCGGGGTTAACTCCAGCTTGTCGCCGTTCTTGCGGAGATAGCCGGCGTCTTCCAGTTCCTTGGCCAGCGTCTTGAGCAGTTCCAGGGCTTCGGCAGACTCGTCCCCCAGCAGCTTGCGCATCGCCTCGAGGTCAATGTCCTCCAGACCGTCGCCGTACTGTGCCCGGCGGAGCTGCCGCTCCAGGTCCTCAAGCTCGCTCAGCTGGCGCATGAGGTCCATGGCCTCGTTGATATCCAGGTGCTCGTCGCCCCGGAAGTTGAACCGCTGGGGGCGCTCCTGCGGGAACATGTCGTTCAGGGCCTGCTGCAGTTCGCTCATGCCTTCTTGCAGGCCCATCTCCTGCATCATGGCGTTGAGCAGGTCTTCCATCTGCTGGCGCTGCTCACCCTGCAGGCTCTCCAGCAGGTTCTGCATCATGCGAGCCTGCTGCTGCATGGCCTGCATGAAGTCTTCCATGGACTGGCCTTGCCCGCCGCCGCCCTGCTGCATCTGACGCTGGAAGTCTTGCCATTGCTGGTCGGTGCTGCCACCCTGTTGGCGCTGTTGCAGCATTTGGTTGAGATCGTTCAGCATGTCTTGCAGGCTGCGCTGCTGCGACTGGTCGGAGCTTTCGCCGCCCTGACCCATCTGCTGTTGCATCTGCTGTTGCATCTGCTCGCGCAGCTCCTGCATCAGCTCCTCGAACTTCTGCTGGGCTCCGGGGTCCATGAAGTCGTATTGCTGCAGGGCGCTCACCTGCTGCCCCATGTCGTTGGGCAACTGGTTCAGGAACTCCTGCTTTTCCTGCGCCATCGCCTGCATGAAGTCGTACTGCTGCTCGGCTTCGGCGGCGCGACGTTCGGCCTGCTCGGCGCGGTCCTGGGCGCTGGCGGCCTTCGAGGCGGTGTCGCCGGCTTCCTGCTGGTCATGCGCTGCAGCGTCGGCGGATGCTTCGGCCGCTTCCTGCTGCGCTTGGGTCATGCGCTGGCGTGCCGAATCCATGCGCTGGTTGATGCCGCGCTTCTCGGTCTGCAGCACGTCCTGCAGCTTCTCCTGCAGGTCTTTTACCACCGACGACAGGTCGTTCTTGTCGAGCGTCTCCTGCCGTTTCTGGCGGAGTTGCTGCAGCATCTCCTGAAGGCCCGAGCCGGGCTTGTTCTTCATGCCCTTTTGCATCAATTGTCGCAGGGCGGATTCGACATCACCCTGCGACAACAAATGCTCCGATAGCTCGTCCATCAGATCCTGGGGCGAGTGCGCCGGTGCCCCCGAGCCCTCTCCCCAGGCGGTGTACCTATAGGAGACCATGGTGGCCTCGGTACTGTGACCGACCGGTAACCTTGTCCTTGTTGAGTTTTCGGTTGAGGTGCAGGCCCTCGAGAATGAACTCGATGGCGGAGGCGATGACCGCGGGGTCGTCGTTGCCGGCGAGAGTACGGGCATGCTCCAGCAGACCAGGGACCTTGCCCGCGGCCTGCATGTAGTCGCTGCTGCGCATGGCTTCGGACACCTCGATGCTGTTGCCCTGATCGAAGTACGCCACCATGGGCTCAAGGTCTTGCAGGCTGGCATTGCGGTTGAACACGTTGAGTACCGCCGACTGGGTGAGCTTGTCGATGACGTGCTCTTCCCGACCGTCGTCGGTGGCTTCCAGCTCGATCTTGCCGGCCATGGACGCCACGATGCTGGGCAGGTCGGACACGCGCGGAGCAGCGGTGTTCTCGTCCGTCCGAATCGACCGCTTCACCGCGTTGCTGATGGTGTTCTCGTAATTGGCGATGGACACCCGCACGCTCACGCCCGAGCGCTGGTTGATGTCGGGACTGCGGCGGGCCAGCTGCGTCACCTCGGCCACCACTTCCTTCATGAAGTTGGGGCCCGACGCCTTGATCTCGTCGTCATCGAACCGGTAGCGCTCCTGATCCATGATCTCGATCTCGAGCGCGTTGGTGCGGGGGTAATGGGTCCGGATCTCGGAACCGCAGCGGTCTTTCAGCGGGGTGATGATGCGGCCGCGGTTGGTATAGTCCTCGGGGTTGGCGCTGGCCACGAAGAAGACGTCGAGCGGCAACTGAATGCGGTAGCCGCGGATCTGCACGTCGCGCTCTTCCAGAATGTTGAGCAGGCCCACCTGAATCCGCTCAGCCAAGTCGGGCAACTCGTTGATGCAGAAGATGCCGCGGTTGGTACGTGGAATCAGGCCGTAGTGAATGGTCAGCTCGTCGGACAGGTAGCGGCCTTCCGCCACCTTGATGGGGTCGACCTCGCCGATGAGGTCAGCGATCGTGATATCGGGGGTGGCCAGCTTCTCGCCGTAGCGGCGGCTGCGGTGCACCCACTCGATGGGGGTTGCATCACCCTTCTCGGCCACCAGCTCGCGCGCCATCTTCGAAACGGGGTTGTACGGGTCGTCGAACAGTTCCGACCCGGTGACGATGGGGGTCTCTTCGTCCAGCAGATTCACCAGCGAGCGGATGAGCCGGCTCTTGCCCTGGCCGCGTTCGCCCAGCAGGATGATGTCCTGGCCGGATAGGATCGCGTTCTCGACCTGTGGGAGGACCGAGTCCTCATAGCCGATGATGCCCGGGAAGATTACTTCCTCGCGGCGGATCTTCTCGATAAGGTTGCGCCTCATCTCGTCTTTGACCGGCCGGACTTTGTAGCCGGCTGCCTTTAGTTCACCGAGTGTTCTGGGCTTTGCGTCCGCCATAGCGCCTCTGTTTGCCCTCCTTGGGTGGGCCTGCTAGCGGGCCTCAGGGGGCAATAAAGCACCCAGGCCACGGGAATCTAGTGGGATACCCTGACTATAGCCATAGGGTAGGGCCAAGTCAATTGACCGTTGGACCGCTGCGGTGGGGTGCACTGCTTGGTTGTAGGCGGCGATGCGCAGAGCGTTCTACCCGCCACTCACTGCTCCGTTCAAGGGTGGAGAACTTTGGGACACCCTTGGCCACCAGTGTGTTCTCCACAACAACGTGCTGCACCGTTGAGGCGCCGCCCCGACGCGAAAAGGCCCCACCGAATGGGTGGGGCCTTTGGGAAAACGGGCGGTGGGTTACTTCAATCCCAGTGCCGTCTCGAGCGCCGTCTGGTCGAACCCCTGAATCTTGTGCTCGCCAATGATGGTTACGGGGATGCTGAGCATGCCCATGTCGCGCATCTCTTGGCGGGCCACCTTGTCCTTGTTCACGTTCTTCTCGGTGTACTCGAAGCCACGCTCGTGCAAGAAGTGCTTTACCGCGTCGCAAGGTGCACAGTGAATGCCTGAGTAAATGACGATCTCGTCGGCCATGGTTTATCCTCGCTGAGTGGTTAATTAGAGTCTACGGGCGCCCCTGGCGGTGGTCAAATGGCGTGCGTTCCAGCAGGAGACGCGCTACGCTCCCTTGGAGGGAAGAGTTAAGGGAGGGGTAGAAGTGCTGCCGATGACCGAGGCTCCTGGCGCGAGCGCTCCCCCGATCGACCGTGGCAACTACCGCGTTCCCATGCTACGTTGGGTATATGAACCCACTCCAGAAGATCGCCGCAACCCGACGTAATCATGCCGTGGAGCACGGCACCGTGACGGTGCTGCTGGAACGTCACGGCTTCAAGCGGAGCCTTGCCGGCCGCTCCAACTCTCGTGGCTTCTACATCTTCGGCCAAGTCGAACCCGACGACCTGCGATCGGCGGCCGACGAGGCGCTGCACCGGATGCAGCAGGGCGAGGGCACGCTCGCAGTGTCGCCATTCTGCGGCACCACCATCGCCGTCACCGGCATTCTGGCGGGGGTGGCCACGCT
>SHYE01000118.1 GCA_009692935.1 Dehalococcoidia bacterium | reverse complement strand
GGCGACCCGCCATGTGTCGCACTGCACGCACGTTACTGCCCAGTGCTTGTGCCCAACTCATCGGGCTGCTCGCCGTTCCTCTTTCTTGATGTCCAGGGCACCGGCCTCTTTGAGCAACTGCTCGGTGTGGCCTTCTTTTTCCGTGGGGCAAGAAACGATGACCCCGATGTACCCCTGCGTGATCCTGGTGTCGTACACACCGAGGTCAAACCGTGGCAAGCGAGACTCGAAAATCACACCGATGACGGTGAA
Organism: Dehalococcoidia bacterium; assembly: GCA_009692935.1. Lineage (GTDB taxonomy): Bacteria > Chloroflexota > Dehalococcoidia > SHYD01 > SHYD01 > SHYE01. The sequence goes on along the minus strand of SHYE01000118.1, from coordinate 6,563 downwards.
TAGGATGGCGCCCAGCATGGTGCCCTCGTACATGATGATGAGCATTGGCGGGATGGACAGAATTGGCTTGCCGCCCGTCACCATCGGGAAAGAGAGCTGGGTACCGGCCGTAATCAGCAAAGCGATGGTGAAACCGCAGAGTGCGCCAATCAGCGGGAACAGGTACAGCCGGTGCGCCGCCACCTTCTCGCCGAAGCTCCCCTCGGGATACGGTGTTCCCGAGTAGATGTCGAAGTCGTTGTCCCCGTAGCCCGCTTGCCGAAGCCGGCTCACCGCGTCGGCCACATTATCAGCACTCTCGTACACGCCCAGTACGGTGGTGTTCGCCATACCGTCCCTCACTCCCGAACGATAGCCGGAACGATCCGGTTACCGATTTTGATTTCTTCACGGAAGAGCTGACCCTCTTTTTCTTCCCAGACTGGAATGAGGGGGAAGAACTTCGAGAACATCAGCAAGCCCAAGCACACTAAACCGAAGGAAGAGAACACCAGCATGATCTCGATCAAACTGGGCTGGAAAACCGCCCAATCGAACGTCAGTCGCTCCTTGTTCTGCAGGCCGGGGATGATGAGCCACAAGCGCTCGAGCCACATGCTGACGTTGACCATGATGGAGATGGCGAACATCCACATGATGTTGCGGCGCACGCTGCGGAACATCCACGCACTCACTGGGATGATGTAGCCCAACACGATGATCAAGAAGAAGAAGAAGCCCCACGGCCACTGGAAAATGCGCTGCTCCATCACGCCGACCTCACGGGTCTCGCCACCGTAGATGGCGAACAGTAGGTCGAGCATGAAGAAGTACAGCCACGCGGTTGCCACGGCGACCAGCAGACGCCCAAGGGCGTCGAAGTGGTCGGGCGTGATGTAGTCCTGCCACTTGAAGGCAGCCCGCAGCACCACCATCATGGTGACTACGCCCGACACGCCGGAGTGCACGGCCCCGATGACGAAGTATGGCGCGAACACCGTCGCATGCCACGCGGGCACCAGCGACACCGCGAAGTCCCAGGACACGATGCTGTGCACCGACACGAACACCGGCAGAATCAGGCCCGAGAGCAGAATGCCGAGGATGAACTGCAGCTTGAACTGCCGCGGATTACCCCGCCAGCCGAGTGAAGCGAAAGCGTAGAACGTGCGACGCCACCCGGTGGTCCGGTCACGCAGAATCCCCAGGTCGGGTAGCAACGCCATGAACACGAACATGGTGGCGCCGGTGAGGTAAGTGAAGATGGCGCTGGGGTCCCAGATAAGGGGCGAGCGTACGTCCGGCCACAGCATGCGGTCGAAGTCGTACGGGAACACCCAGTAGAAGCGCCAGACACGGCCCATGTGAATCAGCGGGAACAAGGCTGCCGTGGCCAGCGAACACACCGTCAACACCTCGGCTGCCCGGGTGACCGGCCGGCGCCACTCCGCCTGACAGAGGCGAAGAATCGACGAAATCATAACGCCGGCGTGGCTGATACCCACCCAGAAGACGAAGTTCACGATCATGAAGCCCCAGAAGATCGGGCGATTCAGGCCGGTGGTACCTTCGCCCAAGGTCACCATGATGGTTACCGCCGTCACACCGCAGCCCAACACCAGCGCCGCCACCGTGACGGCCGGCCACCACCACGACGCGGTTTCGAGCACGGGCCAGAGCAGCCGGTCGTTGATTTGAAGTTCTGTGAGAACTTTACGTTCCTGCATCGTGCGTCCTTGGTTACTCGGGCTTACCGATAATCACGACTTGGTTCTTACCCAGCATCTTGGTACGGGTGAGCAACTGACCCTCGGTGAGTTCCCACAGTGACATGACCGGGACCATGCGGGCGGCCAGCATGAACAGGAAGATCATGCCGCCAAGGGCGCCTGCTAACACCATGAGGTCAGGGACATCGGGCATGCGGAAGATCGGGAGCTGATCCACGGGTACCGCGTGTTGGATTTGGCCGTCCACGAGGTGGGTGCCAAAAGAGCCACCGTAGATCCGCCACCGGTCGAAGAAGTTGCCGATGACGATGATGACGGCGGCCACCACCGGTCCTGGAATACTGACCCGAATGGGGTTCCAGATCAGCATGAGCAGCGGCAACGCGAAGTTCAGGATGAACCCGGTGACGAACACATAGAGATACGGGCCGAAACCGGTGACTAACAGCACGCCCTGCTCTGCCGGGGTGCGGCCATACCAGAAAATGATGAACGCCGACCACCACATGTAGAACCACAGCATGGTGAAGGACATCAGCAGCTTGGCTGGGTTCCAGAATTGGTCCAGCACCAGATAGTCTTTGTAGCCGCCCCACCGGCGCATGGCATAGAGCATGAGGATGAGGCTGGCCAGCCCCGCCTGAACCCCCGAGACGGCATGGAACGCCGGGAAGATGGGGTCCCGCCAGCCGGGCACCAGGGTTATCGCAAGCTCGACCGACACCAGAAAGTGGACGAATATCACGAACATTAGATAGAAACTGGCGAGGTAGGACAGGCCCTGCCGCATCACCTTCCACTGGTGCGGGGTGCCACCCCATTGGCTGGCGAGCATTGCGGCCAGGCCCTTGCGCCCGCCGGTCTGGTCGCCGACCGCGGCTGCATCGGCGCGCACCGAGGTGAAGATGTAGCCGATGCCGCATAGCGCCAAGCCCAAGACCGAGAACAGCAGCACCACCTGCGGCTCGCCGACCCAACTCCCGTTCACCCAGAAGCTCATGTGGCTGGTCGGCGGGGGTATCACCGGTATCAGCGGGAGGTACAGCAGCACCAGCAAGATAGTGGTGGCGCCGAACAACTCGGCGATACGGACCAGCGGCTTGCGCCAGTAGCCCTTGGTAAGCCGGGTGGCCACCGAGAGGATCGGGGCCGAGCAGCCGGTGGAGAGCACCCAAGCGAACACGGCGGCGTAGAAGCCCCAAGTGCTGCGATCGGCATAACCGCCGCTCACCTTCATGAACACGCCGACGATGCCGACCAGGAACAGCAGGCCGGACACCACGAAAAGGCCCCCGAGCTTGGGGTGAGTGATGCGATCAACCAGGTCGGTAGTGAGCGCTTGCGGCGTGGCGGGCAGCACCGGGCGCGGGTTCACATGGCGGGATCCGTGGTGATCGTGCCCCTCGGCGTGGCCGGCGTGGGTAGTGTGTGCGGTCATGGCGTTGGCCTAGTGTCCCTTCGCCGGTTTGTAGTTAGGGTCGATCTTCTTGAGATACGTGACCGATGGCTTGGTGCCCAAGTCCTCCAGAAGGTGGAAGGCCCGGGCGTCCTTCAGCTTGGCGGTCACCTTCGAGCTTGGATCCCGCATATCGCCGAAGATGAGCGCGCTGGTTGGGCACGACTGCACGCACGCCGGCTGCACTTCGCCATCCTTGACGTCGCGGTCCTGATCCTTGGCCGTGCGGGTCACCCGGCGAATGCGCTGAATGCAGAAGGTGCACTTCTCCATGATGCCCTTGGTACGCACGGTGACATCGGGGTTCAAATAGTCGTTCATCGGCTCCGCAATCATCTGTGCCGAGCTGAACGCTTCCCGCCACGGGCTGTCGGTGTTGCGTTCCCACTGATTGAAGAAACGGGCATGGTACGGGCAGTTGTTGGCGCAATAGCGGGTACCCACGCAACGGTTGTACACCTGAACGTTCAGGCCCTCAGCGTTGTGATAGGTCGCGTACACCGGGCAGACCGGCTCGCAGGGCGCGTTCTCACAATGCTGGCACATCACCGGCATGAACTTCGCCTTCTGGTTGGGGAAGTCACCCTCCCAGTAGCGCTCCACCCGCATCCAGACGTGCGGCCGTTTCTGCTGCACAATGTCTTCGGTGCTGATGATCTGGTTGTTCTCGGACTGGCATGCTACAACGCACGCCTGACACCCGGAGCAGCGGTCGATATCGACCACCATGCCCCATTTTCGTTCTTTCACTGCTGTCGTCGGCTCTGCCATATCGCCTCTGTCGCTGTAGGTTAGTGGCCGCCGGTGGCCCCGCCACCCTTGCCATCGGTCACTTGAATCACCGTGTAGTCATATGGCTCGCGGGCCTCGACCGCGCCGCCTTCGATGCGTGGCAGTTGATAGCGCTTGCCGGTCTTGGTGAGGCGCACTCGGGTTGCGTTGAACGCAAGTGCGCCGGTCGAGACGTCAATCATCTCGGGGTCCACCAGCGTGAGCGGATTCGCGCCCCGCTTCTCGGCGTAGCGCCCCATGTGGGTGTGGCCCTGGCCCGCGGGTATGGCCACGGTACCGGGGGCGATGCCGGGGTACACATACACCGTGGTCTCCAGGGAACCCACCGGAGAATCCACCCGCACGATATCGTTGGTGCGCAACCCCATCTTCTCGGCGTCTTTCGGGTTCACCTCGATCCAGGTCTGCCAAGCGATCGTGGTCATGGGGTCGGGGGTGAACTGCGTCCACGGCAGATGGGCCATGGAGCCATCGGCGACGCCGGCGCTGGGGAAGATGTTCAGATGGAACATGTACTGCTTTTCATCGCCCGAGAACTTCGGGTCGGTTGCGTCCCGCGACGCAAAGGCCTTGGGAGCGATGGGGGTAGCCTTGACGCCGCGCTCGTCCCACCAGCCGCCGGCCGCTAGCACCTTGTTCCACCACAGTTCCTGGGAGATGGTCTTGCCACCCTCGGTTTTGCGGATGGAGCCGCGGTTGGCTTCGTACAGCGGCGTGGTCAACGCCTTGAGCGCGTCCTTCGTGGTTTCCCAAGCGAGGCCCGTTTTCATGTCGTCGCCCATGGGCGCGGTCTTCGACAGGGCCAGCAGCGCATCGCCAAACGAGCGGGTGCTGTAGAGCGGGTTGACCACCGGCTGCTGCAAGCCCAGCGTCTCGTAAGCCACGCCGGGGTCCGGTACGTAATCACCCCAAGACTCGAGATACGAGCTGTCGGGCAGAATCAGGTCTGCCATCGCCGTCGTCTCATCCATAAAGCTGGAGAAGCTGATGATCATCGGCACATTCTTCAGCGCCGGGCCGAACTTCACCGTGGGCGGCAGTCCATAGAGCGGATTGGCGTCGTGCAGCATCAGGATGTTGATTTGCTTGTTCTGCATGCGGTCGGTGAGCGCCCGCCAGGCTCGGACCGGATCCGCAGCGATCTGATCGCCGAACTCGCGCGTGGGCCCCGAGGGATTCAGCAGAACGCCGCCCTTGCGGCCCACGTTGCCCACCAAGTGGTTCAGCGTGAAGATGGCCGACAGGTTGAAGAGGCCGTTGGTGTGGCCGGCCGCTCCCATGCCGCCGATGGCCAGCGGCGCCTTGGCTTTGGCGTATGCTGCAGCCAGCGCCTCAATGCGGGCGGCGGGAACGCCGGTCTTCTTCTCGGCCTCGGCAGGCTCGAAGCCACGAAGCGCGACGACGCCAGCACCACCAGTGGCGTTCCGAATGTTGGCGGCCGAGGTCAGGTTCTTGCTGACAATAACGTAGGCAATGCTCAATGCCAGCACGCCGTCGGTGCCGGGGTTGGGCAGGTGCACCCACTCGTCGGCGTTAGCGCCGGTGGTCGACATGCGCTGCTCGAACTGAATGAGCGTACCGCGCTCGCCTCCGCCTTGCCGGAACTCGCCGTAGGCGCGATTGTAGCTGACCTGCGAAAGCCAGGGCTCGAGGAAGTTCGCGCCAAAGGAGAGCACGTAGGTGGCGTTCTCAAGGTCGAACTTCGGCAGCAGCGCATCGCCGAAAGCCGCTTCGGCCGAGCGACGCACTACGGTGTTGTCCAGGGTCTCGAAGGAGTACACCGTGCCGCCGTAGTTGGTCATGAACCGCTTGGTGATAATAGCTGCGACGCCACGCAGCGGCGCTACCGCCATCACCACGGACTGGGCCTGGTGCTCTTTCTTGAGGGCGTCGAGTCGCGCCGCGACTTCACCGAGCGCCTCTTCCCAGCTTACGGAGGTGTAGCGGCCCGAACCGCGGGGGCCCGACCGCCGCAGCGGTGACCGAAGGCGGTCAGGATGGTACAGCACCTGTACGCCGCTGACGCCTCGGGCGCAGATCTTGCCCGCGTTCAGCGGATGGTCGGGGTTGCCCTCAATCTTCTTGGCGCGACCTTCGATGACGCGCACCACAATGCCGCAGCCGGCGCTGCACTGCTTGCACACGCTGCCATACCAGTTCTCGAACGAGTTGAGGGTGTCCTCGGGCATCAGCAACGGGCTCTGGATAATGCCCTCACGCGCTGAAGGGGCACAGCCGGTGAAAGCCACCGCGCCTGCCGCGGTTGCGCCACCTACCTTGAGGAAGTCTCGCCGTGTAAGCTCCATCATCTTCCCCTGTGCGCCTACTTGTGACACGTGGTGCAATCGGTTGGGGCGCTGTTTTGGCGATGACACGCCACGCAGTCACCCATTTTGAGCGACCGGACTTGCCCCACCGTCTTCGCATTCGGAATATCGCCATGGCACGTGGAACAGACCTGTGCGGTCGGCATGCCCGGCTTCGAGAGCGCTTTGATATGTGCCGAGTGCACGAACCTTACCGTATCGGGCAGGCGGTGCACTCGAATCCAATCGATGGGGTTGCCGTTGTCGAACGCGTCGCGCACCTTGGCTATTTCCAAGAGC
>SHYE01000117.1 GCA_009692935.1 Dehalococcoidia bacterium | reverse complement strand
CATACTGCTCTGATCCGGATTCATCCCCGATCCCGGAGTGAGTGTGTCGTTACCAGGGCCCTTGACCCCAACGGCCCCAACGACGACTTGTGCATCGTACCGCGTCGGTAGTGTCGGCCCGGAGGAAACCGCGGCTGTTACACCAGCCGCCAGAGAAGCGCGATCAAGGATGTCGATGCACTCCAACCCATCCCCACCCCGCGATGCATGGTAGACAGCGGTGCCCACCGGCGTCACGGCTTGCGCTTGAACGTGTTCGAGCGGCTGTGGGCCTTGCGGTAGCGCCGTCGTCGCCCCGATTAACAGGAGAGCCGCGAATACGTGGGGAACCCGTTTCCGCGCAAGCGGGAGGAAGGTAAACATCTTGGTAACTCCTTTGTTACCCGGCTACCTGGCGATGATTCCACGAGCGAAGCGTATTCCATCCTGCGCCGTGGCGCAATCCTTCCCCCCTACCCCGGCGTCAGGCCCTCCAGCGTCGGCAGCGCCAACAGGAAGCTCTCCATGGCGCCGGCGCCGGTGGGGAACATCTTGTCCTGGTTCAGCAGGCCCTTGGGGTCGAATACGTGCTTGATGTCGCGCATGATCTGCACCGCGTCGGCGCCTAGGGCCTCTTCCAGGAACTCCTTCTTCAGGCTGCCGATGCCGTGCTCGCCGGTGAGGGTGCCGCCGAGGCTGAGCGCGGTGCGGAAGATGCTAGCGGCCGCGCTCTGCACCTTCTCCAGCTCGCCGGGCTTGCGCATGTCGAACAGAATGTTGGGGTGCAGGTTGCCGTCGCCGGCGTGCCCGAACACCGGGATCGCCAGGTCGTGGTCCACGCCGATCTGCTTCACCCGCCGCACCAGGTTGGGGATCTCGCTGCGCGGCACCACAATGTCCTCGCCCAGCTTGTTGGGGCGATAGCGGCCCAGCGCGCCTGAGATCATGCGGCGGGCCCGCCACAGCGTGTCGCGCTCGGCGTTGTCTTTGGCCACCCGCACGTCGATGGCGCCGTTGGCCCGGCACACCTCGGCCATGCGCTCCACCTCGCGCCGCACTGCGTCCTCGTCGTTGCCGTCCTGCTCCAGAATCAGCAGCGCCTCCACGTCGGTCAGCAGGCCCATGTGCACGTTCTGTTCCACCACGTTGATGGTCAGGTTGTCCATGATCTCCAGCGTGGCCGGCAGAATGCCCGCGGCCATGATGCCCACCACGCTGCTGGTTGCCTGCTCGAGCTTGGGGAAGAAGGCGGCGGCGGTGCTGCGGAACTTGGGCAGCGGTATCAGCCGCAGAATGATCTCGGTGACGATGCCCAGCGTGCCCTCGGACCCGATGATGAGCTGGCTGAGGTTGTAGCCGGTGACGTTCTTCATCAGCTTGCCGCCCAGCTTCAGCACCCGTCCGTCGGCCAGCACCATAGTCAGCCCCAGCACGTAGTCTTTGGTGGTGCCGTACTTCAGGCAGCGCGGCCCGCCCGAGCAGCAGGCTACGTTGCCGCCCAGGGTGCACTGCGCCAGGCTGCTGGGGTCGGGCGGATAGAACCAGCCCATGCCCTCCACCTTGGCCTGAAACTCGCCGTTGATAACGCCGGCCTCCACCACCGCGCAGGTGTTCACTTCGTCGATCTCGATGATGCGGTTCATGCGAGTGAGCGCGATCACCAGGCCGGCCGTAAGCGGGATGGTGCCGCCGCTGAGGTTCGTGCCGGCGCCGCGGGTGACAATGGGCACTCCTGCCTCATAGGCCAGCTTGAGGCAGCGCGCCACCTCGTCGGTGGTGGCGGGCGTGACCACGGCGTCGGGCGGGCGCTGGCTGAAGTTGCCGTCGTACGAATACGCCACCAGCTCCGACGGGGCGACGTGGACGTTCTGGGGGCCGACGACGCGGCGGAGTTCGGCGAGTATGGCTTCGGATAGCATGGGAGCCTCCGGGTGGAGAGTTGGGGGTCGAGTATAGGGTGGATCGAGTCGGTGAAATGGTATCACGGGCGGGCGTGGGGACGACGTAGGGTAGGCGGGGGGTTGCAGTCACCCTTGGTCCTGCGCGGTGTTGTCTACTACTAGGTAACCGGGACGAGCTCGCTGGAGGGACCCTGACATGCAGACCCGGATCGCCACTATCGCTTTGTTGGCCCTCGCCGGAGTCGTGGGCGCTGCCGTACTACTGTTCAGAGCGCCCGCCTATGCACCTAGCGTGTCGCAGCTGCCTGATGCGACCGCGGCAGCCGAACGGACCTCCACTGCCGTCCCCTCGCCCCAGCGAGTTTCACGCCGAGCCGTGTCGGTACTTCTCAGGTGCATCTGGCGACGGTGTCGGCTGCGGCTCTTGCCGCGGCCACCGGGCGGGCCGGGGCGACGCCTCGGGTGTTTCCAACGCCAACCCCTATCCCCACGATGATGCCGCTCGACACCGCCCCCGCCGACGGCCGCTGGGTGGTGCTGCTGGAACGCAAGCAGCCGGATAGCCGCGCGGTGTTGGTAGAGGAGCGGCGTTACCCGGAAGGCACCGCACTTGAGGTGGTGCGTTACGAGGATCAAATCCCGTCGCTGGGCAAGTTCTGGAGTTCGGCCGCACTGTCGCCTGACGGCGAGCGGCTGCTGTTCCTCGCGCGGGATGGCCGGCACGTTAGGCATCTCGCCACTGGCAGCGATGATCATCTGATTCAACGCTCACCCTACCCGTCTGCCCGGGCGGATGCGCCCGAGCCCGACGTGTGGCAATGGCATCATGAGGTCATCGCGGCCCGTCTGATTGCCGACCCGGCGTGGTCGGCAGATGGCCGTTATGTCAGCCTATCGCTGCTCTCCCACGAGGGCGGGAACAAGGGGATCCTGCGTCTCGTCGACGGCGCTGGCTGGAAGCTTGGCGACTTCGGCGCTAGGGCAGTGCGCTGGGCGCCCCGCGGCGCTCGGCTTGCGGTTGCCGATGCGCCGTGGTTCAGCCTGTGGTCGTGGCTCGGAGTGCACGACGAACCGAGCTTCCAGCAGCAGGTGTTATTCGGACCGCTCCCACCAGCCTCCGACTGATCGGACCCCCGTGGACGCACCCCGACGCCAACCCCGCCCTTCGCCACGGTGCACCAGTTGGCGTGGGCTCCCGATGGCGGCAGCATTGCGTTCTTCGGCACGCCACTTGGCAATGGTGACCGTGCCCTCGACTATCGGTTGGGCATCCGCCCGCTCGCGGCAAGCGATGTGGACTGGGTGGTGCGATTCCCGGCGTATCAAGAGCGCTGGGCCGTGGGGTCGGCGCAACTCACGTTCGACACAGGCGGGCTTAATTTGGTCTACGTATCGCCCCAATCGGCAAGCGACCTATGGGTGGTCAACCTACGGAGCCGTGAGGGCCGGCTGCTCGCGTCGCTCCCCGCCGGCGTGGCCGACACCCGACCGATTGGCTGGATCGATGCCACCCGCCTTGCGGTACATGCGTTCGGTGGCAACCCGAACTATGGGGTGCACGCCGAAAGCCAACTCCTGCTCATCGACATCACCACCGGCGAGGTGCGGCCCATCACCGGCCTGCTGCCACCGTACACCACGGTCCTGAGCGTCGAACGGCTGCCAGACTAACGCCGCGAAGTCGGGCACATTCAGAGGAACTTCGGGCTGGGGAGGGTGCTTGAGAAGGCAGTTGGTGGTGCCACTGGTGCTGGGCCTGGCGTTCCTCACCCTCAACGTAGCGGTGCATCTAGTTCCCCTCTCGACCGTCCAGGCTTGCACACGGCCAGACCCTGCTAATGGAGCCCAAATGGCTGAAGGCTCATCGGAGCCCCGCCAGACCTGCTGGGCTGTGATTGTGCAGCGGTACGACGCGTCGGCGCAGCATTTCCATGTGGAGTCGTTCTGGGAAGGTGGCAAGCGCAGTCGACAACTCTTTAGCTTCAACGTGATGCGGGAGCTTGATGCTGAGTGGGGTCATGCCATGGCTGCGGTATCATCATCGAAACGCTGGATCGCGTTTGCCGCGAGCCAGGGTGTGAGTGTCTTTGATCGCGAAACCGGCGGCACCCGCCTAGTCGCGGCGGCCGAGTCCTTGAGGCCGGTAGCCCCGATAGACATCAGCGCGTTTCGCAACCAGCCCTATCGGTCGGGGCCGCTCCACTGGTCACACGGCGAGCACGCTGTAACCCAGATCGAGGTCGACTCTGGGACCGTACCCCACTGCCTGGTGGCGGCGGGCTTTCCTCCCTGGTCTCAGGGGATATAGCAAGCACTAAGGCACGTCTGTTCTACGGTACCGGCAGCCTGTGGTTTGGCCGAGACCAGCATGCGGTGGTGCTGAATCGCGCCCTGGTGTACTCGCCGTCCATCGAGAAAGACACCCTCGTTCGGCATACCCAGCGAGGCCTGGTGCCCGTCGGCCTGCCTGAGGGTGTGGGCAGCGTGCGGATGCTTGGGCGCGTGTCCGAACGTGAGCTCGCTTGGGTGCTGGAGAGCGGCCGCGGCCCGTTCACCCAGCACCGAACCAAGTGGTTATTGTGGATGCACTCACTGGCGAGGTACGGCCCATCACCGGCCTGCTGCCATGGTACACCACGGTCCTGAGCGTCGAGCGCTTTCCATAGAGGAGGCGCGCTGAGCTACGTGCGGTACGCGCGATCCAGCAGGTCGGCGATATGCACGATCTGCATGGACGAGCCGGCCTCCTGCAGACCTTGGCGAAGCTGGATGTAGCAGCCCGGGTTGCAGGTCACGATAGTCTCGGCCTCGGTACGGGCGGCGTTGCCGATCTTACGGGTGCGCAACCCGGTGGAGAACTCGTCCTGCGTCACGTTGTAGAGTGCGCCGGAGCCGCAGCACAGCGAGCTTTCGGCCATCTCCTTCAAGGTGAGGCCGGGGATCATGCGCATGAGCTGGCGGGGGGCGTCCTTCACGCCTTGTGCGTGCGCCAAGTGGCAGGGCTCCTGGTAGGTGACGGTCATGTTCACGGTGGTCGGGGGCGTCACCGGGCCGAGCGCTGCCAGGAACTCGGTGAAATCCTTCACCGTGGCGGCAAAGGCCTTAGCCTTGGGGCCGTATACATCGTCGTGGTGCAGCAGCTCCTCGTAGTGCTTCATGGTGGCGCCGCAGCCGGCCGCGTTCACGATAATGGCGTCGACCTCGGCCCGCTCGAAAGCGTCGATGTTGGCGCGGGCGAGGTCCCGAGCGGCCTCAAGCTCGCCACGGTGGCTGTGCAGCGCGCCGCAGCAGCCCTGACCGGCGGGCACCAGCACCCGGCAGCCGTTGGCGGCCAGCACCCGCATGGTGGCGCGGTCGGTTTCGCCGAAGGCAGCGCCCATGATGCAGCCGGCCAGCAATGCGACCGTCGCCCGGCTCTCGCCCACCGCTTCCATTACTTGACCGTTGGGGATCAGCGGGGCCGACTCGACGGGGGGCAGCATGGCCTCCAGCTCCTTCAGGCCCAGCACCTTCAGCAGGCCGGTCGAGCGCGCCAGTTTGCGCAGGCCCAGCTTGCCGCTGACGTTGCCCAGGCCCACCGCGGTGCGCAACAGGCCGGCTTTCGGCAGCATCTTCAGCATCAGGCCCACGGCCGGTCCGGCGGTGCTGCCGCGCTTCTCGATGACGGCGGCACGCAGCGCCTGGCCGATAGGCTCAATCTTGACGCCGCTGGGGCACACCGAGCTGCACGCCTGGCACAGGATGCAGTTGTCCCAGTGCTTCACCAAGTCGTCGGTCACCTCAAGGTTGCCCTCCACCAGCGCCTTGGCGATGGCGATGCGGCCGCGCGGTCCCTCGAACTCCAGCTGCGACTCCTGGTAGGTAGGGCACACCGAGTGGCACAGCCCGCACCTCACGCAGCTGTTCATGTTGGCGTACTGCTCGGTCAGCAGTGCCTGACCTATGGGGAGGAGGGTGGGTTCGGGCATAGCCTGCTCTGGAGGTCTGGAATGGCCCTCAGTATAGCATCCGGGACCGGTCGGGCCCGGTGTGACCGCGCACCGGGCGCATCAAGCGTCGATCGAGAGGCGGCGTCCCATCGGCGCTACGCCTCCAGCGCCATCCGTTGCCGCACCAAACGCAGCCACCGGTACCCGTCAACCGCCTCCCAGGCCAGCCGCAGCACGCTCAGCGCTCCAGCGTCCACCAGCGGTAGCGCCGCACGAACCGGCGGGGGGTTGGTCATGGGGTTGGGTGGTCATATGAGGCTTCGGGTACCGGTCGACGCCTCCCGGCCTCTACTTTGAGACGAGGCCGGCAGCCAGCTCGATTGTCGTCAACCACTCGCCGAAGTGAGGACATTCTTGGCGAATGCCATTTAGGCCTATGGCGGCTGCCACCATTCTACCGAATAGTACTTTGTCATATCGTGGGAATAGTCGAGTAAGGCGTTTCGATGGTGCGGTCTCTGGGGAATCATTGATTCCTTCAGGGTTTGGGAATGCTCCCCTAATCTCCCGAAACCTGACTGCCAGGTCGGGGCGATCGAGCGCCCGGGCCAGTCGGTCACAATCGCTGAACAATAATGCTTCAAATTCATGCATGACTACGAATGGGACGAATCTGCGCGCATCGTATGCGCCAAGCTCTCTCACGATCTCCGAACTCACAGCAGATTCTACCAACGACGCCTTGGAAGCTGGCGCTGGCCCCGTCGCCATTGCGCGACCTGGCCATCCTCCTGGCAGGGCATAGAAATCGACCATGGTGGTTACTATTCGGCCGGGGTCCTCTTTCAAGTGGCGTACGATGCTACTCTGCACAGACTCCCATGGTCTAATGCCACCGCGGCTGACTCGCCCGCGTGCACCGCCCAGTAACCGAGCAGTAACCTGAGAATAGCCAGCGCTTATGAGATGCCCAGCCAAGACTTGGTTGACGAATGCCTCCTCGGTTTGGCCCTCCA
>SHYE01000116.1 GCA_009692935.1 Dehalococcoidia bacterium | reverse complement strand
CGCAGGTTCTCTACGTGTTCAAGGAAGGCGTCGTAGTAGTCCAGCTTGAACTGCAGCCGCTCTTCGGACGATTGGCCGTTCGGAAAGTAGATGGTGAGCAGCGTGAAGGTGTCGAACTCCACCTGGAGCAAGCGTCCCTCTTCGTCGAATCGCCTGATGCCTAGCCCCTGACGTACGTGCAGTGGCTTGCGCTTGGTGAATACGCCAACGCCGCTGTAACCCTTACGCTCGCCCCAGTCAAAGTGCGACTGGTACAAGCCCAGCGGCTGCTGCAGTTCAAGGCCTACCTGATCGGGTTGCGCCTTGAGCTCTTGCACGCAGAGCACGTCAGGATCCTCCTGGGCAAGCCAGTCCAGAAAGCCCTTACGGAGTACGGCTCGGATGCCGTTCACGTTCCAGCTAACAAGTCGTGTCATTGGGGTATCCAGTGGCGAGGGGTTCGGCGCCATTTGATGCGCTCTGCGGGATCATACTACCGTCGAGGGATGGTCACCAGCAGCTGTGTCGTTGAGCTTTCCGCACGGTGGAGCATTCCCCCGGCCTAGCCGCGGGCTGGTAGGCCGCCAGCAGGCGGCGTTGGTACGAGCGGCGATGGTGGCCATGGGATCGGGGGTGGCCGTCGGGGTGGCCGATGGGGGCGCGATGGTCGGGGTTGCAGTCGGGGTGACGTCTGGTGTGCCAGTGGGGGCCGGAGTGACACTGCCACCGGGGATGCCCGAGGGGCCCGGGCTGGGGGGGCTGCCAGCGTTGGCGTGGCTGTGGGCAGCGGCAGTACGGTCACCACCACTGCCGCGGTGGCAGACCCCGAGTCGTTGTTGACCGTGAGTGTGTACACGGTGGCTTGTGACGGTGATATCGAAATGCTGCGCTGCACACTCGGCTGCCCCGTTTGGTCAAACACGGTCGTACCATCGCTGGCAGCAATGGTCACTCGGCGGACGTTCTGCGCACTAAAGGTGAGATTAGCGCCCTGTCCCAGCAACACCGTGGGCGGGGTGGCAGCGAACAGGTCGATCTTCGGGGGCGCCAGGCCAACGGTCACCCGCACCGTACGGGACTCGCTGGGGCCCAAACGGTCACGGCCGTAGGCGGTCAACACATAGTCGGTGGTGGCCTCCGGCTTCACCACCCGGTTCGACTCTCCCGTCACCGCTCCGAGGGGGCTGAGTTCTAGAATGCTGGCGCCGTCGACACTCCAGCTCAGCGTTGCCTCGCCGCCCAGGGGAATGGATAGCGGGGATGAGGTGAACACGTTGATGCGGATGGGGGTTACTTTCACAAGCACGGTCTGCACAACAGTGCCGCCGGCGTTGGTGGCGGTGAGTTCATACTCGGTGTCGCACGCGGGCGAGACGCTCAGGGTGAAGGGCGACGTCGCGATCTCCCAGACGCCGGAACGGTCGCATGCCCCGGAGCTTGTCGCCGTTGGGGCTGGGGTTGGCAGGGGTGTAGCAAAGACTGGTGGATTGAACGACGGCAGCGCTGGCGTTGCGGGGCTCGCCGGACTTGGGGTGGGGGTCACCTGTGGTGTCGGCTCGCCCCCATCGTCAAGCCCATCGAGAGTCCGGCGCACGACGGGCCGCGGTGACAGCGGTTGGGATGCTGCGACCGCCGGAGGCTGCACCACGGCTGGGGATTGCGCTACGGTTGCTGGCTTCGCGGCGGGGTCCTTGGCGGTGACCACGATGGACGTGGCGTTCTGCACCGTTAGCCGTCAGTCCACCGGGCTGCCGGGGTTAGTAACCTCCGGCGTAACGGTGAACGCTGTAATCTCGGGGGACGCCACGGTGGCGCGAAGTATCCGCATGACGACATCCGGCAGGCTGCAGAGTTCGCCTCGAAGGAACCTGGGCTTGCACTGGGCGAACTTCTCTTCAGCCGCCGCCTGAAAGCGCAGGCGGCCGATGCATGTCTCGGTGCTTTCGCGCGCTTCCTCGCAGTGTGGTCGAATCCGTTCTAAGGCGGGGCTATTGTCCGCCGGAAACTCATGGACGATGGCGGCGAGGAGCATGTACTCGCCGTGGTCGCGACGCAGGTTGTCGGTGACGCTGCTGCTCAGGCTGTTGAGCGGCACAAAGAGGTCGCGCAACTCGGGATCGGCGTCGGTAGGGGTGCCGAGGCGCAGGAGCTTGACGGCATGGGCGTCTTGGGTGGTCCAGCTCAGGCCCACTTGCTCGGTCTCGTTCTTCAGGCGCAGTGGGTCAACCTCAAAGGTCAGGATTTTCGGTACCTGGGCGGCGGGCACGGTGAGCGTCCTGCTGCTGCCCACACCTAGCAGGTTCTTGGCAGTAATCGAGTAGCTGGCCGCCTCGACGGCGAGCCTGCCCGACGCCTCCCATCGGGTGGTGTCGGCTGCCCAGGGGAAGCCGTCCACCAGCCGATCCCACGCGCTGCATGCTGGGAGCGGTCCTCCATCGGCAGGAATGAGGCGCAGTGTGCCGGGATCCAGCTCGATATCGGGGCACCGGCGGTCGAGGTCCACGTGAAGCGTGATGCGGTGCCCCTGCTCGATGTCGGCCTGGAACGTGTGAATGTCGAGCGGCCGCACGAACAGGTAGCCAACCAGCAGGATGAGCACTAACAGCACGACCGGTGAGAGCAGGGAGTAGAAGTTGGCCCAGATGACCTGCAACGACGCAGGAACCAGCGGCGGCACCACCAACTGTGCGTGCTGTGGGGATGGCGTCAAGGCTCCGGCCTGCGCGGCTACCCAGAAGTGGTAGCGCATTTCCGCGCCCATCCAGTGACGTTTGGCCGCTACCGCCGTCATCGTTACCCGAGTAGCCTCGCCCGCGGGCACCGGCAACGCCTCGCCGGCCAGCGGCGGATCGTAGCTGAAGCACACGCCCTCGCCCGTCGCCTTGAGGGCGAGCGTGGTGGCCGCATTCCCGGTGTTTTGAAAGTCGACGTAAAAGTCGGCGACTGAGGCGGGCTGTTCATCGAGGTAGAGGCTGAATGCCGCTTGCTCGAAGGGACGTAAGTGGAATTCGCCGGCCACGAGACCGCGTAGCGCCGGCTGGCCGCTGGTGGTAGCGAAGACACGGAAGGGGTAGATGCCGGCGTGGGCCGAAGCATCCCGCGACGGCTGAATAAGCACCGACAACCGTTGCCGGGATTCCTGCGTTGGGGTCGATCCCGGAGGCGCATTCAGCAGGTAGAGCGATGCCAAACTCGAAGGTGTGGATCCGTCTGCCAGGATAATCCGGTACCAGGACTCGGGGATGCCGTTGATTTCGATGTGGAAGCGCTCGACCCGGCCCGTATGGTTGGCAGCGGTCACGTTGACCTGCTGGGCCTCGCCAGGAGCGATGGTGAACTCCGGGGTGTCGAGCTGCACCACGATGACGTCTGGCGCTGCCAACGCGACGCGGTGCAGCGTCAGCTTGACCTCGCTGATCTCCAGGGTATCCTCGTCCTCGAGCAGTGCCTCTTGTCCGGGCAGCAGGTGCTGTCCCGCTGGCTCGAGCTAGCCTTGCTGCAAGACCAGCGCACCGTCTCCTGGGCCGACGTCCTGGAACTCCGGCGCCAGTTCCGCACCGCCCTGGGCGAGACCCTGGACCTCACGCTGATTTCGGTGATGATCGGCCTGTTCCTGGCGCCTATCTTGCGCTGGCTGGGACCCGGCGCGCCCTGGTCGTGGTCGCTGATAGTGGTACTCGCGATGTTGATCCTGGTCTGGGTCCGCTGGGCCCTGCGCCTGCCCGCCATCACCTCTGAATGGCGGGCTTCCGCCTCGGCCGTGCGGGCCGCACCACAAGCTACGCGTTAAGCGCAAGGGGACCGGCAGGACGCTTACGTCGCCACCGGTCCCTTTGTTTTGCTGCATTCGGCTTAGCGGGTGCTCGTTCTGCTAGTGCAGGGGCGAGAACGGGGCCGGAATGAGGTGGCGGACGAGTTGCTGCAATGGGTGAGCGTCGCTGTGCGGTGGCCACACACCGCTCTTCAGGTACTCACCTCGCAGTTCGTCGCGGTGAGCCCAGTTCTTGTAGGGAAAGAGCTGGTATAGGCGATTGAGGTTGCCGAGCTCGCTGGTGAAGATGCCGGCTACGGGGTAGAGGGCCGCCCGGCCACCGACCTTCTCGGAGAACTTCTCGGCGACCGCACGCAGGTCCCCCGCTTGATAGGTGTACATGCGCAGTTCGTATATGCCCCCCCACTCCTGCGAACCCTTGACTTCCGGCGAGCCCTTGATGGGGGTCAGGATGTCTGACTCCTGGCTCACCAGCAGATCGTTGGTTGCCGGCGGCCAGTTGCCGGAGGCGTCCTTCATGGCTGCGGATCGGGTATCGGCCCGATGTTGCAGGTTGTCATAACCCCACATGTGGATGACTTGGTTCAGCGGCCCAATCTCGGTGGTCCACATGCCCAGCATGGGCGAGTACTTCTCCCGAACCTTATAACCGTCGGAGAAGCGCTTGAGGTAGTCAGGCACGGCGCCCGGCTTCAGATTATAGGTGCGAATTTCGTAGATCATGGCGTGTCCTTTAGCGTGATGTGGGTAAGGTACTTCCCTGTTCCCCAGAGCGCAAGCGGTTGACCCTACGACGCCTGAGGGAGCACCAGTGGTCCGCAACTGGCGGAGCCCTCCTGCCTTCTGCCGCTCGCCAAACCCGGCTGTAACCTCTGAACGATTAACCTATTGGTAGGTTGCAACAGCCTTCAGTGCGGTATCGTGGATACAAGGGATCGTGAGGGGGCCGTGTGAGTGGCGTCACTGAGCGGCTAGGGTGTTCGGTGTAGAGTGCATAAAGCGGTTGGTATTGCATCTATCACCTGGCATAGCCCGTAGTAGTTAATGAGTCAAATGGGGCCCATGTCGCAGTATGGCATTCATAAACTGTCGGGCGAGATGTATGCGCGGGTGTACCAGGAGATGTATGGCCTGGAAACCGTCTGCCTCCGTTACTTCAACGTTTATGGCCCGCGGCAAGACGCATCCAGCCCCTACTCCGGTGTCATCACTCGCTTCCTTTCGCTGCTGCAGCGCGGCGAAAAGCCCACTATTAACGGCGATGGCAAGCAGAGCCGCGACTTCGTATACGTGAAGGACCTGGCAGCGGTCAACATTGCGGCGTTATTCAAAGACGGCATTTCGCATGCGGTGTTGAACGTCGGAACGGGTCGAGTAACGACCATCGTGGAACTGTACAAGCAGCTGTGCCAGTTGCAGGACGTGCCGGCGGAAGTGGCTTTCGGCCCCGCGCGTCAGGGGGATATTCGCCACTCTCGTGCAAATGTCACCCAACTGGGGCGAGTGCTTGGCTACGTACCCAGCACGTCGCTCACGCTTGGACTGAGCTTGAGCATGAAGGCGATGCTGGAAGAAATGAACGAGCGTACCGAGTTCGTGGAGGCTGCTCCGCACGGCAGGCTGGCCCTGCAACCGGTTCGCTAGGTAACGCAGCACCGAATGATGAACGCCTCACTCGTCAGAGTGAGGCGTTTCTTGTGTGGCGTTGGGATGTGGGTGATGGAGTGCCTCTGCCAGGGGGTTATCGCCGCCGTGTGGCGCGAGTGGAGCGGGCCAGCAATGGCCCGCTCCACAGAGTACGCTCACTCGTTTAGCACCTGTGCGGCTACCTGCAGAGCTCCCGCCAGGTGTCCAAGCTCAGGCGTTTACGATTGGCGTTGAAGTTCTTGGCGTTGGCGTAGCCGAAGCCGGGGTTGCTGTTGCAACGGCCGGGCTCGTTGCTGTCGGTACCGCGGTGGCCGAGGCTGCCGGGGTTACGGTTACGGTCTCAGCCGACCGTTTGGAGACCAGCTCCAAGGTATTGACCACCGTGGGGTTGGCCGCCTGAGCGGAAGGTGTGGAGGCGGTGGCGAGAAGCAGGCCGCAACTCAAGACGACAGCCGCACTCGAGGCGAGGCATCGCAGTTATGTACGGTAGTGCAGAGACATCCTAGGGATCGTAGTGCGGCGTCTCCATTAGCGCAATGCGTCGAAGATGGTGCTGGCCGTGGTGCGCATCATGCTCAGGTAGCTGCCGGTTGCCGAGCCTGGCTGGCCCAATGAATCGGTGTGCAAACCGGTGATCAGCCTCACCCCCGCCTCCTCTGAGATGCGCTTTGCCATACGAGCATCCAGAATGGTCTCGCCGAAGATTGCGGGCGCCCGGAGGCGCTTAATGTCTCCGACCAGCTTTGCGAGTTCGGTCGCGGAGGGTTCGCGCGTCGTACTCACCCCAGGAATGACGCTGCCGACGATCTGGAACCCGTAAGCACTGCCGAAGTATCCCAGGGATTCATGAGCAGCGACCAGCAAACGGCGTTCCGCGGGCACTGCGGTTGCGGCTTGCGTGATCCAGGCGTGTAGTTCATCCAGTTGGCGCTCAAAGCTGTTGGCGTTCCGGATGAGGGCTTCTCGTGCCGCCGGCGTGCGCGCTGCCAAGCGATCAACGATGACCGGAAGGACGCGCTTTACTTCCCGTGGGTCGAGCCAAAAGTGAGGGTCGGCTGCCGTCTGCTGGTGCGATTCTTCCTCGCCCTCGCCGTCATCATGGTGGAGACCGCCGCTTGCGGGGATTGTCTTGACGTAGTCCCCCAGAATGACCATTCGTGAGGAGTCAACCGATGCTGATTTCAGGAGCTTCTTAAGCCACGCTTGCTCGAAGTCTAGCCCTATGGTGAACACCAGGTCTGCGTCGGCCACAGCGGCAACATCGCGCGGGCCGGGTGTGTAAGCGTGGGGGTCACTGGCGCGGGGGATGAGGCTCTTAACCGAGAACTTGTCGCCCGCCACCTGCTGAATCCAGTCGGCGGCGATGTTGCTGGTCGCGATGATCCGTGTGCCTGCCGAAGTGTCGGCGTTTCCCCCGCCCCCCGTTCCTGCGGTGCATGCCATCAGAACGGCTGAGAGGCTGCAGAAGACACCGAAGGCTAGCCATTGCATGAGTTGGTGCGTGTTCATTGATAATGAGACTTTCTATCAATATGGTCTAGGCGTTATGCTAGCAGATGCGGTAA
>SHYE01000115.1 GCA_009692935.1 Dehalococcoidia bacterium | reverse complement strand
CGTGCGGCAGCGCTCCCTCCTCTGAGGAGCTTGCGGAGCGTCGTACGTTCTTCTCCTGGGAGGGTCACCATGAAGCGTTTCATACTGGAGATAACGCGCACCACCCCAGCGCGTATCACCCATATACCCGTGGCCGACCACTAGTGGTCCATGACCGCTCATTTGGGGGGCTCCTACGGGAAGGGGTGATTCTTCCCGCCCGCCCACCCGTGGAACTCTAGGAACTGGGGGGACACCCCCCAGACCCCCTGCAGAGGGGCTGCAGCCCCTCTGGACTCCCCGCTCCTATCCGCGTCCGCAGGCTCTCTACCATCAGAAAAGGTGTCATCACCACTAGGTAAGAGCTCAGACGTCGGGGCTGGGGACATGGATATCGTGTCATGCCGACGTACGGAGGCACCCCCTTCGTTCCCGGAAAGTCGCCATCACCCAGCGCTAAGGGAGTCCTCGCCCGGCTCGGAATGACATGCCCCTGGTCATGGGCACCACCGGGCATGAAAATAGACGACGTCATGTTCCGCTCATGCTGAGGCCCTCGAAGCACGGACGGGCTACCGCGTTCCAGTCAGCTGGTTCTCCGCTCGCCCTGAGGCCCTCGAAGGGGCGAGCGGGCCCGGAGCTCGCGACATGCGTCGGCGAGCCTATTTTCGTAGCAATGACATGTCCCCTCAACCCTGCAGCTCTTGCCACCAGCCTAGCGCCCTAGTGTTAGAAACTCACCGTCGAGGTATCGGGTAGGGCTTCTGGTGTCATGCCGACGCGAGGAGGCACCCCTTCGTTCCCGGATCGTACCAACGAAAATCCCCCTGTAGTCTTAGTTCTTACGCCTAGCTTCGGTCGGTTTGAGACCGCGGTTGTTGGCGCTCCAGGTCAGCCCGGAGCAGGTGATGCTCCGGCCTATCGAGGCCGGGATCGACCTTCAGCATCTCCTGTGCCTCTTCGCGCGCGGCCTGCAGCAAGGCCCAGTCATCCAGTCTTGCCATGCGCAGGTCTGGCAGGCCCGTCTGCCGCGTCCCGAAAAACTCACCCGGGCCCCGCAGCCGCAGATCTTCCTCGGCGAGCTTGAAACCATCGTTGGTACTCGCCACGATCTTCAGGCGCTCCTGCACCTCTACCGAGATCGATTCAGTGACCAGCAGACAGTAGCTCTGATGCCCGCCGCGCCCCACCCGCCCGCGTAGCTGATGGAGCTGTGACAGGCCAAACCGGTCCGCGCCTTCAATGACCATCACGGTGGCATTGGCCACGTCGATGCCGACCTCAATGACGGTGGTGGAGACGAGGATGTCGACTGCGCCGTCGCGAAATTCCGCCATCACGGCGTCCTTTTCGGTGGGTGTCATGCGGCCGTGCAGCAGGCCAAGCGTCAGATCGGGGAAGACTTCGCTGGCCAGACGAGCGTGCTCCACGGTGGCAGCGCGCGCCTCCACGGTCGCCGACTCCTCCACCAGCGGGCAGATGATGTACGCTTGGCGCCCGGCTTGCACCTCGCGTCGCACCGCCTGATACGCCTGGGTACGCTGTGAGCCGGCGAGGACTGCGGTCGCAATAGGTTGGCGTCCTGGTGGCATCTCATCGATTACCGAACTCTCAAGATCGCCGTACAGCGTGAGCGCCAGGGTCCGCGGTATTGGTGTGGCGGTCATCACCAGCACATGGGGGTTGTGGCCTTTCTGCCGCAGCGAAGCGCGTTGCGCCACACCAAACCGGTGCTGCTCGTCGATCACCGCGATGGCCAGGTTATGGAAGGTCACCCCATCCTGGATCAATGCGTGCGTACCCACCAGTAGGTCAAGTTCGCCAGAGGCTGCGCCCTCGGTGACGCGGCGGCGCTCTCTCGCTCCCGAACTGCCAGTCAAAAGTCCCAATCGCAGCGGCCGGCCAAGGTAAGGCAGGGGTAGGTTCTCCAGTGCTGCAAACTCGTCGTGCCCGAAAAGGCGCGAGAGGTTGCGGTAATGCTGTTCGGCCAGAATCTCTGTGGGCGCCATGATCGCACCCTGGTAGCCGGCAGCTACGCCAGCCACCAGCGCTGCGGCCGCCACCACGGTCTTGCCGCTGCCCACGTCGCCCTGCACCAGCCGGCTCATTGGCTGTGGGGCGGCCAAGTCGCGCAGCACTTGGTGGAGCACGCGTTCCTGTGCGCCAGTGAGTTGGAAGGGCAGGCTGGCGCGAAACCCCGCCAAGACCGACGGGTCGGGTTGAATTGCATAGCCATGCTGACTGAGCCATTGCTGGCGTTTGTTCAGTGCTCCCAACTGCATGAGCAGCAGTTCGTCGAATGCCAGCCGTGCACGGGCACGTTCGTAGGCTTCCGCCGAATCTGGATAGTGCGCTGCACGCGTGGCGTCGGCGACCCCTTGGAATCCGTGGCGTTGCCGCAAGGCCTCCGGTAGCGGATCGGGAAGCGCGTCGGCGAAGCGGGTGACCATCTGCTTCACAAGCCGCCGGACGGGACGCTGCCCCAGCCCCTCGGTAAGGGGATAGACCGGTATCAGGCCCGCGCCGAAGTCGGCTTCGGGATCATCCAAGAACTCGTATTCGGGCGATGCGATCTGCAGCCGGCCGCGGTGCACGTTCACCTTGCCGCTCACCATCACCGGCCGCTGCGGCTTGAAGCTTCGGGCGAGGTCGAACTTGTTGAACATCACGATTTCGATGTTGCCCGAGGTATCGCCGATCACCACGGTGTTTCGGAACAAGCGCCTGCCGTTGATGAACGCGGGTGTCGCCGTTGCGCTCCAGACAAAGCCAAGCACCGTCTGCTGTGAACCCGGCTGCAGACTTGCGATGTCGGTGGTCTCGGTGCGGTTCAGATGCCTGCGCGGATACAGCCGCAAGGCCTCCCGCGGGGTGGTGACCCCGAGCTTTGCCAAACGCCCCGCGAGATCGCGCCGTACCCCCGTAATGGCGTCCAACGGCGTATCGAGGCTCACCTCGCGCGAGCGTTGCACCGGTTTCACAGGAGGGGCAGGTTCAGTGCGAGCGGCGCCGCGTTTCTGGGCTTTGGTTGCAACCGTTACAGGCCGGGGGAGGGGCTCGGCGCTGCTCCCCAGCCACAGCCGGACTTCGGCCGCCCACGCCCGGCGATCGGCTGGCTCCAGCAAGCCATAGGCCCGTGGTGGCCGCGGGAACTCCTCGTCGGGTGGCGCCCATGCGCTGAGTACGCGATCGACTGCGGCGGCCCCGGCATCATCGAAGCCGGTCGTCTCGTGTTTGGCCAGCGTGTTCAGAAAGGTTTGCGCCCGTGGGTCGGAGCGGGCCGGCGCGCGCAGGGGCTGGGGCGTGGGAGGGTTGGGGCTCACCGTTGTATTGTACTCAGCCACATGCGCGGTCGCACATCAGGCGTAAGCGCTCAGAGTTAAGGTGACCATCACCAGAGGGCTTTGCGCCGGAGGCCGTCGGATGAGCGTTGGCTCTTCCCGCCCGCCCACCCCGAGGGGGGCTCGAAGCGAGGGCGCCCCCCAGCAGTGCGATGAGATGGTGCTGCGTGGCTTTAGCCCGCAGGTCGCAAGGCCAACCCTCAGGCGTACAAGGTTAGGCCCACGCCGCCGGGCCCCACATGGGTAGCAACCACGGGTCCGCACTCCACCAAGTAGGCCTCCGCCGCGGGAAACCGCGCGTGCAGTTCGTCGAACAAAGCCTGAGCGTCGGGCAGGCTGGCGGTGTGCAGCACGCTGAAGCCCCGAATGGTGGTGTGTTCCGCCGCCCACTCCCGCAACCGTTCCAGCGCACGGGCGCGGGTGCGCACTTGGCCGACTGGCTCGACCGCGCCGTTGCGCAACGTGATCAGTGGCTTCACGTTCAACAAGCTCCCGAGGAATGCGCGCGCGGCGCCGATGCGCCCGCCGCGCTGCAGGTATTCGAGGGTGTCGACGAAGAGGAGCAACTCGACCCCTGCGAGTACACTCTCCACCGCGGCGCGCACCTCATCGAGCGAGCTGCCAGTCTCGGCCGCGCGTGCGCCGGCTATGACCGCTAGACCAAGGCTCATAGAGGTCAAGCGCGAGTCGATGACCGTGATCCCGTTCGGCGCTGAACATGCGTCGCGGCCGAGGTGCGCACTGTTGAGCGTGCCACTCAGTGCCGACGACACGTGCACCGAAAGCACGGTGTGGCCTTGGGCCAGCAGGGCGTCATACGCTTCGGTGAAGGCGGCAGGAGACGGCTGGGTGGTGTGTGGCAATTGAGACGCCTGCTTCAACTTAGCGAAGAAGGTGGCGTTATCCAAGTCAACGCCGTCCTGATACGCCGTCTCTCCGAACACTACAGTGAGCGGTATCACCGTGATGTGCAGTTGGGCGAACACCTCGCTCGGAATGCTCGCGGTGCTGTCGGTGACCAAGCGAACGGCCATGGATGTATCCTGTGGCGCAGCCTGGTGTACGTTGCTGCTCGCCGAGACTGCGGCGCGAACTAGCTGTGGAGCGCCACGCCAATACTACCAGGCCCGACGTGGGTTGCAACCACTGGGCCAAGTTCGGTCACAAATGCGTCTGCGCTGGGCCAGCGCCGGCGCAGATGCTAGGCGTCGTTTTCGATGTCGACCCCATCTCTGTAGACATCTTGATCGAAGTGCACGGGTGGGGGGGGGGGGATAACGGCAATGTCGAGTTCC
Organism: Dehalococcoidia bacterium; assembly: GCA_009692935.1. Taxonomy (GTDB): domain Bacteria; phylum Chloroflexota; class Dehalococcoidia; order SHYD01; family SHYD01; genus SHYE01. The sequence continues at coordinate 2,390 of SHYE01000115.1, read as the reverse complement.
CGGACGAGTTCGAGGGGAGGCTGCCGTGTTATCGGTCACGATCTTGATGGCCAAGCTAGCTAGGCTTCCAGTGAGGCAAAATACGCGTAATGCGGCTGTCCACCATCCACCACCTCCACCTCGGGGCTGTCATGCCGCTGTCGGAGCGCAGACGCCGTCTCCTCAGCCGCACTACTCAGCACGTCGACGCCGTAATACAAGGTCACCAGACTGCCGGAGGGCGCACTGGCAGCGTCGAGCGCTCGGTGCAGCACATCTAACGCGAGCGGTGCACAGGCGACTATCTTGCGGTCGAGCAGCGCGACATGCTGCCCCTCGGTCACGTCCACGCCGTCGATAGTCACCGTGCGGGTGGCCTTGGTCACCTCGATACTGCGAACTTCAGCCATACCTGCGGTCATGGCTTCGGCCATATCGCCGGCATTCTGGGCGAACCGGCCGGCTAGCAGCGCGGCGATACCTTGCACCACGGTAGAAGTAGCGACCACCAGCACCCGCTTGTCCACTACCCCGTGCACTCGCTGACACACCAGTTGGACATTTGGGTTGTTAGGCAGCAGAATCGCCACGTCCCCAGGTAGCGCTTGGACGGCGTCGGCCAGCTCCTGCAGGCTGGGGTTCATGCTTTGGCCGCCCGCGACGATGCGCCCAGCCCCCAGGCTGGTGAAGACCTTCGCCAGGCCCTCGCCGGGAACCACCGCTACTACCGGCAACCGGCCGGTAGCCACCTCTGGCGTTGCCATGGCCGTACGTCCCAACTGCCCGGCGGCGAGAGCGGCATGCTGGTCGGACATGTTATCGACCTTGATGCCGTGCAGCGTGCCGAGGGCGATAGCCGCGCTGAGCGCCAGGCCGGGGTTCATGGTGTGGACGTGTACGTGTAGCGCCTGCTCGTCGCCGACGACTAATAGGGAGGTTGCGTCGGCCGGCATGCGGCTTCGCACCTCAACCTCGCTCGCGGATGGGGCCTCGATTAGGAACTGGGTGCAATAGCCCCAGCCATCGTGCTCTCCCCCTGCCTGCGTCGACGCCGTCAGCCATGCGCTGCTGATCTCGCCAAGCGATCCTGGCGGCCCCAGCGGTGTCTGGCAAAGTGACGCGAGCGCTCCTTCCAGCAGCAATAACAGTCCTTGTCCACCCGCGTCCACCACGCCGGCCTGTTTGAGCACGGGAAGCTGCTCGGGGGTCTGCGCCAGGGCTATCCGCGCCGCCGCAACCGCCGCTTGCAGCACCTCGCGAGTGGATGCGGCTGACCCGTCAGCTCGCTCTCCGCCTTCGGCCGCGACGCGCATCACGGTAAGCATGGTCCCCTCCACCGGCTGCCCGACCGCGCCGTAGGCGCGGGTGGCCGCTTGCCGCAGGGCATTGCGGAGTGTTGTTGCGTCCAGTACGCCACCGCCGGCATCCATGCCTTCCGCGAGGCCACGGCAGATCTGCGAGAGGATAACCCCACTGTTGCCGCGCGCACCCCTGAGGCTGCCGTGCGCCAGCGCTTTCCCCAGCTCCCGGGGGTCGTCGCCCTGGACAGCCTGCAGTGACACTAGGCCGGCACGCATGGTGAGCAGCATGTTGTTGCCGGTGTCACCGTCTGGCACGGGGTACACGTTGAGCGCGTCGACGGCTGCCGCGTTCGCCGCCAACCAACCGATAGCGTCAGCTATCACGCGCCGTATGGTCGGGGCAGAGGCGTTATCGTTGGGGGAGGGGCTGGTCATTGCAGGGTTCGAGCCTTGTTGAAGGGGTGAGCGATGTACTATGATAATGCTACTTGTGGCGCCGGGAACGGTGGCCGCGTTATTTCGCCGTGATTCAGAGGAGATTCAAGTGGCCGGAAAGTGCGAGATTTGTGGCAAGGGCCCGCAGTTCGGGCATAACGTCAGCCACTCCAACCGAAAGACTAATCGCATGTGGCTCCCCAACACCCACAAGGCGACGATCCAAGTGGCAGGGCTCAGCAAGCGTGTGAACGCCTGCACCCGCTGCCTCAGGACCATTAGCAAGTCGCAGGGGTAGGTCCTCCCGCAGGGCACAAAGAAACCGCAGGCATCGCCTGCGGTCTCCCAGTTTAAGCGCGAAGGCGTTAGAACGCTACGAAGTAGTTCAGGCAGGCCACATCCAGTGCTTCTCGCGTCAGGATCGGTTCCGTCTGACGGTAGTGGCAATAGTCCAACACCTGGTCGATGAGATCGCGCGGGTGCACAGCACGCGGCTCGATTCCCAGCATCGGATACTTCTCCCCTAACAGGAAATCCACCAGGCCGTCGTTGTAGGCCAGCCCTTTCGCCGTACCGACCGACTTGAAGATGGTGCGGTACTGCTCCGGTGTTGGGCTCTTTACCTCGATCTTGTACCGGATTCGGCGCAAGAACGCTTCGTCCACCAGATCGCGT
>SHYE01000114.1 GCA_009692935.1 Dehalococcoidia bacterium | reverse complement strand
CCTTCGGCAATCGACGAGGCGACGATCCGCCAAACGATGCCAAGGATGACCAAGACGACCAAGACAGGGACGTTCGATGAGACGCTGGCTCACCTGGTCGGCGGCCGCCGCATTGACCGCGCTGTTCGTCTGGCAGGCCGGCACCGCGCTTGCCGAGCCCAGCCTGATCGATGAAGCGCACCCGGCGTACGTGTTGCAGGAGCGCGCCGGCGCCAGCACCGTAACCCTCAAGGTGGGATCGCCACAATCAGGCGCAAACGTGCTCCGAGTGCGGGTGGAGACCGGCGGGGCGATTGATCCGACCGTGGACCAGGTCAGGCTGTACCCCAACATGCCGGGGCACGATATGCTGCTGCTGGCCGCGAGCGTCCCAACCACCCGGACCGCGGAGGGTGAGTTCCGGGCCGACACTGGGGTGTTCGAAATGTTCGGGACCTGGGACCTAGTGGTGGAGATGAACAGCGGGGTCACCCAGCGTACCGCAGCGTTCCACTTTCCTTTGGCTCCGTCCCGCCCGCAGATCGCACTCTTCGCAGGCGTACCATTGACATTGCTTGCGCTCGGACTGATCGCCGTCATCGTGATGTGGCGTCAGTCAGCCGGGGCCCCGGAACCCTCAACGCCTGCTGCCGGAACCGGTTTATGAGCACCCGGCAGGCGGCGCGCCGGCCTTCATTCACCGCGCTCATCGCCCTCGCTGCGGCGTTGCTGTTTGGCGGCCTCATGCTGGTCAGCGCCCTCGCACCGAATGCACCGGCGCCCGCCACGGACGTGAGCGGCAGCGCTTTCCAAGAGAGCGCTGTGGTTCGGAGTGTGACCGTCACCCTCACCATGGATCCGGCGCGGGCCGGCGATAGCACCTACCGTGTCCGCCTCAGCAATGCCGACGGCAGTGTGCTGCGGGATGCGACGGAGGTCGGACTCGCATTGCAGTACCTGGAGCATGCATCGGGCGCACCGCTCCTCAAAGCCACTCCCTCGCCCAACGGCGACTACACCGTGAGCGCGAACTCCATCGCTGTCCCAGGGCGTTGGCAGATAGGGGTCGCGGTTCAGGGGGGCGCCGCCAACGGCGTCACCGCCAGCTTTGCGCTCTTGGTGGGCCCACGTGCCTTGCCGGCTCCCGTCACGCAGTCGCCCTTCCCTTACCGCTTCGAACCGCGCAACGTTGGGCTCACTACCGTGACCGGCCTGGAGTTGGCGATCGGCGGCGTAGCCATGATACTGGCGGCGGTCTGGTTTGTGCCCCGAAAAACGCAACGGAGGATCGGTGTGGTCTTGGGAAGTGCCGGCATTACCGTCGGGCTTGTCATGGCCGCAAACTCCGTACTGGCCCCCCTGTCGGCGTTCGAGCTTTATCGCAACCCGACGCCGGGCGATCCGCAGTCCGTCGCCCGGGGCCGCGCCGTGTTTCAGAGCACCTGCGTCTCGTGCCACGGCGCCGCCGGACGTGGCGACGGTCCGGCGGCACGCGACCTCAACCCGAAACCCGCCGACCTCGCAAGCGGTCACACCCTTGCGCACAGTGACGAAGACCTGTTTCACTGGATAACGAACGGTATTGATGGCACCGCAATGTCCGCATTCAAGGGCAAGCTCTCGGACAGCGAGCGCTGGGATGCGGTGAACTACCTGAGAACGCTGACCCTCGTCTCGCAGTAACTGGAGGTTCCTATGGCACAAACACCCAACACCGCACCGCGTGGCTCACGCCGCGCCGATCTCGATGCCCGTCAACAACAGGCGTTGGAGTCGGCGCTGCGCAGCACCCTGCAGGCGAAGATGAAACAGTGGGCCATCTTCGGCGTGTTGGGCCTTGCCCTACTGTTGTTCATTACGTATGTGGTGCTGGAAACCACAGCCCCCCTGCCGGGCGAGGCCGTGGCCACCGAGGGGCGCGGTCACACCGACCCGCCGCAGCGCTTCACCTACGCGAACTACCCGCCTTCGTCAGGCAACCATTACGGCGTAGTGCCGCCGGCAAGCGCGTACGTGATGTCGGAAGAGCCAATGCTGCCAGAGTTCTACCTCCATGCCCTGGAGCATGGGGGCATCGTGGCCGTCTACAACTGCCGGCCCGATGACTGTGGTCCACTGCGCCAGAGCCTTGACTCACTGTATGGGCAGCTCAGCAAATCGAAGTGGGGCCATACCAAGCTGATGGTGACCCAAGACCCCGCCATCGACCCCGGACTGGTGGTGTTGGCCTGGGACCGCAGAATGAAGCTCGACAAGTTTGACGCAGACAAGATCAAGGCGTTCTATGCCGCCTATATGGATCGTGGCCCCGAAGACGCCCCTTAGCGCTTGAACACGCTCGGAGTCGGGCCTTGAGGCCTGCGGGCTAAAGCCAAGCCGCACCACCAGCTAGCACTGATGGGCATCGTCTCGGCAGGGGGAGTCCTGAGAGGACGGCCAGTCACCTCAGGCAGGGTGGGGGGTGCTTGTCCTGATCCTGTCGAAGGGCCTCTAGGTCGAGACCCCCGGGGTGGGCGGGCGGGAAGAGCCAACGCTTCTCCGAAGGCCGCAGACGCTAGCGGGCACTGGGGATGGAGGTCTCACCGGCACTGAACTCTCACGCTCAGCTTGCGTGATGCTCGCGACCGATAACCCGCCGCAGCGTCGCCCAATCTTCGGCGTCAAGCGCGCCGAGACCGAGGACCGTCGCCCCGTAGACCGCGCCACCAACCGCAAGGGAGATCGGCAGCGGCAGGGTGGCCAGTCCCCATAACGTGGCGGCTAACGCTGCCGAGGCAGCGACGGGACGCCAGGCAAGCCCCAGCAGTGGCAGCGAACCCAGGTGCCGGAAGATGCCCCGCAAGAACGGCACAAGCAACACCACTTCGCTGAGGATGGTCATGAGTGCGGCGCCTTCCATACCCATGACCGGAACGATGGCGATATTGCCGAGAAGGTTGAACCCGACGGCCGCAACGAACGCTCTGGTCAGGTAGCGCTGCTGGTTGAGTGCGATGAGCACGTACTGGGTGAGCCCGTTCACGTAGCTCAGCGGCAGGAACCAAATCAACACCTGCAGTGGCCGTACCGCGGGCTGGAACTCCGGCCCGAAAAAGGTCACGATCAGCGGCTCTGCAACAAAGGTGGTCACTGTCGCGATGGGCAGCCCCAGCAACAGCAGCCCCTTCAAGGCCTGCTGATACGTCCGCATCAGCAACTGTGGGTTCTCTCGGGCGTACTGCGACATGACGGGAAAGAACGCCAGTGTGAAGAAGCTGGATATCAGCAGCATGCCGTCGATGAACTTGTAGCCGATGGAATAGAATGCGACAGCCTCAGCGCCTCGCATAGCCTGCAACACCAGAATATCGACCCGAAAGAAGATGCTGCTCAACAGGCTGTTCAGCATCAACGGCGTAGCCACGGTCAGCAGACTCCGCAGACCGCCCAACTCCAGGCGGAACGCCGGTGCAAGTCCGGCCCGGCGCACCAAGAACCAGAACAGCCCGGCGTTGAAAAGGCTGGCAACGACGGACACGGCGCCCAATCCAATAACGCCGAAGCCTGCCACCAGTACGATCAGGCCCAGCAGCGCACGGATCACCGTCGTCACGATGGTCATGCCGGCCTGGTACTCCATGCGCTGGTAGGCCGAGAGCAGCGAGCTCACTGCGCCGGCAATGGCGCCGGGTACCAGGCTGGCCATAAACAGCATCACGGCAATGGCGGCATCGGTTTGCAGGCCGAACCACGCGTTGTAGGCCAGAGCCACCGCAAGCAATGGCGGGGTGACGGCGGCACACAGCAGCAGCCGGGCGGCCACGGTGCGGCGAAAGTAGCTCTCTGCCAGGGTGCGGTCCGCCGACACATCCCTGGTGATCAGCGTGCCCAGCCCATAGTCGGTCACAATCGCGAAATAGCCGATGAGCACCACGGCGAACGCATAGCCTCCGTACTCTACCGGCCCCAGCCAGCGCAGCATGAAAATCGCTAACCCAAAGTCAACAAACCGGGCAATGATCTGCGCGGTCAGCGGGGTGACGCTGTTGCGAGCCACCCGGGCAGCCGCCAAACCGTCGGTTCGCGTGGGCCCTGCCAACCGTTGCCACGCGACGTACCCACCCATCAGCAGCGTCAGAACCAACCCAACGAAGCTCAGGTAGCCCCCCAGCCGGAAGCTCACCGGTCGGTAGCTGAACGTGATAGTGTGGTCGCCCGGCTCGAGCAGTACCCCGCGGAATACGGCATCGGCCCGGACCACGTCGAGCGAGCGGCTTGCCGCGTTCTGCGCCTGCCAGCCGTCGAAGAAAGCGTCGGTCAGCACCAGATAGGCCGGAGCTTCGACCACGGCGTTGACGGTCACGCGATTCGGCAGGTACTCGGTTACACGAGCAGGCTTCAGCGGCGACCCTGCGCCTGTCAGTGCCGATCCTTGCACCAATGCCTCCGTCCTGGGGTTGAACGCCGGCTCCCGCATCCTGCTGAGCGCGTCGTCGACGCTGTTGGTCCGGCGAGCGCTGGTCACTGTGAACGCGCGGGGAAGCGCTTCAGTGTTCAGGTACACCTGCACTCCATCCGCCTCGAACACCTTCGACAGTCCGGGACTGCTCACCTGGTCGCGAGAAAGCACGTAGCGAACGTTCAACAGGTCGAGGTAACGAGAGTCCAAGCCCTGGGGGGTGGCAACGCGATTGATCTGGCTGTACGCCAGCCCTGACGGCTCCTCCATCAACCGCCAGAATGCGGCGTACTGGCGGGGGATCACGGTATCGTAGCCACGCACGTCGTGCACTCCGGCCACCATCGCCGTATCGGGCGGCAGAATATCCGAGGACGGGTAGGACACGACTCTGAAGGGCTGCCCATCCCCCTGAGCCCGCAGCCAGGTCACCAACTCCGTCTGCGATGCCGGGATCGCCGGATCCGTGAAGGCGAGAAACCCCCAGGCGAAGTGCACCAGGTCAAGGGTCAAGACCAGTGGCAGCAGAGCCAACGTCACACGGTTGCGGGATCGCAGTGCCAGCGCGAGTGTGCCGCCGCTCAGCAGCAACAGCAGCGCGAACACCAGCACGCCCTGGTATTGGTAGCTGAGCAACATCTCGGGACTAGGGAACGCTGCCTCCAGGCTATCGGAACGCTGGCGTACACCCGCGATCCAGCCCAACAGATCACCCTTGAGCAGGTACGCTGCCGCCAGTGTCATCAGCCCGCAACCGGCGAAGGCAGCCACCAGAAGCCCCAGCCAGCGTGCCAGCCAAGCCGCCGGTCGCACCTGCCGAGCTCGCAGGACCGTCACCCCAAACGCAGCCAGCACTGCCACGCACAGCGAATAGGGAAGCACCCAACGGAACGGCGTATGCAACTGGTCCATGCCGGGAATACCGAAGAAAAACAACCCATAGAGCGGCGTGCCAAACGCCAGCAGCAGGCTGAACAGGCCATAGCCACCGAAGAAAAGCCCATACCGGTTGCGGCGCAGCGCGAGGCCGGCGGCAGCGAGTAGCAGCGGCAGCAGCCCGACGTAGGCGGTACCCTCCACGTAGTTCTTCACGCCCCAGAAGGGGTAGCTGCGTGCCGCGCCGGCCATATCCTTCGCGCCCTCGACCGGCAATACCGCGTTGCGGAACAGGTCGAAGTAGCTGTGGTGGGTGGGGTTGCCGAAGAAGTCTGGAAGCAGGAACGCCACGGCCTGCAGCTTCGGCAGCGCAAAGCTCATGGCGTCGGCCAACGTGATCCCTCCCGCCCGCTCATTCTGTCGAATCAGCTCTATGAAGGGAACAATCTGAATACCTGCGAGCAGGATGCCGGTACCCACCATGAGGCCGGCGCCCAATACAGCATAAGCCGCAGCCCGCCAGCCCAGAGGCGACCGAATGGTCAGCGGCAGCCGCGCTAAGAAGGCACACAGTAGCATGAAGAGCCCATAGAAGCTCATCTCCATATGCCCCGCTAGGAACTGCAGCGCCACCACCACGGCCCCAGCAGCCGCCCACGATACCAGGCCCGTCGACCGGCTCAGACGGCCCGCCACACCTTCTGCGTGCCGGACCATCCGCTCCTGGCAGAGCAACATCAGCGGAATCCAGGCCGCCGCGCTCACCATTTGAGGCCACATGAAACTGACCACGAGGAAGCCGCATAATCCGAACGCCAGCCCGCCCACCAAGCCGCCCACACGGTCGGCGCCCAAGGCGCGCGTCAGGGCATAGGTCCCGGCGCCTGCAATAAAGAGGTGCAACGCCATGAACCAGGCATAGGCGTGGGCAGTCGGCAGCAGCAGGAAAAGGGGTAGGCCGAGCGGATAGAGGGGTCCAGCTTGGCCTGCAGCAAGTAACGGCAGGCCGGTCAGAATCGACGGATTCCACAAGGGAAACTCGCCGCTCAGATAGCTCTGCTTCACCAACTCCTTCCAGGAGTAGTTCTGCAGAATCATATCGGCGGCAAGGTCGTTGTAGGGAACCGTCACGCCGAACTGTGCGGCTAAGGAACGCCAGGGGAGGAAGTTGAACAACGCATCGCTAGGCAGCAACGCTCGCCCCGTCAGCAGGGCGGGCGCGACCACCAGCAGCGAGACCGCAAGTAACGCTGCGAGCGGAGGCAGGTCGGGCGATCGCAGGAGGCGCATCAGCATGCGCCGGCTCGCTCTACGCGCGGAAGCGTAAGTCCCAGACTCGCCAGAATGCCTCCCAGACGATTCTCAAAGACATCTTGGAAGTCCCCGCGGTCCTATCGGCGAAATGGATCGGCACCTCACAAAAGCGCGCTCCGGCTCTCTGCGCCATATACGCCATTTCCACTTGGAAGATGAATCCGGTGCTCTTTACCCGCGGCCAGTCGATGGCCTGCAACGCCGAACGGCGATAGCAGCGGAAACCACTTGTGACGTCCTGCATCGGCAAGCCGGTCATCAACCGGGCGAAGGCGTTGCCACCACCACTCAAGGCCCGGCGCCGAGGGCCCCAATGGTCGTCGAGGCTGCTCCCGGCAACGTAGCGTGACCCGACCACCACGTCGTACTCCGGAATTTTCGCTAATAGAGCGGGGATTTTGTCTATGGGATGGGAGAAATCCGCATCCATCTGAATGATGTAGTCAGCTCCGCGGTCCAGCGCAACGCTGTAGCCCTGGATATAGGCGG
>SHYE01000113.1 GCA_009692935.1 Dehalococcoidia bacterium | reverse complement strand
GTGGGTGAATGGCGGCGATGGTCGCGTGATCACCCCAGAGGTCGTTCAACGGGTGCTTTCAGTCGATCGCGACTACGGGTTCGCCCGAGTGATCGCCTGAGCCTAACCCTGGATTTGAGCCGGCTGGCCTATTGCGCAGTCAGACTCACGTTGGTAATAAAACTCTCGTAATCATGGCCGCTGGCCGTTACCTGGAGAGAAAGCAAGCGCTGCGGCGGCGGGAAGAGCGTCATCAGATTCAACGGAATGGCGTGGTGAACCCAGGTGTTCTGCGGGATCGGCGTTCCGTTGTCGACCCGGTTGTTATCAGCGTTCTGGTAATAGAAGCCAAAGACAACCGGCGTCTCCGTATTGGCTGACCGATACACCAGCCGCACGAGGACGGGGTACTCGGTACCGACGTAACCGCCGCCCGACAAGCTCTGGTACGAGAGCTTCATATCCAGCGCCAGCCTCAGGTCGCTGTACTCCGTCGCGTCTTTGTCCAGGTCTTGCACCAGCAACGTCTCGCTATGGGTGCCCTTGCTGCCCCTTCTGAAGAAGTGCGCAGCTAGGCGGCCCTCATCCGTTGCCAAGGCCTGCTGCCCAGGCACGTCGAGCCCAGGCTGATACCCAGCTTCGTGCCCGGCGCGCCAGCCACTCACCCCTTGGGCAAAGTCGCCGTTGAACACCAGGTTTTCGGGGCCAACGCCCACGAGGCGCAACCCGTCTGCGCGTAAATCAGCGCGCACGCCGGCGGTGAGAATGGTCTCGTTTCCCGAATCTGTGTTCACGCTTGCGACAGCCTGCCCGCGCTCGGCCACCCGCACGCGCGTGCCAAGGCCGTCTTGCGTCACAGTGTAGCTACCTTCGCCTAGCCGAACGTGACCATCTCGGGTGGTCAGTCGAAACGTGCGTTTGGCCTCAGGTGATACGCCCAGGTGCACCTTGCCGCTGAGCAGTCTCAACTCCACCATTCGGCGGTCGCCGCCAAAGCTTGCGATGGCCGACTGAACCACCTCGAGCTCGGTGCCCGCGAACACCTGCACGGTGCTGCGGTCGAACAACGTAAGGAACGCTTGCGACACCCCGTCGGTGCGAACTCTGTCGCCCTCACGTAATCGGGTCTCCGCATCCACGCTGGACCATTGCGTCTGCCGCGGGGCACGCACCTGCGCGGTGCCGCTGATAGTGGTCAGCAAGCCGTCCTGCGGCTCAGTTGCCCTCTCCACAAACGCCTTCATCCCCAGCACTCCGAAGACGGCCAGCGCTAGGAATGCGGCGAACGCGGCCCACAGTACCATCCATGCCAGCCGCTGCTGGTGCATCGGCGCAGACAGAACGGCAGCCCCAAGGGGCGCCGGAGTCTCCACCGGTTCTGTGCTCTGCGGCGGGTAGGTCGCCATCAGCGAATTACTGCACTCCAGCTGGTCGCACTATTTCGACCAGTATAGCCCAGGTGTTACGCTCCTTCGGGTGGCGCGTTATGACGATTAGAACCCTTGAGCAGAACGATTGAGCGGAATCCTCTTGACAGAACATTCGCGGGTGCGTATTCTCCGGTAGAACAGTCGTTCTCTAAGACACTCGGTCGCACGCGGAGGTCCGTCGGTATGAAGACGCTCACTAGTCGCCAGAAGCAGATCCTGGAGTTCATCGACGGGTTCGGCCGCGACCACGGTTACGCCCCGAGCATCCGAGACATCGTCAAAGGGTGCGCAATCAGTTCCACATCGGTTGTGGACTATAACCTCCGCATCCTGGAGCGCGAGGGTTTGCTTCGCAGAGACGCTGAGGTCTCGCGTGGCATCGTTCGCCTTGGTCAGGGGCGGCGTGGCAACCGTACGATACCCGTCTTGGGCCAAATCGCCGCTGGCTTCCCCATACCCGTCCCTGCCGCTGACACATGGGCGACCGCCATCGAGGGTGAAACGGTGGAAGTCTCCCACGAGCTGACCCGAGGGATTGAGGACGTTTACGCCCTCCGAGTCAAGGGTACCTCCATGATCGATGCGTTGATCAACGACGGGGACTTGGTGCTGATGCGCTCGACCAATCACGCCGACAATGGCGACATGGTGGCAGCGTGGCTCAAGGCCGAACAAGAGGTCACCCTGAAGAAAATCTACTTCGAGGGCGACCAGGTCCGGCTGCAACCCATGAACGCGACCATGTCCCCCATCTACTCCGACGCGGCTAACGTTGAGGTTCAGGGGAAGGTCCTGGGTGTGATCCGGCAGATGTAGCCGTAAGGGCCGCGGCTACCAGCAGGCCGGCATTCAACCACAGCAGGGCGATAGCGTGAGGAAACTGCAGGTTGAAGAAGTAGTGATCGAACAGCCCGGCTGCCAGCGCACCCAATAGGCCCGCGGTGAGGCCCACCAGGAGCCCTGACATCCGCGGGTCATCAATCCGGCGCTGCGCTGCCCAGGCGATCCTCAACACCAGGAACATCGACGTCACGAACGCGCCGAGGCCCACCAGCCCCATCTGACTGGCCACCAACAGATAGATGCTGCTGCTGCCCACGTAGAGGTCCAAACTCGGGGCAGCGCCGAACCCGACGCCAAACACTGGGTAGGCGCCAATCAACCTCAGCGCATCTTTGTATTCTCCCAAGCGCATCTGGGCAGCACGGTCGGCAAACGTCACGCCAGACATGAACCGATCAAGCAGCTGCTGGCCCGGCAGCGACACCACCACCAGGATACCCACCACCGCGGCCAGCACCCACAGCCGTCGATGGCGTACCCCAGCCAGGTACCCCACGCCCACCATCGCGCCGAACCAGGCGCCACGGCTGTACGTTAACGCCAGCGCTGCCACCACAAGGAGCGTCATTCCCACCAAGAGACGCCGGTCCATCACCGGCTGTGGCGTCACCACCTGAGCTACTAAAGCCGGCAGTACGATAGCCAGCATGCCCCCCAACACGTTCGGGTCGACCGCGGTGCCAATGGCTCGCAGCGTGTCGGTATCGGCGATGAAGCGCAGCAATCGATCACCGCGGGGATAGCCCAGCCGGCTCAGTGCAGCCAGCACCTCAGTCGCTCGAGCCTCGGGCAGCAAGTACAGGCCGATAGCCACCAGCGCGCTCGCTGCTGCGGCCAGAAACACCACACGGGCGAAGCGGGTCACCTCGGCAGGCGATCGCAGCAGGTTCACCACGGTGAAGAACAGCAGCATGCTGTTGATGGCTTTGAGGAAGAACCGGAAGATTTCCGCGCTCACCGCCTGTTGGCTGAACAGCAGCGCCGTCACCATGACGCCTACCAAGGCAGCGATGCCGGGCCCGGCCTGCGTGAAGCGGATGTCGCGGCCGGCCAGCGCGACCGACCGCAAGAGCCACGCCGCCAGCGTCACCGTGAGGGCGATGTCGAGAAACGACAACCGAAAGCCACCCAAGGGAACCGGTACCGTTGCGAAGGGCAAGAGGTACAGCAGAACTGCCGTCCCCGCCGCGCCTATCCAGGGCCGGCGTATCACGGCGGTCACAAAAGCGCCCCCAGCCAACAGTGCGAACCCAAGCCAGGGAGCGCCAAGCACGGTCACCGCTCCGCACCCTACCCCCAGAAGCACCAAGAGCGCGCCTGCTCCGACCCACTTGGCGGGGAACCCCGTGGCTACCGTGTCGCCGCTCGGCAAGGCGACGTTCATGCGGGGTGCCGGATTTCCGCACCGGCCAAGCTGCGATACAGCGCCAGGTGCTGGGCGGCGATATCGGTCCAGGCGAACTGTCGTGAGCGGGCAAGGCCGGCCTCGGCCAAGCTTGCGCGCAGTGCGGGATCGTCAAGCAGCCTCGTGATCGCGGCGGCAAGTGACGCTGCATCGCCCGGCTCGGCCAACAGTGCCTCCCGGCCGTCTACCAGTGGGGCGAGCGCCCCGGCCACCGAAGCCTCTATCGGACGTATGGTTACCAGCGGGACGCCGTTGCTAAGCGCGGCCAGCAGCGTCCCGTTTCGGTAAGAAGCCCCCCCGGTGAACGGTAGAGCGCACAGATCCACCGATCGGAGTGCCCGTGACAAGTCCACCTCCGGCAGGTACCCGGTCCAGTGCACCGAGTCTGCCACACCGAGTTCAACCGCAAGGGCTTCTACACGTGCGGCGTAGGCTCGGTTGGTGGGGTCCGACGCCCCCAGCCGATCACCCATGACCAGGAGCGCCACCGGTCTGCCGCTGGCCCTCAGTGCCGCCAACGCTTGCAGAAGCGTGTCGAAGCCCTTGGCCTGATTCAGCAGCCCGAAGAACCCCACCAGCGCCCCTTCGGCTGGCGCGCCCCAACGGGCCTGTAACTCACGCCGTTGATAGGGAGGCTCCTCTGACAGCGGCACGTTACTCCCGATTGGAACGACCGTCACGTTGGCCCCAGCGGCTGCCAGCGCCCGCGCGTCGCCGTTGTTGGTGGCAACGCACTGTGCGCTGTCTGCCGCCATGCGCCGCAGCAGCCAGCGCCGTACCGGATGGGCCTTGGGGAAGAGGTAGGGCTCCCGTAGATCATGGAACGTCGTGACGCAATGCAACGCTGGGTGACGGAACTGCATCCAGGTGGGCGCCAACATCACGCCGGGATGCATGCCATAGGCGGCGGTCTGGAACTGCAGGTGCACCACGTCGGGTCGAAAGCCGTCGATCATCTGGCGCAAGGCGCGAAACACGCCGAAGTTCCACCTGGGCACGCTACCCTCTACCTGAAAGGCGTCGGTCGGCTCGCCGTGGCAGTCAGTGGTCGCCAATACTCGCACCTCGGCCCCCTGCTGCGCCAGATGACCGGCCAGCAGCCGGGTGTAGTCTGCCAGCCCACCCACCAAGGGAGCGTACTCCGCCGACACCAGGCACACCCTCAACAGCCGAACGCCTCTCGCAGCACCGCGCCGTAAAGGCCCATGCGTTCCCGGCGCATGGTGGGCTTATGGCGTAACGCCAGTTTGACGGCGTCTTCGGCGATCTGAAGCGCGTAGTTCAGCATCAGGAAACGGCGTACCAGTTCACCCCGGAAATCCCCAAAGTGCTTGCGGTAGAAGCGCACCTTGCTCTGCACAAAGTAGACGTGACGCAGCTTGGGTACCTGATCACTGCTACGACCACCTCCATGCGTCACCTTTGCCGCCGGTTGGTAGCGGAAGGCCCATCCGGCGCGGGCCGCCCGCCACGCCCAGTCCGTCTCCTCGAAGTACATGAAGAACTGTTCGTCGAACCCACCGATCTCACGCAGTGCAGACGCCCGCACCAGCCACGCGGCGCCCATCAGCCAATCCACCGCTTGGTCTTGGCCCTCCGGCTGGTCCCAGCAGTAGTAGCGGCGCAGTTCGGGGTTCCCAGACCAGTAGGTGTGCAGGATGGTACTTTCGAGGAAGGCGGTGCGCAGGCGGGGAAACCGTCGCCGGGTGGACTGGAGCGCACCGTCGTCACCGAGCACCTGTGGTCCCACCACCGCCGCCTCGGGGTGCGCGGTCAGCGTGTCGGCAAGCGCAGCCAGGCTGTGCGGCTGGAGCGTCGCGTCGGGGTTGAGCAGCAGGATGGCGTACATGTCGGCCGGCAGTGCCGCCAGCGCCCGGTTGCAGCCGGCGCCATACCCGGCGTTACGGCCGCTTTCGATGACGTGTACCCCGGGGAAGCGCTCTCGAACCATGGCGGCGCTTCCGTCGGTCGAGGCGTTGTCGACGACCCACGTTTCGACACGGCCGTTGCGCCAGGTAGCGGCCTCGGCCTGCACGGAGGCTAGGCACTGGGCCAGCAACTCACGTACGTTCCATGAGACGACGATGACGGCGACATTCACGTTGTCAGTATAGCCGGGTACAGCTCACTGCCCGGATGCCGTCAAGTGTGTGCTATCCGGGCAACCGGGACCCCGGTATGCGCCTCTCCACGGCCGTACCAGGCACAAGAGCGGAGTTTGCATCGCAAAAACATGTCTACCGTACGGCGATCGCCCCGCCGTTCCCGCCGTTCCCGACGTTCGCAGGGTTGGAGACCGCCGGGAGCAGCAGATGACCTATCCATGATAGCCAAGGATCGCCCGCCAACCGAATCCGAGTGGCCGCGAGAACCGACGACGTGGTGGCACGGCGTGGGCCAACGCGGCACAATGGGCGGGAACCGGTCCATCACCCATCCCACTGGAGCCTGCCATGCCCTATCTGCAACGCGGCGACGCGTCGATCTACTACGAGGAGTACGGCAGCGGACCCCCGGTGCTGCTGCTGTCACCTGGCTCGCTCAACTCCACCATCGAAGCTTGGCACCGCAGTCCCTGGGACCCCACCAAGGAGCTGGCGGGCGAGTATCGGGTGATCGCCATGGACCAGCGCAACGCCGGACGCTCGCGGGCGCCCATCACCGCGGCCGACGGGTGGGATATGTTCCTCGCCGACCAGTTGGCGCTGCTCGACCACCTCGGCGTCGAGCGGTGCCACGTCATGGGTGCGTGCATCGGTGTGTCCTTCGCGCTCAAGATCATCCAGGCTCAGCCGTGGCGGGTGTCGGCCTGCATCATGCAGCAGCCGATCGGGGCCAGCGCACCCCGCGCCGAGAATGCCGGCTTCGACGGCTGGGCGAAGGGGCTCACCGACCACCCCGAGGCGACCGACGCGGTGCTGGCCGCCTACCTGCGCAACCTCTACGCGCCGCTGTTCGTGTACAGCGTCACCCGCGACTTCGTGCGCACGGCCTGTCCCACGCCGATGTTGATCCTGCCCGGCAACGACAACGCCCACCCCTACCCCATCGCCAAGGAGCTGTTCGCGCTGGTCCCCAACGCCGAGTTCATCGACGGCTGGAAGGAGGGCGCGGGGAAGGATGCTGCGTTTCGACGGGTGCGGGCGTTCTTGCGGGAGCATGCGGGGTAGCCACAGCGGCTCCACTCAGCGACCAGCACTAGAGGTGTGACGCTCGTAGTGTGGTGTGGCTCGGCTCGCGGCCTTCGGATGAGCGCGATGGTTCCCTCCGCCCACCCATGGAACTTTTTAGGCGTCGAGGGGTTCCCCCTCGAACACCCCCGCCAGAAAGGGCTGCCGCCCTCTCTGGACTCTCCCGCACGGACGTCTACATCACCCTAGGTGCGTCGCACCACTAGCAGCTTCGGCCCGAGCACGGTCCCCCATCCCTCCGCCCCCTGTTCCTCGTTCCCAG
>SHYE01000112.1 GCA_009692935.1 Dehalococcoidia bacterium | reverse complement strand
CCACCCAGCGGGTATCGCCGGCGCACACCGCCGCAATTAGCGACGAGAGCGACATCTCCGAGACATCGAACTCCTCGAAATGCAACTGCCGCCAGAACATCTCCGAGGGGTGAGCCACGGTGATATGCAGGTCGATGCCATCAGGCTTGACCAAACCATCGATCAGCGGCCGGGTCCGAGGGTTGTCGGACACGCACACGCTCAGCTGAAGATTCGCCATCGTCATTCCTTCCCTATGGTGGGCACCGTACACGGGCCCGTGTCGCCACGATACTAGACGGCGCTCGGTCAAGTGTCAACGCTGGGTGACCCGGCCGGGTCGTGAGATCTCAGACTCGGTGAGTTGGCCTTGAGATCTGCGGGCTAAAGCCGCGCAGCGCCACCCTGCAGCGCCTGGCCGACCAAGAGTTCGGCGAACCGGAGAGCGAGAACTAGTTCGGGGCACTATGCTGCGCAGTGATCGCTCGCAGCGCCAGTACCGCGTCCGATCCTCCTTCACCCGTAGGGGAGGGAGGTAGAGGCAGCCAGGCTGACCCCACTCCAGGCAGAGATACTTCGTGGGGCGCGCTTACCTCGTAGGTAACTGCTCCGCGCTGCTCTTGGCCCAATGGGGGTTCACCGGGGCGGCGGAACCGTGAACCAACCCCGACAAGCGGAGGCCGCTAAGCCTCCGCTTTCTTGCGCCGCCGGGAGGCGCCTGCTGGTATCATGATGTGCGCTGCCCGCCCAGCGGGCCACCTTAGCGCCGCCAGGAGGCCGACTCATGCCCATACCCGCCAAACACGCCTTGATGGAACAGTTGCTGATGGAAGGTGTCACGCACGTCTTTGGCAACCCCGGCTCCACCGAAGTTGCCTTCATGGACGGCCTGCAAGACTACCCGCAACTCAAGTACATCCTCGGCCTGCACGAGACGGTGCCCCTGGCCATGGCCGACGGCTACGCCCGCGCCACCCACCGGCCCGCAGTGGTCAACGTGCACATCGCGCCAGGCTTGGCCAACGCCATGAGCATGCTCTACAACTCGATGAGGGCGGGCGCGCCGGTGGTGGTGACGGTGGGGCAGCAGGACACCCGCCACATGTTCACCGAGCCCTTCCTCTCCGCCGACCTAGTGCGCTTTGCCCAGCCGTGGGTGAAGTGGGCCGGCGAGGTGCAGCGGGGCGAGGACGTACCGTCCGCCCTGCGCCGGGCCTTCAAGATTGCGGCCGAGCCGCCGCAGGGTCCGGTCGTGCTGAGCCTACCGCAAGACGTGCTCGACCAGCCGGTGTCCGAGAAGATCAGCCGCGCCCCGTATACCGCGTGGTCCACCCGGCCCGATCCCGCCGCTATCGAGCAGGTGGCGAAGCTGTTGGCCGGGGCCCGCAACCCGCTCATCATGGTCGGCGACAACTGTGCGCTGAGCAACGCCGCCCCCGAAGTCATCGCGTTGGCGCAACTGGCGGGCGCTCCGGTCATGCAGGGCACCGGCCGCCGCTGGAACTTCCCCACCCAGCACCCGCTGTTCATTGGTTCGCTGGGCTTCATGGGCGGCATGAAGGAGAGTCTGGCCGGCCATGACGTGATGGTGCTGGTTGGCGTGGGCAACCCGTTCCTGCCGCTGTTCTACGAGGGTGGCAATCCGGTGCCCGAGGACTGCGCGCTGGTGCACATCGATATCGACACCTACAGCATGGGCAAAGACTACCCGGCGGCCCATTGCATCGCCGCCGACCCCAAGTGGGGCGCCCGCGACCTGCACGATGCCCTCGATCGCCTGCTGACGCCCGTGCAGCGCACCGAGGCTCAACGCCGCGCCAGTCAAGTGGCGGAGCGCACCGCCGAGACGCGCGCTCGGTCCGAGGCCCAGCTCAAGGCCGAGTGGGACAAGAACCCCATCAGCGCAATGCGGCTCATGGGCGAGATTCGTGATACTGCCCCCAAGAACTCGGTGTATGTGGGCGCCGGTGGCACCTCCGGCCGCGCCCCCTTCGGCCAGCTCATGAACCTCACCGAGCCCGACTCATTCTATGAGGGCGGCGCGGCGCTTGGCTTCCCGCTGCCCGGCACGCTGGGTGTGGCGCTGGCGCTGCCCGACCGCCCCGTCATCGGCCTGCTGCGCGAGGGCGACAGCATGTACAGCATTCAAGGGCTGTGGACCGCCGCCAAGTACAACATCCCCTGCACTTGGGTGGTATTCAACAACGCCAGCTATCGCATCCTGAAGCTCGGCATGGTGCGCTACCTGGGCGAGACGCCCCGCAAGAGCGACTTCCTGGGCATGGACTTCGGCGAGCCCGCCATCGATATCAGCAAGCAGGCTGCGGTCTGGGGCATCCACAACGCTAAGGTCACGCACCCCGACGAGCTGCGGGGCGCATTGCAGGCGGCGCTCGCCCACAACGGCCCCTCGCTGGTCGACGTGTCGATCGAGACCAGCTACCGCAACGTGTTCTAGACGCGGCGCACGGTGTAGTTACTCGCTGAGCTCACTGTTGCGGGTACGGCTATGCCATAGGTAGACACAGGCGCCGGTTGCAGCTAGAGGCAGTGCTTAGAAAGCTGTTGCTCCAATACGGCGGGAAAGTACTTGCAGGGATGCCAATATTGGATAATGAGGCTCATCGGCTTTGGCCATTATTGCATAATCGCCAATTTACGACGCGCTGTCGCAGCTACGGGCAGTCGTTAACCTTCCAGCCGCCGACTGTCGTTGCTACGAGTAGTACATAGGGATGAGAACGAGCGTGAGAGGAGTCTGATGCCCGACAACCGAACGGTCACCACCATCGACGAACTAAAGACCCTCACCGGCCAGACGCTGGGCCACGGCGCTTGGTTCGAGATAACCCAAGAGCGGGTAGATGCGTTCGCCGAGGTCACTGGCGACCACCAGTGGATCCACGTTGACGCAGAGCGTGCCGCGGCGGCGCCGTTTGGCGGTACCATCGCCCACGGCTATCTCACGCTCTCCATCCAGAGCCTGCTCAATCGCGACTGGGAGGGCCCCCGCATCGACTTGGGCCAGACGATGACCATCAACTATGGACTGAACCGGGTGCGCTTCATCACCCCCGTCCGCGTCGGCAAACGCATCCGCATGCACAACAAGCTGCTGGGGGTGCAAGACGTCTCGCCGGGCATCCACCACATTGTGATGGAGCATACGGTGGAGATTGAGGACGGGGCGCGGCCCGCCATGGTGGCCGAATCCATTCGTAGGGTACTGCTGTAGCAGCAATACCCTGTGCAAACCATTATGTCGCGCCAGCTCCGCTACTTACCCAATTGCGCCCGAAACACTGTCCTCCATGCGTTGGGCGGGCCGTCCAGCGCCACCAGTTCTAGACTCTTGTCTACCAGTGCTAGCCCGGCGAGATGCGTCAGTTCGGCGGTCAGCTCTGTCTTCCGAAGCAGCGGCAATGAGCCATAGACGACGCTCAGGTGGGGATGGTAGGCGCCGTCGTCCTGATAGTCCAGCAGCTCGCTGACCCCAGAGCTCATGCAGGCGCATGAGCTCTGGGGTCAGCGCGACCTCCAACACGACGCTTCGGAAGTAGTCGGGCTTGGCCGTGACGGCAGTAACTGGCAGCGGGACCGGCTGCAGGCGCCGCGCCAGTCGCTCTACCTGCGCTGTCCGCGTTGCTTCCGGGCCGGTCATCGCGCCCAGCAGCGTAAGGTGAGGCCGAAACGCTGGCGTGCCCTCCCGCTCAGCCAAAGCGTTGATGGCCGCAGCGAGTTGGGCAGCCGCCGGTTCAGCGGGACACAACCACAGTGCGTAGCCCTGCAGTACCGGTGGTGCCTGCGTATCGAGGTTCAATGGCCATCTCGCTTTGGACCGGCCTCCATCAAGCTAACCTCCCGTCTTCGAGCGCCATCCTAGCGCCGAGCCGGCTTGCGGTAAGTGGCTATGCTGTGATCACGTCCCATTGCCGGAGGTCGCCGATGCCACCACTCCACGCCGCAATCGTCCGCAGCACGGTTAAGCAGCAACTCACGGTCACTACCCGCGGCCATACGCTGGTCGTCGACGAGCCCCCTCCGGCGGGCGGCGGCGCCGGGCCGACACCGCAGGATCTGCTGATGGCGGCCATCGGTGGTTGCGCCGCGATCACCATCCGGCTCTACGCCGAACGCCACGGCTGGGACCCGGGCGAGGTAACGGTCGAGGTTAGCCACGAACGGACGCCGGAGCGCGCGCGCGACGGCGCACAGGTGCTGGTGGACCACATCACCGAGCGTGTCACTATGACGGGTGACCTTACCGATGAGCAGCGAGAGCGGCTGCGCGATATCGCGGGCCGATGTCCAGTAGCCCGTATGGTCAAGGGCGCCACCCACCTGCACACCGAACTTACCTGACCGTGGCCAGGACCGTTTGCACCGTGCTCATGGCATTACGCCTGGGAAGCTAGCATTAGGGCAATACCGCTATCACCTCAAGCTGGAACAGCATGTTGCGGCGCAGGTTCGCCTGCACTGCGTGGCGGGCCGGCCGGTGATGGGGGTCGGGGAACATCTCGAGCCAGGGTTTGTTGATCAGGTCGCGGTCGGCCTCGTTCTTCACGTGCACCGTCACCTTGCCCACCTGCTCGGGTGTGGCCCCCGCCAGCTCCAGGAAGGTGCGCAGGTTCTGGAACGCGAACTCGGCCTGCTGGGCGGCGTCGTCGGGAATCACGCCGGTCGTGGGGTCGGCGCCCATAATGCCCGAGGAGAAGATCATGTTGCCGACGCGGCTGCCCATGGGAATGGGTGCGGTGTGTTCCACGTTCGGAATGTCGATCGAATGTGCCAAGGCTGGCCTCCGGGTTGGGGATTGCGCCCACCAGTGATACCAGACCCAGAGGGCAACCGCAATCCTCTCGAAACCCGATGAATGAGCGGTGAGCGACCTTCTCCCCTCTGGGGCTGATACCTGTGCTGGTGCCGGTCATGACCCTTGACTGCCGATTCGGGGAACTCTACAGTACGCCTCTACCGGCCTCCTGCCGCGCTGTGCTAGACTGTCCCAGAGCGGCAGCGGTTCCCCGTTGCATGTGTCGGCTCATCCTGGCCGGCGTACCCCACCGCGAGTAGGAAATTGGGGCCTGCCCCCTTAGCCCGTCCGTATAGGACGGACCGCAGACGAGGAGTTCGTATGTCCACATTGGTTTCGATGAAGTCTCTGTTGGAGGCTGGCGTCCACTTCGGCCACCAGACCCGCCGCTGGAATCCACGAATGCGCCGGTTCATTTTCACCGAGCGTAATGGCATCCACATTGTCGACCTGCAACAGACGGTCACCCGCCTGTCGGACAGTTACAACTACGTGCGCGACCTCGTCGCTGCCGGCGGCTCCCTGCTGTTCGTCGGCACCAAGAAGCAGGCGCAGGAAGCCGTGGAGTTGGAAGCCCGCCGCTGCGGCATGTACTTTGTGAACCAGCGCTGGCTGGGCGGCACGCTCACCAACTTCGCCACCATCCAGTCCCGCATCGACTACCTGGTCCGGCTGGAAGACCGCCGGGCCAAGGGAGAGTTCGGCTACCTCCCCAAGAAGGAGGCGCTGAAACTGGAAGAGGAGATTCAGCGGCTGAACCGGCAGCTTGGCGGCATTAAAGAGATGACCAAGCTTCCCACGGCGCTGTTTATCATCGATACGCCCAAGGAGCAGATCGCGGTGACCGAGGCGATGCGGCTCAACATCCCCATCGTGGCCATCGCCGACACTAACTCCGACCCGGACCAGATCGACTACCCAATTCCCGGGAACGACGACGCCATCCGTGCGGTGAAACTGATCACCGGCAAGATGGCAGATGCCGTGCTGGAGGGCCTTGCCGCTCGCGAGTACTACGGCGAGGACGAAGTGATGGAAGACACCGGCTCGCACATCTACGACCCCACTGACGATCCCGAGAAGCCAGAGCCCGAAGCCGCCGCTGAACCGGTAGAGGCACAGGCCTAAAGGCCCACGTAACGCAAGGAGTAGCAGCTTGGCAGAGATTACCGCAGCGGCCGTAAAGGAATTACGCGACCGCACGAACGCAGGTGTGATGGATTGCCGCAAAGCGCTGGAAGAGAACGACGGCGACCTGGACAAGGCCGCTAAGTGGTTATTGGAGGCCGGCGCCATGAAGATGGCGAAGCGCTCTGATCGCGACACGGGCCAGGGCGCGGTGGAGTCCTATATCCACGGTGGGCGCATCGGGGTGCTGGTGGAGGTGAACTGCGAGTCCGACTTCGTGGCCCGCACCGATGCCTTCAAGGGCTTGGCTCACGACCTCGCGATGCAGATTGCTGCGACAAACCCGAAGTTCGTGGAACCGTCGGAGCTGCCTGCCGGGTCAGAGGACGATCCCAAAGAGGTGGTGCTGCTGATGCAGCCCTACATCAAGGACCCCAGCAAGTCGGTTGACGAGCTGGTGAAAAGCGTCAGCGCGACTACCGGCGAGGTGATTCGCGTGCGCCGCTTCAGCCGATTCGAACTCGGGGGGGACTAACCCTCCGTGCGGCAACCCTACCGCCGGGTACTGCTTAAGCTCAGCGGCGAAGCGCTGCAGGGCGAAGGCCAGTTTGGCATCGACGTGCGGGTGGTGCAGTACCTCGCCACCTCCATCCACGAGGCCGCCCAGTCGGGGACAGAAGTGGCTATCGTGGTCGGTGGCGGCAACTTCCTGCGGGGGAGCGCATTTGAAGGTGTTATCGACCGTGCCACGGCTGATTACTGCGGCATGCTGGCCACGGTCATCAACAGCCTCATCCTGCAGGACGCGCTTGAAGCGGTAGGATCGGTGGTACGCACCCAGACCGCCCTGCCTATTCAAGCCGTTGCGGAGCCCTACATTCGCCGCCGTGCCATGCGCCACTTGGAAGAGGGCCGCGTC
Organism: Dehalococcoidia bacterium; assembly: GCA_009692935.1. Lineage (GTDB taxonomy): Bacteria > Chloroflexota > Dehalococcoidia > SHYD01 > SHYD01 > SHYE01. Next base: position 285 of record SHYE01000112.1, on the reverse strand, counting down.
GTGGTGTTCGGCGCAGGCTCGGGTAATCCGTTCTTCACCACCGACACCGCAGCGGCGCTCCGGTGCCTGGAGATGGGCGCCGACGTGCTACTGATGGGCAAGAACAAGGTAGACGGCGTGTACGATGCCGACCCCCGCAAGGTGCCCGGCGCTCAGCGGTTCGACCGCCTGACCTATCGTGATGTCCTGGATCGCCGCCTTGAAGTGATGGATACCACCGCGCTCACCATGTGCATGGAGCACAACGTACCCATTGTGGTGTTCGACCCGCTGACACCTGGCAAC
>SHYE01000003.1 GCA_009692935.1 Dehalococcoidia bacterium | reverse complement strand
CAGTACCGAAGGGCCATCACTTTCACGTACTCCCTTCGCTCATTCACCGTCATAGTCTCATTTGGCGGCATGGTTCCCTCAGTAACATCCCTAGCTGAGTGAACCCTACCCTCTTCGGTAACATTCTAGGTGAGTGAATACGGGCTCTGTAACGCCCGGCAGTGCTGCGGTATACTACCTTCGGCTCATTCGGCCATGCTGATCTCCGTTGGCGGCAGCGCCGGCACCACACAGTACGCCGAGGCCATTCTGCGAGAAGCTCGGGTAAAGGACACCAAAGACAACATGCCCCGGAAAAAAGTAACCGTTATCGGCGCCGGTAATGTCGGCGCCACCACTGCTCACCTGCTCGCCCTCAAGGGCTACTGCGATGTGGTGCTCCAGGACATCGTGGAGGGTCTGCCGCAAGGCAAGGCGCTCGACATTCTGGAGGCCGGTCCCGTCGACGCCTACGACAGCTCCGTGGTGGGCACCAATGGCTGGGACGAAACGGCTGGTTCGGACGTTGTCGTCATCACCTCCGGTATTGCCCGCAAACCCGGCATGAGCCGAGACGATTTGCTGAGTATCAACAAGGGCATCGTGGAGAGCGTGGCGAAGAACGCCGCCCACAAGAGTCCCGACGCGGTGATCATCGTGGTCACTAACCCCATGGACGCGATGTGCCACGTTGCCCAGGCAGCCAGCGGCTTCCCAAACAGCCGGGTCATCGGCCAGGGCGGCGTGCTCGATACCGCCCGCTTCCGCACCTTCATCGCCCAGGAACTCGGCGTGTCGGTTCGGGAAGTCAGTGCCTACGTATTGGGCGGTCACGGCGACACCATGGTGCCGCTGGCCAGCTATACCACCGTCGGCGGCACGCCGCTCAGCGAGTTGCTGCCGGCCGACCGTATCGCACAGATCGTGCAACGGGCGCGTGACGGCGGCGCCGAAATCGTGGCGCTGCTCAAGACCGGTTCGGCGTTTTACGCTCCAGCCGCCAGTGTCGTCTCGATGGTTGACAGCATCCTGCTCGACCGCAAGCGCATCTTGCCCTGTGCGGTGCGGCTTACCGGCCAGTACGGCATCAACAACGTGTTTGTCGGCGTGCCCGTGAAGCTGGGCGCCAAGGGTGCGGAGCAGGTCATCCAGATCAACCTCACCGCCGACGAGCAGGCCGCCGTCACCAAGAGTGCCCACGCTGTGAAGGAACTTGTCGACGTCATGGGCGTGAAGTAAGGTCTTGGTTCAACGCTCAGCAAGTCAGGGTGGTTGGGTGAATGGCCCAGTTACCCTGTGTCATGGCACTACAGATGGGAATGCCCACCGAGTGTTGGCTGGAGTGGATGTCCGACACGGCATGGCGCGTCGCGAGTTTGGTTCGGGCTTCTACACAACCACGTCACTCGACCAAGCCACAGAATGGGCCGACCGGAAGGCGTAGCGCTTACAAGAGGCCCGCGCAGTCGTTGCGTTTAGCGTGAACCGGGACTCTTTGGCGCGTCTGGATACCCTCTGGTTCGTTCGGGCGGATGCTCGAGCCGAAGAGTACTGGCAATCCGTCCAGCACTGCCGCTCTGGGGGATCACATCGGCCAGGATTGGTCCTACCCACCTGGTACGATGCGGTAGTAGGGCCGGTAACCAGAGGTGACTTGCTCACCAGAAGCATCTACGATGGGTTTGATCAAGTGAGCTTCCACACCGGTGAAGCTGCTTCTTTGCTCAATGCAAGTCCGAGGGACATCCTATGAAGAACACCCCCGAGTATCCTTTCCGGGTAGGGGCATACTGGGAAGCTGTGCGGCAGTGCCTTGTTCGCTTTCATGGCATGTCGTCAAAAGCGGCTCGCGACGTTGTTTCGCGCTATCGCCTGCGGCTTCGAGAGAGCGGTCCTCCGATGCGCACACTACGCGCTGATGAGGATATTGTGTGTCACGAGGAGCCGTTTTATCTTGCCTGCGATCTGGCGGGTTCTGTGCTCGACGAGACCCGCTACTGGAGTGCTTACGAGGAGCTGCTCCGCACCATCCATGAACCTTATCTGTTGAGGGCAAAAACACATGCGTGAAATAACCACAACCGAAATCACCGATACCGTGAAGCGCCTCTTTCAGGAGGCCAACTACTACCTGCCCGATGATGTCGTTGCCAGCATCGAGAAGGCCCGCACGCAAGAAGAGTCGCCGCTGGGTAAAGACATCCTGGGCCAGATCCTCGAGAACCAGAAGATCGCCCGCACCCAGCAGATTGCCCTCTGCCAAGACACCGGCACCTCCTGCGTTTTCCTGGACCTAGGGCAGGACGTCCATGTGACCGGCGGTGGTCTGTACGACGCCGTGAACGAGGGCATCCGCCAAGCCTACACCACCGGCTTTCTGCGGGCCTCCATCGCCGATCATCCCTTCAGCAGCCGCACCAACACCAAAGACAACACCCCGGGCGTGATCCACACCGAGATCGTGGCCGGCGACCAGCTTGGCATTACCGTGATGCCCAAAGGCGGCGGCTGCGAGAACATGAGCCAGATCAAGGTGTTGCTGCCGGGCGCCGGCAAAGCGGGCATCTCACAGTTCATCTGTGATGTGATTGAGGAGTCGGGCGGCAACCCCTGCCCCCCGCTCATTGTTGGTGTCGGCATCGGCGGCACCGCCGAGTACGCCATGTACCTCGCCAAGAAGTCACTGCTGCGCAAGGTGGAAGAGACGAACCCTGACCCCGAGACCGCCGGCTTTGAGGCAGAACTGCTGACCGCGGTGAACAAACTCGGCCTGGGTCCGCAAGCCGTCGGTGGCACCCAGACCGCGCTGGCCGTGCACGTGGAGACGTACCCCACGCACATCACGGCGCTCCCCGTGGCGGTCAACCTGCAATGCCACAGCGCCCGCACCAAGCACGCTGTCCTGTAGACTGGTCCGAGCATTCCCCTCCCTTGGAGGGAGGGGTGAGGGGGAGGGTAGAAGTCGTGCAACGAAGCAACCTGCCGGGCGCGGCTCCCCTTCTGAGGGCGGGCTACTATGCCATTCGCTGACAACCAAGGCGTCCGCATCCACTACGACAGCGTCGGCTCCGGCCCGGCGGTGGTGCTGGCGCATGGCCTCACCGCGAGCCGCCAGGGCTGGTTCGACTTCGGCTACGTCGAGGCGCTGCGACGCGACTACTGGGTGCTGGTGATGGAATTGCGCGGCCACGGCCAGAGTGACAAACCCCACACCGCAGACGCATACACCCGTGAGCACGTGGTGGGCGATGTGTTGGCGGTCCTGGATGACGTCGGCGTGGACCGCGCCGTGTACTGGGGCTACTCGCTGGGCGCAGCTACCGGCTACGCTGCGGCACTGCTGGCGGCCGAACGGTTCGATGCCTTTGTGCTGGGTGGCATGCACCCCTATCCCCGCAGCCCACAGAGTGGCAGCGGCAGCCGTCGCCCCGACCGCACCCCCGCTTTCCGTCAGGGCATGCAGCACTACTACGAGACTATCGTCAAGCCGGAACTGCCGGAGCCGCTCCCAGAGGCGCGCCTCGCCCGCCTGCTGGCGAACGACGGTCCGGCGCTCGCTGCTTTCATGGAGGGCGCGGTCACCTGGATCGGCCAGGACGCCGCCATCGCGCGTCTCACCATGCCGGTGTTGGTCTACGCCGGGGACGCTGATCCTCTGCACGAGGGCGCGCAACGGGTAGCGGGTGAGCTGCCCGACGCTCGGTTCATTTCGCTGTCCGGCCTCAACCATTCGCAGGCCTCGGAGCGGGCCGACTTGGTGCTGCCGCACGTGCTCCCATTTCTCGCCAAGGTTGCCCAACAAGCCGTCAGCCCCTCTCCCTCGCAGGGCGAGGGCTAGGGAGAGGGGATCCCCATGCCATACGTCATGCACCACGGCGTCAACCTCCACTACCGCATCGAGGGCAGTGGTCCCAGCCTCCTGCTGGTGCACGGGCACACCAACAGCGTCGAAGGTTGGTACGAAGGCGGCTTCGTCGACGGCCTACAGCCGCACTATCGCCTCATCATGCCCGACCTGCCCGGGCATGGCCAAAGCGGCAAGCCGCATGGCGTTGAATACTATAGCCGTGACCGCCTAGTTGGTGGCCTGCTCGCCGTCCTCGACGCTGCCGGTGCTGAGCGTGCGATGTACTGGGGCTACTCCATGGGCGCCATGCTCGGGTTTGCCACCGCCCTTATGGCGCCCGAGCGGATCACCGCATGGATCCTCGGTGGCATGCATCCTTATGGCGATCCCAGTGGCCGGCCCAATGGCCGTGTTGCGCCGCTCCGCCAAGGGATGGCGGCCTATCTCGCCTGGATCGAGGCTTCCGGCCAGGCGGCCATGACCCCGGAGCGTCGCGCCCGCATGCTGGCCACCGATGCCGAGGCGCTGGCTGACGCGGCCGAGGGCACTGAGGGCTATCGCAACCAGACCGAGGCGCTGGCCAGGCTGACCAGACCCACGCTGCTCTACTGCGGCACCGCCGATGGCCTGTTCGAGGGCGCACAGCGCGCCGCGAGCGCCGTTGCCGGCGCCCAGTTCGTCCCGTTGGCCGGCCTGAATCATGGGCAGGCGTCCGGCCGGGGCGATCTGGTGTTGCCGCATGTCTTGCCATTTCTTGCAGAAGCCACCACACAGACCATGAAGGCCTGACGGCCGAAAGGAACCCCTATGGAACTCCGTACGCCGATTACTGAAGAGGTGCGCCGATCACTCAAGGTGGGCCAGCTCGTCGAGATCACCGGCGAGATCTACAGCGCCCGCGACGCCGCTCACAAGCGTATGGCCGAGACCCTCAAGGCCGGCGGACAAGCGCCGATATCATTTGAGGGCAACATTGTGTACTACACCGGGCCCACGCCCCCGCGCGAAGGCGCAGCGCTCGGTTCGGCGGGCCCTACCACCAGCATGCGCATGGACGCTTTCTGGGAGGAATTATTGCCGTTCGGTCTGCTGGCGACCCTCGGCAAGGGCGGGCGCGGGCCCGCACTGCGCGCCAAGATGAAGGGCCTAGGCGCCATTTACTTCATGGCGGTCGGTGGCACCGGCGCGTTCCTGACCCAGCACATCAAGAAGGCCGAAGTAGTCGCCTACGAGGACCTCGGCACCGAGGCCATCCGCCGGCTCACCGTGGAGAAACTCCCGGTCATCGTGTGCGTGGATTCCGAGGGGCACGACCTGTTGGAAGAGGGGAAGGCTAAGTGGCGCCGCACGCCAGTTGGCGCCGTCGCGACGAGCACTTCGAACGGTGGCGGCGGCTAAGTCACTATCTCAGCATTGGCAGCCCCCACCCTGCTGGTCGCTTCGACAAGCTCAGCAAACAGCCCGCCCCACACCACGCCTTCAGGGGCATCGGTTGCCTGAGCGGTCGAAGGCCTCAGATGGGGGGACGCCCGCGATTCGATGGCCGGCGACCGGTTTGAGCTAGTCGCTAGGCCTGGGTGCCTGGCGTCTACCGCAGGGCCGCGCCATCGGGCCGTTTGGGCGGAGTCTAGGCCAAAGGCGCATGCCGTATGGCCCGGCTCGTCCTCACTTCGGCGTCAGGGCCGCCGCTCCGATTCGAAGCGGGGATAGGAGCCGAAGACGCGGGTGTGCTCAGGGCGGCAGAACTGGCGGATTTCGTCCAGCGCGGCAGCTACCGCGGGTTCCAGCCGGTGACCCTCCAAGTCCACCAAGAAGAGATACGTCCCCAACTGCTCCTTGGAGGGGCGTGACTCAATCTTCCGCAGGTTTATGCCGCGGCCCGAGATCGCCTGGACCACACTCAGCAGCGCTCCGGGGCGGTCCTGCACCTCGAAGCAGAGCGATGTCTTGTCCTTGCCTGTCGGCGAGTGATCGGCGTCAGCCAGCACCACGAAGCGGGTGTCGTTGGGGGAGCGGTCCTGAACGCAGCGCTGGAGGACCTGCGCTCCGTAGAGCTCCGCCGAGCGCTCCGGCCCGATGGCGGCCGCGTCCTCCCGCTTCAGCATTTCTTGAACCGCAGCCGCATTGCTGACATGCGCCATCTGTTCGGCGTGGGGCAACGTGCGCTCCAGGAAGTGGCGGCACTGACCCAGGGACTGCGGGTGAGAGTGAACGGTGCGGATGCGGTCGAGCGTTGTCCCTGCCTTCACCATCAGGCACTGAACGATCGGGACCACCACCTCGGCGCAGATGCTCAGTTTGGATTCGTGGATCAGGAGATCGAGGGTGTCGGGCACCGAACCCTCAAGGCTGTTCTCGATAGGGACGATACCCACATCAGCGGCTCCCTGTTCCACCGCGTGAGCAATAGCGGCGGTATTGGGCTGAGCTAGGTGCTCGGCGGCTGGGGCGTAAAGGCGAGCGGCAGCTTCGCTGAAGGTGCCAACTGGGCCCAAATAGGCAACGCGTCGGGGGGGCATGCGCTAGTGCTGGCTCGCGAACTGTGCTCGCAACGCGTCTTCGGACTCCACTCTAGTAACGGCAATGACCTCATCGCCGATTTGGATAAGGGTGTCTCCGGTCGGGACCCGTGGCCCGTCGGCGCCGATGATGAGCGATACCACGGTCTGAGGCGGCAGCGAAATATCGCGTAGCTTGTGTCCGGCGGCGGCGGCGCCCTCGGCCACGCTCAGGTTCACCAATTCCAAACCGTAACTGCCCAGCGACGCAAGGTGCAGCAACGGGTGTGACGGAATCTCCGCCTGGATGCGCTCCATGATCACTTGCGTGCTGCTGATCGTATCGTCAATGCCCAGCTTCTTGAAAATGCTTTCGTTCTTGGGATTGTTGATCCGGGCGATAGTCCTGGGAGTGTGGAATTTGCCCTTGGCAAGCTGGCATACCACCAGATTGTCCTCATCGCCGCCGGTCACGGCAATCACCAGGTCGGCCCGGCTGGCACCGGCTTCGGCCAGGATGGCGGCCTCACAGCCGTCGCCCTGCAGCACGACCGATCCCAGTTCATCGTTGATGCTAACGCACTTCCGCCGGTCGCGCTCAATGACCAACACTTCGTGGCCCTCGCTGAGCAGCGCACGGGCGAGATGAAACCCGACTTTCCCACCGCCGACAAGGATGATGTACATGGGCAGCTACTCCGGGTGATGCAGCATGTCGCCAATCATGCCGCTAATGACCTTGGTGGGCGATATCGTCGTGAGGCCGAGATCCTGGTAGAACTCCTCACGCACTAGGTCGTACATCCGGCAAATGACGTTGTGAACGCTGAACACATGCTTCGCGATCTGTGATGCCAAGACGTTGTGGTTGTCTCCCTGTGTCACCGCCACAAACGCATCAGCCTCTTCAATACCGGCTCGCCGTAGCACATCTTGGTCGATGCCGTTACCTACCAGCGAACGTCCGCCGAAGCCTGCGGGCAACCGGCGGAACTGGCTCGAATCCAAATCAACGATGGTGACCTCGTGGCCGCCTTGGTCGAGATTCGCGGCTAAGGTGGAACCCACACGGCCGCAGCCCATGATCACCACACGCATGTAAAGCTCCCCATGACGCGACTACTCCGCTGCCGCCGGAGGTTCGCGCAGAATCCATACCCTGCACGGCGCATGCTTGAGAATATATGGTGCGCTGCGGCCAAGGCTAAAGTCGCCGAACTTCCGTTTATACGGTAACCCCATCACAATCAACTGCACCCCCCGGTCGCAGGCCTCGTCCACAACCGCGGGGCCCACCTCGCGTGCTTGCAGCAGTTCAGTGTCGATCTCGGTTTGCAGCTGCGATCCCAGCGCCTCTGCTTCGCGCAGGATGACCTCGCCTTGTTCAAGCTCAGGCGGCAACTCGGCATCGAGGGCCTGCGTTCGTCGTACTTCAATCACGTACACGGCCTGCACTCTGCCTTTTTCCTTCTTAGCGATGTCGCACGCCAAACGCAGGGCGACCTCGTCGGAAGGGTTCCCGCCAAGCGGCACAAGAATGCGGTAGGTAGGTGGTTGCGGCGTTCGGTTGAACAGGCTGGGAGGCAACTGCGACTCGTGAGTGGCGGTGCGGGGATTCGCTAGCGGGCTTCGTCATTATAGGAACGGCCCTCCCAAAGCCGCAAGGCACCTTCGAGGAGCCGATCGGCCGGTCGCACTTGGAGAAAAGTCCCTGGGCCGCTGCCTGACCGCGGCGGCGATGCCACCGGGCCTAGACCTGCAACCCATAGCACCGTTCCCTCGCTGTCGGTGAGCACCGGCAGGTGGTCGCGCAGCAGCTCCGGGCAGCCAGCGTCCACCAGCGCGTCTTGAAGCTTACGATGGCCGTACCGCTGCCCCGGAACCCGATGCCCTACATGCGCCCGGCCCGCTTGCTCCTCCGTCAAGGGTGTCTGCCAGTGTCCCTTCGATGTCGCAGCAGTCATGGGGCCGAGCGTCACTTGCCAGGGTCCCCAGCGCTGCTCGCTGACGCCGGCAACGGGCAGAGGCTGCGGCAGGCTCCCTAGGTTGAGTGGTTCATGCACCAGCAAGAGGTGAGCATAGGTGGCAAGGGCATAGAGCGGAATGCCGGGGAGCCACAGTAGCTTGCCGGAGGAGCCGTTGACTAATGCCTGCAACGCCTCCGAGTGATCGAAGCTGATTTCGGCATTGGGCGTTACCGCGATCGCTGCTCGCCGCAACACTCTCGTGACCAGAGCTGCAGGTTTGCTGCGCAACCGGCGACGATCCAGCAGGAGGCCCGTCTGGAATGGCTCGCCGAACTCAGCAAGAGTGCGGGCTACTTCAGCATCCCAATAGGCGTGGTCCTGCTGCGCTTGAACCGCCAATTGGGCCAAAGCATCCACCACCTTTGGGTTGAGCTGCTGCAGCACTGGCAAGACGTGCAGGCGGGTTCGGTTGCGGGTGAAGTCCAGCGATTGGTTCGTCTCGTCATCCCGAGGGTGCAGGCCGGCGCTGCGGCAATAGGCAGGCGTCGCTGCCCGTGAGACACCGAGGAGGGGACGCAGAACTCGCAGCGGTCCGGCCTCGGTCTGGGCGATGCTGTCCGCTTGCATACCCCGTAGGCCGGTGGAGCCAGCGCCTCGGATGAGGTGCATGAGGACGGTTTCGGCTTGGTCATCGAGCGTGTGGCCGGTGACCGCTGCGGCAGCGCCAATGGCGGCCGCCACATCGTGGAAGAAGCTGTAGCGGACGTTGCGGGCTGCCGCTTCAACCGACGTAACCTCTGGGTGTGTGGCCTGATACTCGCTGACGGAGCGGCGTTCCGTGGTGCAGGGGATATCGAGGGCCCTGCACGTTTCACGCACGAAGGCGGCGTCATCGGCCCCGGCTTGTCCGCGCAGGCCGTGATCCAGGTGCGCTACGTGCAACCGGATTGGGAGTGTCCTCCGTAACTGCGCCAGACCGTGCAGTAGACAGAGCGAGTCGGGCCCGCCGGAGACGCCGGCCAGCAGCGTTTCCGGCCTTCCCTGCAGGGCAGTCTGTAGCGCTCGGCGGAGCGGGGCGATGACCCGGTGCTGGACGACTTTGGATGCAGCGGCAGGCATGGTGGAAGCCAGCGCTTACCCGCCGGTGAGCACCTTCAAGAGCGATTCCCAGAGGGACCGCTCGGCTGGGCGCTGGGGGGGTTCGGCCGCCAGGCGAGCACGCTCGATGGCTGCGGCCGTGGGTAGAACCACCACTGCGGCCTCACCTTGCTTGATGTAGTTCAGCTCACGGCGGGCAATGGTCTCCACGTCGGTACCGTCCAGCAGGCGCTGACGTTCTGCGGCCAGCTCAAGGCCCCGCAGCTTGAGTGCGGTGCTTTGACGCTCCAGCGTCGCGGCCTCCTGCTGCAGCTCAAGCGTATGGATGGCCCGTTGGCCGACGGCGAAGGTGTAGAACACCACGATAGCGGCGCTCGCCAGGGTCACGATCGCTCGTGTCGATGGGCCAAAAGGGGTTGGGAAGGAGATACGGGGGAAGAAGTTCATCGCTCTGCAATCGGTAACGCGGTGGCTAATCGCTTGTTACGCTACCCTCGCTTGGCCGGTGCACTTGGCGGGGCATTCGTCGTGCCGAGTGCATCAAGCGTGGCGTAGTGGGAGACGTCGTTCAGGCGCATCAGCACGTTATGGGTAGCCTGAAACTCCAGGACGCTCACCGAGCCGTTGTCTTTACGCAGCCGGCGGTAGGTAATGAGCGGGAGTCCCAGCGCCGAGCAGATGATGGCTTTGGTGGTGAGGTTGTGAGAGACCACGGCCACCACGCCGTCCGGACCAGCCTGATCGCGAATGGCCTCAATGGCCGACCACGCACGTTGCTGCAGCGCTTCCATCGACTCGCCACCTGGGATGACAACAGCCATGTTGCCGGCCTCCCACGCCTGCACAATGCCTGCGGGGTGCTCCCGCAAATCCTTAGCCAATAGCCCTTCCAGCACGCCCTGATCCAGCTCGGCCAGCCCCGGGTGGGTGCGCACGGCCAGTCGATGGGGCAGCGCGACGCATGCGGCGGTGTGCTGGGCACGCTGCAGCGGGCTGGCGAACACAGCCGAAATGGGTTCACGCGCGAGTGCCTCGCCCAGTAATTCGGCTTGGCGCCGGCCGCGCTCGTTCAGTGGGATATCCGCCACGCCTTGAATACGCGCCTCGACGTTCCAGTCGGTTTCCCCGTGGCGGATCAAAAACAGGCGCATGTTCCCAGTCTACACGGAGAGGGCCTGCCCCTGGCGATACAATGAAGTCAAGGTCCACTGCGTGATTCAAGGAGAAGGCACTGACTGAGCCAAGCGGCATCGCCCTGCACCCCTACCTCTTCGAGCCCGGCCCCTACAGCATTCGTGATGCTGTTTATGGCAGCGTGCCGCTGATGGCTGCGGCCTATCGCACGTTGGACACGCCACTTATGCAACGGTTGGGGCACATCCGACAGGTGCCCCCAGCCCACTTGGTGTACCCGGGCGCCACCCACAGCAGGTTCAGCCACAGCATTGGCGTCTATCACCTGGTGCGGCTTGCCCTGCAGCACCTCACGGCGGTGGCGGCTATCGATCCGGAGGCTGTGCGGGCAACGCTCGCGGCCGGCATGTTGCACGACCTGGGGCACTTCCCTTACTCGCACCTGATGGAGGAGATCTCGTTCAACGGCACCCGGCTGCATCATGGAGAGCTTTCGGTCTCGCTGATTGAGGGTGACGCAGAGCTGCAACAGGTGTTGACCAACGACTGGGGGGTGGACGTTGCCCTGGTGACGGGGTTGCTCTCGGGACGAGCAGACCCGCGCCTTCCCCCGTTCCTGCACAGCTTGGTCGATAGCCACATGGACATGGACAAGCTGGACTATCTCAATCGCGATGCCCATCATGCTGGCGTGCCCTACGGACGCGTCGAGGTGCAGCGGCTCATAGCGTCGCTGCGCGTTGATCCAGATTCCGGCCAGCTGGTGATGACCGAAGACGGCGTCGGCACCGTCGAGAGTGTGGTATTCGCCAAGTACCTTATGTTCCGGTATGTCTACTGGCATCATGCTGCCCGCATTGCTTCGGCGATGTTCAACCGTGCGGTGGCAGACAGCCTGCGGGCTCTCGGGTTTACGCGGCTCTCGGTGCAAGAGCCGCGCTTGCGGCGGCTCTGCCTAGCCACCGACGCGACGCTCGAGGTTCGCCTCGGTGAGTTGCTGCAAGAGGCCGGCGTGCCACCGCCACCTTCGCTGGAACTGCTGGGCAGGACAGAACAACGGAGGCTCTACAAACGTGCGGTGACCATACCCTGTTCATCACTCCCGGACCTTGACCTGCAACTCCGAGACAGCGACCGGAAGCGCGACTACGAAGCTGCGATTGCCCGGCGCGTCACCGCGGCGCTGGGGGAGGGTGCACCGCCGCTGCGCGACTTTGACGTACTGGTCGATATCCCACCCACGGCGAAGTTCGAGGTTGACTTCGCCGGAGTGATCCTGAGCAACGGTGGCGCCATAGTCCCCTGGGGCAAGGCTCCGCAGCCCTCCTACCTCTCGCACGAAGCTGTGGGCGCCATCGAGACCAGCCTGCGTTTCGTCCAGGTGGTGTATAACGCAGACCGTCCGGACGCCGACCGAGTGCGGGCTATCCTCCAGTCGCTGGACGGTTTGCTCACGCTGCCCTTGGCGTCCTGATGCCGTAACCTTTGGCATAGCTTATCGGTATTAGCAGAAGGTGAGACTCGTGGGTTTCGCCAATACGTCAGGAGGGACGATATGCATACCAGCGTCCGTCGATTAGGGAGGTTCATGGTTGTTGCGGCCATAATGCTGAGCGCAGCCTGTTCTGCCGCATCACCGAGCATCGGCGGCGAACCGGGCGGGCCAGTCGGCTCTCTGCAGGACGGGGTCACCTCTGCAGTCGAACGCGATCGCGCAGCGCAGGCCCCCCTGCTTTCCCAAGGAACCCCGTCAGGAGTACCCGCCAAGGGTGGTGATAGCGCTGCAGCTCCCGCCCCAACCGATGACCGGATGATCATGTACACCACCCAGATCAGCCTCGACGTAGACTCCGTAACGGGTTCGGTGGCGGCGGTGACCGGCTTGGCGGAGGGGCTCGGCGGCTACGTTTCGCAAAACACGCTCAGGGCGCAGGGCGACAAAGACTTCGCCACCATGGTGATCCGTGTGCCAGCTAAGGCCTACAACCAGGCCATGGATCAGCTCCGCAAGCTGGGTGTGAAGGTCACCGCCGAGAATGGCTCCACCCGTGACGTGACGGAGGAGTTCGCCGACCTGGGTGCCCAGGCCAAGAACTTGGAGGCGAGTGAAGCACAGCTCCAAGCGCTGATGATCCAGGCCAAGACAGTCGACGAGATCCTGAAGGTGCAGAACCAGCTCAGCCAGGTGCGTGGCCAGATCGAACGGCTGAAGGGCCGCATCAACGTGCTGCAGCGCACGTCTGACATGGCCACTGTCACCATCTCGTTGTCCCCAGTCATCCCCGGCAAGCCCGAGAGCCCCAAAGGCTGGGACCCGCTCCGCAGCATCCAAGAGTCGTGGGAAACCTCGACCCAGGCGCTGGTACGTGTGCTCGACGCCGGCCTGCGAGTGACCGTGATGTCGTGGTGGGTGCTGCTGCTGGGTATTGCCGGCTTGGGTGCCGCAGCGAGCTGGCGCCGAGGGCGGGCCAAGCCGCCGGTTGCCGTGTCGGGTGGGGCTTCCTAGCTACGCAGGAACCGGTGGCAACATGGGCCGTGGAAAGCTCCCATATTGCCACCGGTTGCCTCGCCTCAGAGCCGCCGGATGGCGCCCCGGCCCGGCAACATGCCTACCAGCGTCACCACGCCCATGGCCGCATAGGTGACCGGCACTCCTAACAGCGGGACGCTCGCCAGGAGCCCTGTCCAGGCATTGCCCAGCGGCGCGATGCCGATATCGAGCAAGAACAGGCTCATTACCCGCCCCCGCATATGGTCGTTGCACAGGTGTTGCACCAGCGCCGTGCTCAGCGTGTTGAAGGTCATCACGCAGGCACCCATCACGGCCAGTGTGAACGCCGATGCGAGATAGGCCGGGGATATGAACCCCAGCATGGGCTGGGCGGGCAGCCAGGCCGAGAGTGCCAGCACCAGCAGCACCACGCCCTGCGCCATGCCCGCCAAGGCGATCAATCGCCCTTTCCCTCGAATCTCGGCCACGGTAGCTACGGTCAACGTCACCGCGGCCGCGCCCCAGCCCGACATCGACGCCAGCACGCCGTACCCTTCGGGACCCACCTGCAGCACCTCGCGGGCGAAGACCGGCAGCAACGTCTGGTAGGGCGTGGCGGTGAGCGTCGGGACGAAGCCGATAAGGATGACCGCGAGCAGTGGCGGGTTACCGCGGAGATAAGCAATTGCGCTGCTGTGGCTGGTGAGGATCGACTCACGCTGGCTGGGCTCAGGTGGTTGCTGGGTTCGAATACTTCCGGCTGCCAGCATCACCAGGGCCGCCAGCAGCACCTCAAGGGAGAGGATCACCGTGGGGCCGAAGCCGGCCAGCAGCACGCCCGCCACTCCCGGCGCCACCATGCGGGTGAACTGGAAGCCGGCCGACTGCAGCGCCACCGCGTTGCTCAGCCGGTCGGCAGGCACCAGCGCTGGCAGCAACGCCTGCCGCACCGGCTGGCTGAAGGCCCACACGCCGCCCGACACCGCCGCAAACGCGTACAGCTGCACAATGGTCAGTCCACCTGCTGTGCTTGCCGCCAGCAGCACGGCCACCGCGGCCAGCGACACCGCATGGGATGCCAACAACAGCCGCGGCCGATGCATGCGGTCGGCGGCCAGACCACCCAGTGGGCCGAGAACTAGCGTGGGGATTGCCCCGGCGAGGCTCAGGCCGCTGAGCGCCAGCGGGTTGCCGGTCAGGTCATACGCCAGCCAGCCCAGCAGCACCTGCTCCATCCACTGATTGGTGGAGGTGCCGCAAATGGTGAGCCACAGCAGCCGGTAGTCGCGGTGCGCGAAGGAGGCGAAGGTACGCGGTGGGATCGGCACGGTCGTGCACCTAACCTAACGCGCAGATAGCGGTGCTGGACCACACCTCAGTACTGCTCGACCTGAATCAGCGTGTCCACCACCTCGGCGTCCAGCCGGGCCTCCTCGATCGAGCGAATGGCCTTGGCGATGACCTCCTCGGCGTGGCGGGCGTCCTTGCTGACGTAGCTGAGGCCAAGCTCGGCGAAGCTCCAGGTGTCCTGCCCGCCCACCTCGGCGATGGCCACCGCGAACTGGTTGCGAGTCCGTTGCATCACCGACCGGATGATCTGGCGCTTGTCTTTGAGCGAGCCGTTCTGGGGCATGCGCAGCGCGATCCGGCCGATGCCGACGTACATGGGGCTGGGGGATGCGTTGGGCATAGGATTCAGGCAGCGGTGGGCGGCAGTGTACCCGGGCCGCGGGTTACTACAGCCTGCACAGGACAGAGGATGCTTCGTGCCTCAGCATGACATGCTGCGGTGTGCTGACACAAGATCCGCCGCCTGCCATGCTGTCGTAAGGAAGTATCCTCCGTCCTGCTCACACTCAACACCTGCGCGGCTGGGGAGGTGCCCCGCTGAACGCAGCGTGGGGCGTGAATCCACGCCCCACACTCAGAAGTCCGTTCGACTGATCTACCGGTTAACGCCCAGCACCTTCTCTAGCACCGGGCCGGTGTCCACCAGGTTCTTGCGAAGTCCCAGCTTATCGCGCGGGATCCCGAGGGCCAGGCCCACCATCTGCGGGAGGTGCAGGACTGGGAGCGCTAGGTGCTTCTTCACCACACCGGCTGCCTCTACTTGCCCGCCGTCCAGGTTTAGGTGGCATAGCGGGCACGGCGTCACCATACAGTCGGCGCCTTTCTCGGTCGCCTCCGACACGTGGGTGCCGGTCATGGTCAGCGAGTTGGTGCGGTTCATGGTCAGAATGGGGAAGCCGCAGCACTTGGTGGCGCCCTGATACTCCACCGGCTCGGCGCCGAGGATGGCGATCAGGTCCTCCAGGTAGTGCTTGCGCTCAGGCTTGATGTCGTAGCCCAGCACCCAGCTTGGCCGCACGATGTAGCAGCCGTAGAAGGGGGCAGCCTTCAGGTCGCCCAGCGGGTTGGTCACCAGGCTCTTCAGCTTCTCGGGCCCCACATCCTCCATCAGCACCCACAGCATGTGCTTCACTTCAGTGGTGCCGCTGTACTGCAGGCCCTCGGGGGCTAGGTGCTGGTTGACGCGGGCCCGATACTCCGGGTCCTTCTTCAGTCGGGCGTTGGCTTGGCTGAACACGCCGTGACAGGTGGAGCAGATGTTCATGAGGGGCAGGCCCTCTTTTTCCGCCATCGCCAGCGTGCGGGCGTTCAAGGTGTCGGCAAGCTCGGGGTTGCGCTCGCTGAGGACGCCGGCGCCGGTGCAGGCGGCACCGGTCAGCTCAACCAGCTCCAGGCCTATAGCCGCCGCCACCGCAAGGGTAGAGTCATAGAGTTCCGGCGCGCCTCCCTTAGCTACGCAACCGGGGTAGAAGGCGTACTTCACGAATGCTTACCCTCCAGTTCCTCGAATATCCGCGTGACATGCTCTGCGCCTGGGCGCTTGTGGTGAAAGGGGCCGGTCTTGGGCATCTTACCTTTGAGAATCGTCCGGACACCCACCGGCACCAACTTCAGCTTGTCGCTGAACTTGCCGTAGGAGTCCATGGCCAGCTTGGCTTCGTCGAGCCAGCCGCTTTCCTTCACGCTGTGCGCAAGGCTTTCGCTGTGGCGCACACCGTTGTGGTCCTTTAGACCGGCGGCCTCGGCCTCGCGCCGCAACTCCAGAATCCAGTCCATGGGCGCCACCCCCTTGGGGCATACTTCGACGCACTGGAAGCAGTGGGTGCAGTCCCACATGCCGCTGGCCTGGCTATAAAGCTCCAAGCGCTCCTGCTTGTGGCCGTCCCGAGGGTCGGCGGCGAACCGATAGGCCTTGGCCAGCGCCGCCGGGCCCATGAAGCTGGGGTCGACTTCAAGCACGGTGCAGTCGGACACGCAGGCGCCGCATAGAATGCACTGCACGGTGTTGATCAAGTTCTGCATGTGCTCGTCGGCCACAATGTATTCGCGCTCGGGCTTGGGGCCTTCGGGCTGAATCCACGGGGTGATCGCCTTCACCTTGTTCCAGAACACCTCAAGGTCGACCACCAGATCCTTAAGGACCGGCATGTTGCCCATCGGCTCCACGGTGATCTGCTCGCCGTTGGGGGCCACCCGGCTCATGGGCGTGTTGCAGACCAGGGTGGCCTTGCCGTTGACGCGCATGGCGCACGACCCGCAGATGGCGCTGCGGCAGGAACAGCGGACCGACAGCGTCTCGTCCACGTTCTCGCGGATGTCGATCAGCGCGTCCAGCACCATGGCGTTCTCGGCCAACTGGACGGTGTATTCGTCGAAATGATGGTCACGGTTACCATCGGGGTCATAGCGGGCTACCCGCACCTTCGCTTCCATAGTGGATGCTCCTCTTTCGCTTAGCGTTCCGCCCAGTGCAAATCTTCTCGTCTCATCGTTCAGCCAGGTGGCCGCTGCTGGGTGGCTTGTCCGCCGAAATAGAAACCTAGCATCGTCCCAGTGAGCCCAACGAGGGCCGTGAACATCTCTCTGATGGTCTCTGGGGCTAGCTTGAACCGAACAATCAGCACAGATGTCCCGAGAAACGTCAGGTATAGGAGACCCATTAGCGAGTATGCGATGCGGCGCCGTGCTTCCTCGCGAGCTGGCATAGGGTCGTAGGTCGTAACAACGGGAAGGTCCTTCGCTTGCAGGCCCGATGTCATGGACTCGGCCATGACTAAAGCCCTACCTGCTTATATTGGCTGTTTGATTGTTGGACCAATATCTTCGAACCCTGGTTCTGTTGTTCAAGAAAATAGAGATAGGCCGCGATAGCCTTCCTCAAGAACTCCTTTGGATCCCCATTCAGCCTACTGGCGTTGTCCTAGACGATCTGCACCATGTCATCATCGATTTCAATCGTCGTCATTGTGACCCCCTCCGCAATGAATGCTACCTGCCACTACCCTCGGCTTCTATAGTCTAGTAGGTTCGCTTCTGCGGCTGCCACTTGGTGATGGTGACTTCCAGCGCATCGAGCCGGGGGCCGCTGTCGGTCTGGAACGCCAGCGTGTGCTTCAACCACTCAGCGTCGTTACGCTCGGGGTAGTCGGTGCGGAACTGGGCGCCGCGGCTCTCCTTGCGGTAGAGTGCGCTCTCGGTGATGACTTCGGCCACATCCAGCATGTTCTCCAGCTCCAGAGCCGAGAGCAGGTTGGTGTTGAACACCTTGCCCTTGTTCTGCAGACCGATGCCCTGGTAGCGCTGCTTCAGTTCCTTCACCTTGGCCACGGCGGTTTTCAGACCCGCTTCGTCGCGGAATACGGCCACGTGCTGGTTCATGGTGTCGCCCAACTCCATGCGGAGCTTGCCCACCATGTCGCTGGCCTGCGGGCGTTCCAGCAGCGCGGTAATCTTCTTGCGGTCGATTTCGGCCCGGCTTTCGCCGACATTGGCGTGCTTCTGGGTCATCGCGTACTCAGCGGCGTGCAGGCCCGAACGGCGGCCGAACACCACCAGTTCAAGCAGCGAGTTGGCGCCAAGGCGGTTGCCGCCGTGAATGCTGATGCACGACGTCTCGCCGATGGCGTACAGCCCCGGCACGCTCTGGCCGGCGCTCTCGCCCCACTTCACCTGCCCGTTGAAGTTGGCCTTGATGCCGCCCATGATGTAGTGCATGCCCGGCCGGACGGGGCAGGGCTCGGTCACTAGGTCGACGCCCGAAAAATCCCGGGCCAGCTCCCAAATCTGCCGTAGCTTGCTGTGAATTAGGTCTGCGCCCAGATGGCGGCAGTCGAGCATGACGCAGCCGTCGATGCCGCGCCCAGCGTTGATCTCGGTCTGCTCCGAGCGGGACACCACGTCGCGGCTTGCCAGCTCCAGCATGTTCGGAGCGTAGGTGCTCATGAACCGGTCGCCATTGCTGTTGACCAGGTACGCGCCCTCGCCGCGGGCGCCCTCGGTCAGCAGCGCGCCGTTGGAGGGCAGCGTGGTGGGATGGTACTGCACCATCTCCATGTCCATCAGCGGTGCGCCGACCCGGTAGGCCAGCGCCATGCCGTCGCCGGTACAGATCAAGGCGTTGGTGCTGGGCTCGAAGGCCCGGCCCACCCCGCCGCTGGCTATGATCACGGCCTTGGCCTTGAACACATGCAACTCGCCGGTGCGCATCTCGATGGCGACGCAGCCCTTGACTGCTCCGTCCTCGTAGATGAGCGAGGTGGCGAAGAACTCGTTGTAGGTCGGAATTTTGTACTTCAGGCTCTGCTCGTACCCCACGTGCAGCAACGCCTGGCCGGTGATGTCGGCCACGAAGTAGGTGCGGGCGTGGGATGCGCCGCCAAACGCGCGGGTGCCCAGGCGGCCCTCTTCGTCGCGGTTGAAGATGACGCCCATGTGCTCCAGCTCGATGATGTCGCTGGGCGCCTCTTGGGCCAGAATCTCGATCGCGTCCTGGTCACCCAGGTAGTCGCTGCCCTTCACCGTGTCGTAGGCGTGCGACTCCCAGGAGTCGCCCTCGTCGAGCGAGGCGTTGATGCCGCCCTGCGCCGCGTTGGTGTGACTGCGCACCGGGTACACCTTGGTGAGGATGGCGACATCCACACCCTTGCGCTTGGCTTCAATGCCTGCGCGCAGGCCGGCCAAGCCAGCACCAATAATTAGCACATCGTGCTCAAAGACCACCGTTCGCCCCCTTGTTGGTAGAGCGTGCCGCCCGCGCGCCGCGGACGCGGCTGGAAAACAGCCTCCATAGTTTAGCACACGCAGGCGTGAGAGCGGGTGGGTCCAGGTTGACCGCTTGAGTATTTGGAGGTGACCCTAACCGTGAGAGCAGACACCCCCTACTACATGCCACTGAGTGGGGCGAGAGCGGCCCTCGCACGAAACGGTGCAGAGACGCCCGACGGAGCTATTGACCCGAAGGCTCCGTTGATGGGAACGAGACTCACCCCGGTGAGCCTCGTTCGACGATGCACAGATTAACCGGGCCGACTGATCTCCCACGATGGGAGCACTTCCGCCTTAGAAGGTGATGACGGGGGCTGTCCAGTCGGAAGTCGTGGTCTCGTCGGCACTGATCCCTAACACGGATCTATGTCCCAGTAGGGTTAAGGCAAGGCATGGGTGTCCTACGCTGGCGCGTTCGTGATGTTCCCGATAATCGCATCGAAAGGTAGCCTCCATCCCTCGGGGTATTGGTGGTCAGCCCGGGCTGCGGGCGTTGGTGCGGATCCTAGAGCTGTAACAGCAAGTGCAACTGCGAGAAGAAGACGCTGTAATGGCTTCCATTCAGTCATGTGGGTCACCGTACCTTTATTTCCACGCTCTGAATAGCTCGCTCGAAGATAGCGGCCGCTGCTGGCGTTGTGTAGGTGGTCTGCAACAGGTAAAAATATGTGGCACCTACCACGACGAATTATGCCTGGTCGACATTGGGACGCACCGCGTCTCGATGGATCGTGAGTACGGCTCGCTGTCCTTGGACGATGCGTTCGGTGCTTGAGATGAAGGCAGGGTTCGGCCCCGCATCGCGGCCATCACCAAACGTTATGCGCCGAGGAATGATGGGATCGATCGATTCAGGCCCTGTACGGGGAATTATGGTGGCATAGAGCGTTATCCAAGGTGGCACGCCTCCCTGGAAGAGACGGCTGATGGGGTAACACCCTTGCTGGACATTCCTAATAGCAGCGTAAGGGTTCTGAGCCGGTTGATTCGGAGGAGCTGTCGGCGGATAGTTTTCCGCCACAACAGACCAGCTTGCAGGATATTGGAAACTGAGGGGCAGGTCCTTCATTGTGTATGTACCCCAAGTGCTCCCCGCTGGAAGGGGCGTGTCGCAAGGGCCCGCCGTTGGGGTCGGTTCAGGTGACCGCGTAGGATTAGGCGTAAGAGCAGAGGGAGAGGGCAAGGGCGGGAATGGCGCAGGGCGCCACCCTGTCGGAATCGTGGGCGGAACCGGTGCCGGCGCCTTGGCCTTGGGTGTTTGGGTCGGGGCTGCCCCTCCAATCGCCTGTGCACCGAACGGTGCTCCCAAGAGGACCGCAACTAGTACGACCCCCATCCCAACCAGCCAGCCCATGGCCCTGCGTCTCTTGAACACGACGGTCTCCTCCTCTCAGGCTCTGGTTTGCCTGAGCGCTGGTCGACGGTGACGAGACTGGAGAACGTTCCAGCGGATACGCCGACAGTCTACCTCCCTACCCCCCCATTGCTATCGTGTCAAGTGTTTGGAGGGTGACAATTCCAAAAGGGGCACCTACGCCAATCGCACCACGCCCGCCAAACACTCCTCAATGGCCATGGTGTGGTGCCCCGGCCCGGTGAGGTCCTCCACCAGCCACACGTCGCCTGCCCCGAACCGGCGCTTGCTGCCGTCGCTGACGGACACGATGCCCTCGCCGCGGATGAAGAACTGCACCTGGCGGGCCGGTGAGGGGTGCCAGTCACCGACCCAGCCGGCCGGGAAGCAGAGGTAGGCGAAGCGGGTGGCGGCCGTCCACGCCGAGAGGAGCACGGGGTCGGCCGGCGGCGCGAAGGTGTTTATGTCGAGTTCAACCTCGTCGTCGGCGAAGTGGCTGACGCCGTCCGCGTCGGCGTAGATGCGATTGACCTTGACTCTCAAGATCCCTCCCTCTCTCGGTTGACGTTGCAAAGGCTAAGTAGATCATCATTTGACAACACAAGGTATGTTGGAAGAAACAGCACGAAGGCATGTATGGAGCAGAACAAACGGGCCGAATTTTTCCAACGAGTGTGGGCGATGGCGAAGGATGGCCAGCAATACTTGTCGCCGGAAATGCGCTCGCTGATCCCACGGCCCTATGGTAAGCCACTCCCTGCGCAGGTTGGATTCATCGGTGAGAGGTATCGGGGGCTCGTCTTTTGTGCTTTGAATCCTGCAGTACCACGCCGGGGCGATCCGGAGGAGGATCGTCGCTTTAGGCTCCTAAAAGACTTGGCGGTTACTAAGGACGTGAGTGAGGCGAGCGAAGTGTTCGAAGCGCTGATGACCCAAACGCGTGTCTGCATGGCAGGCGAAGGGGTCTCTCCGCCTTGGCCAGGGATTTATAGGAACTTCGTTAGGAAGGTATTGGCAGGGGCGACGTTAACGCTAGATAACGCTGCCTACATCGATGTCGTCCCTTTCCCAACCGAGGGGAATAGCGTGGGACTTAGTAAGAAGATGGTTCACTCTTGCTTGAACCAACATTCCTTGGCACTGTTGAGGGCCTTGGCGCCCCACACTATCGTGTTTAGGTACAAACGCTCGTATGAAGCCTGGCCGGCATCGGTCTTGCCGAAGAAGACATATGTCGTCGGAGGGATGTCCGCCTCCAGTACCGATATCGCGGCTGCTGTACGAATGATCCTAACCCCATAGCGCTGGCTTTCCACCCGCCCAAGTTTGACATCCACCCCACATCGGCGTATCACTGCAACCACTAGCGCGGGCGGGCCGCGCAATCCCGAACCCACCCGTCATTTCTAGGAGGCTGGAGTGCTGACCCAAGAAGAGAATGTGACGCTGACCCAGACCGGCCCCGGCACGCCCATGGGCGCGCTGTTCCGTAGGTTCTGGCTGCCGGTGATGCTGGCGAGCGAGCTGCCCGGCCCCGACTGCGACCCGAAGCGCCTGCGGGTGCTGTCCGAGGACCTGATCGCGTTCAAGGACAGCTCCGGCCGCGTCGGCGTGGTCGACGCCTATTGCCCGCACCGCGGCGCGCCGCTGTTCTTCGGCCGCAACGAGGAGGACGGTCTGCGCTGCGTGTACCACGGCTGGAAGTTCGACGTCGAAGGCGCCTGTGTCGACCTGCCGAATGCGCCGGAGGGCGAGACCTTCAAGGACAAGGTGACGATCACTGCCTATCCCGCCGTCGAGAAGGGCGGCGCGATCTGGGTGTATATGGGGCCCAAGGACCGGGTGCCGCCGCTGCCCGGCTACCGCTTTATGGACCTGCCGGACGCGCATCGCTACACCTGGAAGATGCACATCGAGTGCAACTACTTCCAGAGCCTGGAGGGCGACCTGGACGCTAGCCACGCCAACTTCCTGCATAGCACGCTGGGCGACCAGGCGAACAACCCCCGCATTCGGGTGCGGCGCGCCACCCAGGCGGCCATCGCCGACCGCATGCCCCGCTACTACCAGGTGGAGGACACCGACTACGGCGTGATGAACGTGACCACCCGCAGTGGCGGCGAGGGCAAGCTGCGAGTCGGCATGGGCCATTGGGTGATGCCTAGCACCACCACCAGCGGCAGCGACCGCATGGTGAGCCAGAACAACATCCGCGTGCCGATCGACGACGGGAACTGCATGTTCTGGCGCATCCGCTACAACCCCAACGAGCCGCTGACCGACAAGGAGCTGTGGGAGGCCAAGCATGGCGGCTTCCTGTATCCGCCTTTGATCTCCGGCACCTTCACCGGCATCGACAACGTGCACAACGACTACAACATCGACCGGGTGATGCAGCGCAACTACAACTACACCGGCATCAAGAGCTTCTCGACCCAGGACACCGCGCTGATTGAGGATCAGCGCGGCCCGATCATGGACCGCACTGTCGAACGGCTGGTAAGCTCCGACGAGTCGATCATCCGCGTGCGGCGCCACATCCTGAAGGCCGCCCGCGACCTGATGGAGGGCCGCGAGCTGGAGGAGCCCTTCCGGCCCCAGGGCTGGGCGGTTCGCAACGTGCAGTTCGACGTCGACGAGAACGCTTCGGTCGACGAGGCGGTGGTGTCGCGCTTCGCGACGGCGGGCAGGGCGTAGGGCGAGTATCGAGGAGTGCGGCCGTGGCGAGGCTCTGCGACGAAGCAATCTCATGGCGTGGGTTGCGCCCGAAGGCTTCGAGCATGCTTCGCACCCAGTCACGATTGCCACGCTCCGGCTATCGCCGGGCTCGCAATGACTAGAGATGGCGATTGCGGTTATCTACCCATAATTAGAAGGAGACAGACATGAAGATCGGATTCTATGACGACTTTCGGCCGTGCGTAATCACTGACCGCGGTGTGGTGGACGTGAGCCAAGTGCTGCGTCCCTACAATCCGGGCCACGCGCAGTTGCTACTGGAGAACTGGATCAGCAACTTCGCGCTGCTGCGGCCCCAGCTCGAGGCTGCCGCGGAGTCGGGCGCGGCGATCCCGCTGGACAAGGCGCGGCTGCGGCCGCCGGTGCCGCGCCCCGGCAAGCTGCTGATGGGGCAGGGCAACTACATGGAGATGGTGCAGGGCGGCAAGCCAAAGCCGCTCAGCCTCTTCTTCAAGTCGCCCGACTCCATCATCGGCCCCAACGATACGGTGGTGCTGCCGCCGTTCCAGGCGCGCATTTTCCACCACGAGGCGGAACTCGCCTTTGTCATCGGCAAGACGGCAACCCGGGTGCATGCGGCCCAGGCCATGGATCACGTGTTCGGGTACTTCGCCGGCGTCGATGTGTCGGCACGGGCCCCGTGGCTGGGCGGCCCCGGCATCACCCCTAACACCGGGGAGGGTCCGTGGATGCCCGGCAACTTCGGCAAGTCGTTCGACACCTTCTGTCCCATTGGCCCCTATATCGTGACGGCGGATGAGGTGCCAGATCCGCACAACCTGCACGTGCAGTACTGGGTGAACGGGCAGATCCGCCACGACTACAACACCAGCGACATGGAGCATCGAATCCCGGAGCTCATCGAGACGATGTCGGCCATCACCAGCCTGAAGCCGGGCGACATGTTCATGTGCGGCACCAACCACCAAGGGCTGGGCCCGCTGCAGAACGGCGACGTCGGCCGCATCGGGATTTCCGGTATCGGCGGATTCTCGAATCCCGTGGTCGATGACCT
Organism: Dehalococcoidia bacterium; assembly: GCA_009692935.1. Taxonomy (GTDB): domain Bacteria; phylum Chloroflexota; class Dehalococcoidia; order SHYD01; family SHYD01; genus SHYE01. The sequence continues at coordinate 13,089 of SHYE01000003.1, read as the reverse complement.
GAAGCGAGAGTGGCACCACAGCGTGGACGCTATGGCCGCTGGCACGGTGCGCGAGTCCCGCGAGCCAGCCAAAGCCTAACCATCTGTTCGAAGGAGCATGAGATGACCACCACCGCAGCCATCGCAAGCAAAGACGTAACCCTGAGCCACGGTAAGACCCGCTACCTGGAGGCGGGCACGGGACATCCCGTGATCCTGCTGCACGGCGCCTCGGTGATAGGGGGCGCCGACGATTTCCGCGTGGCTTTGCCCTACCTGAGCACGCGCTACCGGGTGTTGGTACCCGACTTCATCGGCTGGCCTCCCGGCGACATTCGCGACAACCCCACCGTCGATGCGTTCCCCGACATGACGGAGTTCGTGCGCGAGTTCCAGGACGCGCTGGGTATTCGCAGCAGCCACATCGTGGGCGCCACCATGGGCGGCTGGATCGCCGGCCTGCTGGCGTACGAGAGTCCGCACCGGGTGGACAAGGTGGTAATGACCGGCAACCCCGGCTTTCACGGCGCCGCTAACGCCCGGCTGGCCAGCTTCGACGTGCCGAGCGAGGAGAAGGTGCGGCAGGCGCTGACGCCGATGATGAAGGACGCCAGCCCGGCCGAGTTCGACGCTTTGGTGGCGGCGAAGGTCCGCAAGTTGAACGAGCCGGGCTATGCGGAAGCCTACGGCGACATGATGAAGACTATGGCCGACGGCGCCAACCGGGTGCGGTTCAACCTGCTGCGCCGGTTGCCGTACCTCACCATGCCCACGCTGTTCCTCATCGGCCGCGGCGACCCTACCAGCCAGACCGCCGAGAAGCTGGTGGAGTTGGTACCCAGCTCGAAGCTGGTGATCATCGAGACCGGTGCCCACCAGGTGCACTACGAGAACTCTGAAGAGTTCTCGCAGGCCATCACCGACTTCTTCGGCTAACCCCAAGGCCAAAGCAGGCAGTAAGCGGCCCCAGTCACCTGACCGGGGCCGCTTACTATCCTTCCGGTTCTCCTCCCTAGCAGGGAGGAGTTAGAGGAGGGTCGAAGCGTTGCCGAGAAGCGGGCTCGCGGCAGAACTTCAACCCCCTCCTAACCTCCCCCTGCTAGGGGGAGGTTTATAGCGCGCTACCGCGCCGCCTTCAGGTGCTCCAGGTGCGTCCAGTTGGTGGAGATGGAGCCGGGGAACACGTAGTCGGCCACGATTTGCGGGTTAGCCACAATCTCCACCGGCAGGTAGTGCAGCGGGATGAACTTGTACTTGTTGAAGTAGATGTCGCCCATCTTGCGCCACAGCTCCTCCGACTTCTTCTCGTCGAGGGTGCTAGCTATCTCTCTGAGCACGAGGTCAGCGTCGGGCAGGCCCCACCCCCAGATGCGGTTGCTTTCGATGAGCGCCGTGCCGTAGTTGGCGGTGCCGGCCCACATGCTGGCGCTGGTGGCCCACATCACAATGTGGTCGTTGGCGTCGGGCGCGCGCAGCTCGGTGGTGCCGGTGATGGTGATCAGCTTCACCTCGGCCCCCAGGTTGTTGCGCCAGTAGCTGCCGACCGCTTCCACGACGTCAGCTGCCGCGGCCAGACCGCGGGTCGGCTGAATCACCAGGTTCAGCTTGAGGGGGTTGCTAGGCCCATAGCCGGCTTGCGCCACCAGCACCTTTGCTTGCGCCAAGTCAAAACCGTAGGCGTCTTGATACCGCTGTTGCCAGGCCGGGTTCCAGCCCGGCTTAGTGGGGTGATACGGGTTGTTGTGGATCAGCTCGCCCTTGCCGCCGAAGAAGGCCTTGTTCAACTCATCGCGGTTGATGGCCTTGTTCAGCGCCTTGCGGATGCGGACGTCCGCCAGCGGGGTGTTCGGGTTGACGTAGCCCGAGTTCGGGTCAAACGGCTCCTTCGCCAGGCAGCAATGGAAGTTGAGGATGGCGCGGAAGGCGGGCACCCGGCCGCGGATAGCCTTCATGCCGCGGCCCTCGGCGTTCTTGATCTGGTCTTCGGGTAGGGCCGCCAGGTGGGCTTCACCGGCTATCAGCGCCGCCATGCGGGTGGAGGGTTCGCGCACCCAGCGAATCTCCATTTCGGGGAAATCGGGCGTCGCCCGCCAATGCTTGTAGTCCACTCGCTTGAAGCGAAGGAACTGGTTCAGTTCGCGGGTGACGTATTCGTAGGGATGGGTGTTAACCATAAATATTTCAAGGAGGGCTGATTAAAAAAATTAGTCCACCTTGATTCGAATTGCATTGCCCCATTGGCTTACAATATAACCGTTTTCTTCGTCGATCCATCTAAGCCAACGCGAAGGATATCCAAAACGTGAATCCGTCCAATTTGGATCTGTCAATACAACTGTGCTGATTCTGGTAGTCAGTGAGTATTTTTGTAGCCAAAGTCCTTGATAAAATACTGTGCCATTGTTTCGTCCGTCGCCGGTTCTCAAAATGTACAAGGAATTGTTTGACGGAGCGTATACAAAATCAACAATAACCCCGGCGCCCGGAACCGTGGATATAGTATCTGATCTGGCATTGCCAAATTGATTGTTTCCTGGATTGATAATAATGCGAGTAGCATCATCCCATTCGTGACCGCCGGCAACAACATCAAAGTGGCCATCACCATTGAGATCAACTAACTCGACATGGAATGCTGTTCTGACTACTGGAATTGTGTAAGTGGATGACTCCGTAAAAGAGCCAGTGCCGTTGTTGATGTACACACGAATTCCCGATTTGGTAGTTACAGCAATGTCGGGTATTCTGTCACCGTTGAAGTCTGCGGTACTGCCACCGTGATGAAAGTCAATACGATTTGACATGTATGCCAGCACATATCCATCGCTTTGGCTCAGCAGTATTGTGTTGCGTTCGCCTGGATATGGATGTGCATCCCAGCCATGACACATGATTGCAAAATCTGGAATCAAGTCTCTGTTGAAGTCTGCGACAAGAACTTTACGAGCGTGAATACAGGGCCGTGCCTGCTGTTGCACAGAGACCGCATGTGTTTGCCAATCAGATGCAGTTGCCATCTTTTTATAAAACACAATACGACCCGGATGAGCCAAATCTCTTGACATCATTACGCCATTTTGCCAGTACTGATTTATGCTGGAAACCAAGCCTTGTGTACCATCGGGATATTTGAAAAAGGCCACTGCCTCTGCACTCAACGGATTGATGCCACCGTGGTCTCGAGGAAAGTTTTCACTGAAGAAATCTAGATTTTTGGAATTGACATAGGATTGTGTGCTGAGGGCAGGAGCTGGACCTAGGTCAGCTGGTACAGTTACAAGTGGTCCTGCGGTACCCACCAAGGGCTTGCCGGCGGTGTTGGGCTGCCCTTCGGCTGATAGCTGTGCGGCGTTGATGATGTAGGCGCCCTGGGTCTGGCTAGAGACATACTCCAGGAACTGCGAGTCGGGCTGCTTCATGTGCAGGATGATCTCGTAGTCGTTGGGCAATTCCCGGCGATCCACGTTGGTGCGCACGTAGGTGACGGTGGTGCCCGTAAGCTGGCTGGTGGCAATGGCCTCATAGGTGGCGTCGACATCCTTCGACGTGAGTTCGCCTTTGCCGTCATGGAACGGGACGCCCTTGCGCAGCTTGAACTGAATGCTGGTACCGCCACTGCCAATGGCCCACGATTCCGCAAGCATGGGCACGAACTTGCCGGTGTCGAGGCTAACATCCAGCAGTGTCTCGTACATCGGCCGCAGCCCAAGGCCGCTGTCGATGGCCTGGTTGCTCTCGGTGGCTTGCGGGTCGAGCGAGAGCACCACGCGGTTCACCTTGGGCTGTACTGGCCCGCTGGCGTCGCCCGCCGGGGAGGGTGCCGGCGGTGTGGGCGTGTTGCAGCCAATGCACAGCGCAAGGCTGGAGAGTGCGGCGAGAGCCCAACCTGAACGCCAATGACTACGGTGTGACATGCCAAGCCTCCGATGAGCCGCGATGCGAGTGTCCGATGCGAGAGCACCGCGGGATTAGGTCAAACTATAGGGTGCGAGACACCCCTGTCAAACTTGGGGAGCGGGTGAACCGCTTTGTGGTACGCGGTAATCCGCGGGACGTTCCACCCTCCTCAAGCTCCTCCCTTCAAGGGGGGGAGCACTCGTGGACACCCCTTCGCTGCCTGCGCGTTACCTGCAACAACGCCCTGCACCCTGGAGAGGCCGCAGGAGGGCCCGCTGTGTCGGGTGGGGGCGCGTTGGTGTCATGCCGACCGCTTCACCGCGGCCTCCACCCCGTGGCGGAACGCGTCGGCGCCCGTACGCATCAGGCCCAGCGCCTGCACCGTCACAAAGTCTGCCCCCTGGTCCATGAGCGCTGCGACGCCTGCCGTATCGCTGGGCGAGTTGCCGCCGCATCCCGCGTGTTTGCCCCCGGCGCGAATGCGGCGCATGAGGTCGGCCATCAGCGTGCGTACCTCGGCCATGGGCGGATTACCCATGCTCTGCGCCAAGTCGTTCGACGCCACGTGCACCACATCGACCCCCGGCACTTGCAGAATCTGCTCCAGGTTCTTGGTGGCCTCCACCTCCTCGCACATGGGAATCACCAGCACCTGGCTGTTGATCCAGGCCATGCTCTCTTCGCGGCCCACGCCAACGTTGTAGTCGTGGGCGCGGCCGCTGGCGGCGCCGCGCTGGCCGTCGGGATAGTAGCGGCAGGCCGCGGCCACCCGTTCGGCCTGCTCCCGCGTATTCACGTGCGGCACAATCACGCCCTGCACGCCGCGGTCCAGGTATCGCAGCAGGGTGGATGCTCCCTGGTCGGGCACGCGGGCGATGGGGGTGATGCCGAACAGCTCGGCGGCCCGCACCATGTTTTCCACCTGGTCCCAGCTCATGGGGCCGTGCTCGCAATCCAAGAACACGAAGTCGTAGCCGATGAGGCCGAGCATCTCCACCATATCGGGCGCGTAGGAGCTGACGATGGCCCCGAAGACGGTCTTGCCCTGGGCGAGCTTGGCTTTGGTGGTGTTGGTGCGCATGGGGGGCTCCTTCGGCTATGGGTGCCTTGCAGTGTAGCGCACCTCCGGCAGGCGGGCCGGGGCTATGGTGGGTCTTGCGTCGGCCTCGTTGGCTGGTCCGGCGGTGTTTCAAGCGGCAGCGGGTTTGGCGCTGGGGCCGCCGGCTGCCACCCCCAAGATGGACGCACGGGTGTCATCGGCCCGCGGCGGTAGTACAGCCAAGCGCTCATGGCCAGCAGTGCCATGTGAAACACACCTGCGGCCGCGCCTAAGCTAGGCGTGCGATCGGCATAGATTATGCGGAAATCACCAACCGGGCCAATGAACGACATTATGGGGTAGATCACCAGCACGAAACCGGCGGTGGTTATGCCGAAGACGCCGAGCACCGTCCTGAAGGGTTGGGGCGCCCTCAACGCGGCGACCAGGGCGGCGACAGCCAGCAAGGCACTGGCCAGCGGTCCCGCTGCCGCTATCGCGAATGAGGCCTCAGCGGGCAGTAGGCCGCGGTAAGAGACGAACCCCCAATAGAACCGATAGTCCATGCGGACGTTGCTGGCGCCCACACTCTGAGCCAGCAACCAGTGTGCTACCTCGTGGATGAGCACGCCGAAGGGTGTGAGCCATAGGAACCCGACCCGCACCGCCAGAGCGCGGTCATCGGCGGTAAACAGCGTATCCACGAAGTCTCGCCGGTTGCGCACGAGTTCTACGGCGATGAACAGCGCGGCGACCCCGTACACCAAACTGATCCAGTCGAAGTTTGCTAGGGTCATCCGTGGGAGGTCGCTGGAATCGGATGCTCACGCGTTCGGTTCGCACGGTGTCTCGGACTCAAGCCAGTGCCGCCAGCTCGCCCTCGGGGATGAACTTGCGCCACTCGATACGCACGTCGATGTAGTGATACACGATGTAGTACGGCGTACTGCGGGGGATTTCCGGCTGCTTGGCCAGACGCATGCGAGCCTCCTCGGGAGACTTGCTGCCCTTCCGATGGTTGCACTGGCGGCAGGCACTCACCAGATTCTCCCAGGTGTGGCGGCCGCCGCGGATGCGCGGTACCACGTGGTCGAGTGTCAGGTCGCGAGATTCTTTGCCGCAGTACTGGCAGGTGTAGCGGTCCCGCTGGAAGATCTCCTTGCGGGTCAGCTTCCGATGCGGGCGCGGCCGGCGAATGAGGTAGACCAGCCGAATAACCGAGGGTACCGGAAAGGCCTGATCGGTGGTGCGTAAAGGCAGCGCTTCGTCGTGCTCCAGCACCTCGGCCTTACCACGGCCGATCAGCACTACAGCACGACGAGCCGTGCATATATGCAACGGCTCGTAGTTCTCGTTCAACACAAGAACCGCGCGCTCTGCGACCCTCTCCATTGGCCCTCCTGGGAGCCTGGAACGGTGCCGCTAGCGCACAGTTCCGGGCTATCTTGCGGTGGCTTGTTGTACCAGTTGTTGGAACGCCGACGCATCGCGGACGGCGAGGTCTGCGAGCATCTTCCGGTTGATTTCGATGCCGGCCTCTTTAAAGGCGTGCATCAGTGCGCTATAGGACAGTCCGGCCAAGCGGGCGGCCGCGTTGATGCGGATGATCCACAGCTTCCGCATCTGGCCTTTGCGGTCGCGCCGATCACGATAGGCGTAGGCCAGCGAATGCACCATGGATTCATGGGCACGCCGGTAAAGCTTGTGATTGCTGCCCCAATGGCCCTTTGTGAGCTCCAGCACCGCGTGATGTCGATGCCTGGCCGTTACTCCGCGTTTAACTCTTGCCACAGATTCGTTCCTAGGGTGTTCTGATTAGGGTAAGCCGTACGGCATGAGGCGCAGCAACCGTGGCACATCGGCATCGTGCACGGCTACCTTGCTGTCGTACAGGCTTCTGGCCCGATAGGCCTTATTGCGGCGGAGGTGGCTGCTGCCACCCTTCATTCGGAGAATCTTCCCAGTTCCTGTGATGTGGAAACGGGCTGCTGCACCCTTATGGGTTTTCATCTTCGGCACGTTAGTTGTCCTGCTCCGATGGTTTAGCGGTCGCGGGCTTGTGAACCTTGCCCGGGGCCAGTATAACGTTCAGATTGCGGCCCTCAGCCATGACACCTCGCTCGATGATGGAGACATCCTTTAGCCCTTCGAGAAAGCGGGCCAGCAATGCGTGTCCCAGCTCGGGGTGGGTGTTCTCGCGCCCTCGGAACAGAACGCTCACCTTCACCTTGTCGCCCTCTTCAAGCAGCTCGTGCGCATGCTTCATCTTGTAGTTGATATCATGCACGCCGATTTTGGGGTGGAACCGGATCTCCCGGAGTTCGACCGTGTGCTGGTGCTTGCGCGCCTCTTTGTCCTTCTTGGCCTGTTCGTAACGGAACTTGCCATAGTCCATGAGGCGGCAGACTGGTGGCTGTGCGGTTGGGGCTACCTCTACCAGGTCAACGTCCCGCTCGCGCGCCATCCGCAGCGCTTCCTGCACGGTCATGATGCCAAGTTGCTCGCTCTCCGCGCCGATGACGCGAACCGCTGGCACTCGAATCTGCTCATTGAGCCGAAAATCCTTAGGCGTCGAACACCCCCTGTTACTACGCTGACCGACCGTTATAAAGGAACTATAGCACAGGCACAAAAACACGGTCAACGCGTGCATGTGCCGGTAAGGGCTCAGACTTGATGAGGCACCGCCCAGTGCGCTCTGAGTCCGCGGCCGTCAGCGGAGCGTTGGCTCTTCCCGACCGCCCGCCCCCGAGGTCTCGAAGTGGGGGACACCCCCACACCCCTGCCTGAGAGGACTCGCCGTCCCCTCAGAACTCCCCTGCCGAGACGAGAGGCATCGGCTACTGTGTGGTGGTGCTGCGTGGCTTTAGCCCGCAGGTCTATCCGACCATGCGGGGAGGACGCGGCCGAGCCTCCAGCGATGGGAGTCAGCGTGCTGCTCGGGGCGGCCAGGAGTTCCAGTATACTGTGCACACGTGGCGTTGGGGCCCATAGCTCAGCGGCAGAGCGGACGGCTCATAACCGTTTGGTCGCTGGTTCGAATCCAGCTGGGCCCACCAATAGCCGCCAAACCACCCCTTCACAAAGGTCCCAAGTGACGCTTGCCACTCCTGCCGTCGTCGTATTCGATCTCGATGGCACGCTGGTCGACACCGCCCCTGACCTGACGGCCGCACTGAACGTGGTGCTGCGCGAGCATCAGCGTCACGGCGTTGCGGTAGCGGCGGTGAAGAACATGATCGGCGATGGCACGGCGAAGATGGTGGAGCGTGCTTTCGCTGCTACTGGGTCCGTCCCGCCGGACCTCAATCCAGTGGTGCAGCGATTCCTGGCGGTGTACGCCGGCAGTGTTGCTGACCAGTCGGTGGTCTATCCCGGCGTAGCCGAGACGCTGGAGAAGCTTGTCGCCGTCGGCTGCCGGTTAGCGGTGTGCACCAACAAGCCCGATAGGCTGGCCGAGCAACTGCTGACGGCGCTCGACCTGCGGCGTCATTTCGCGGTGGTCGTGGGGGGCGATGTGCCGCACCGGAAGCCGGACCCCCGCCATCTGCAGCTCACCCTGGAGCGTCTCGGAGCTACAGGGGTCTCTGCGGTGATGGTCGGTGACGCGGGCAACGACGTCGCGTCGGCACGGGCGGGTGGCATGCCGGTGGTCCTGGTGCCCTACGGCTACACCCCGGTGCCGGCTTCGCAGCTCGGGGCAGATATCGTACTGAAGGCGTTTGGTGACCTTCCCGCCGCGCTCGGTCTCGGCTGAGCGCCTCCGGCCCCTGCGCTCCTCTGGTATCATCTGCCAGACGGATCGTCCGCTCCAGTTGCCGGAACCAGCGGGTCAGGAATCACGAGGAGTAGCTCATCTGGCAGGGCAAGAAGATCTCGGTCATCTTCCCAACCTTTAACGAGAAGGACTCGATCCGCGCTGCGGTACTCGACTTCTTTGCCACCGGCGTCGTCGACGAAGTCATCGTGGTCAACAACAACGCCGCGGCCGGCACCGACGAAGAGGTTGCCGGGACGGGCGCTACGCTGGTCTACGAGATAAAGCAGGGGTACGGGCACGCTATCCGCAAAGGGTTCGAGGTGGCTGTTGGCGACGGCGTGATTGTTTCTGAGCCCGATGGCACGTTTGCCGGGCGCGACGTGGTGTTCGGTACTCCCACCCACCGCGAGTTCATTTGGGACGGCTCGAACATGGGGTGGTGGCTCAAGTGGGGCAACTACGGCGTGGCGAAACTCATGGAGTTCCTGTTCAACTCTTCCACGCTCAGTGACGTTGGCTGCACCATGCGGTATCTCTCGCGCCCGGCGCTCGAGACCATCAGCCCTCACTTCACTGGTGGCGGCAGCGCCTTCGGTCTCGAGATGATGCTGCTCACCTTCATCCACGGCCAGCGGGTGGTGCAGGTACCGGTGAACTACCAGCGCCGGGTCGGCGTCTCTTCGGTGACCGGCCACACCAGCAAAGCGCTGATACTGGGCTTCCAGATGATCGGCATGGTGCTGCGCTATCGGTTGGCAAGCCTGCCGAAGCTGGGACCACTGAAGGTGCTGTTTGCCCGGCCGGGCGGTGGCGCCCGGAAGTGAGTGCGAATAACAGCGCGCCGCACGTGCACACCGGCCGCCACTTCGATGCGATTGCCGCGGAGTATAACGATAGCCTCGCGCCGGCCGTCGTAGCCCACTATCTCAAACGGCGCAACCCGTACTGGCCGCTGCTGATGGCGCGCGTGCCGCAGGATCAGGAAGCCACTCGGTTGATACCGCAACACGAGATCACCGAGGCCATCACCGAGGATGCCGCGCTGCAGGTCGATTGCCTGTACCGCGGCTGGGTGCCCGACTTCGCCCCCGCATGGAGTCTCCCAGTGCTGGGGGTGGTAGAGCGGATACTGGAGGCGATTCCGGGTGTCCGTACGTTTTCAGCGCATAACGTTATCGTGATACGGAAGGGCCCGAGCGGCCAATCCGCCCTTTCGCACTAGTGGTGCGACGCAGGTGATATTGCCCGCCCGGCATCGCGGCCTTCGGAGTAGCGCGAGGGTTCCCTCCGCCCACCCATTGCACTTCTTAGGAATCGAGGGGATTCGCCTTCGAACACCCCGCCCCTTCGACACTGCTCAGGGCAAGCGCCAAGGGCCGCAGTCCTCTGTGGACTCTCCCGCCTCGCCGAATATCAGTCCACATGCATCGCCTACTAGTGCGCAGGATGGGCGCCTTCCGCTCGCCAAGGCTGCTGAGCACGGCGGTCGCCACCCTGGCCGCAGTGCTGCCGTTCCTGGGCGCGCTGCACGGCTACTTCCTCTCCGATGACTTCGGGCTCATTTGGCTGTTGTGGGACAAACCGCCGGCGCACTTCCTGAGCCTGTTCGCAGCGCCTTGGACGGAGACCATCTACGGGTACCGCGCCGACGAGATCAGGCCGACCCTCGCCTTCTCGTATTGGCTGGACGCGCGTTGGGGCGCGGCGAACCCCGTCGGCTACCACGTGACGAACATCTTGCTGCACCTGGGGAACACGCTGCTGGTGCTGGCGTTGGCCCGAAGCGGTGCAGCGCTCCCTTGGCTTGGCGCCGCTTTCGCCGCGGTGCTTTTCGCGCTGATGCCCGCGCATGCCGAGACGGTGGTCTGGATCAGCGGGCGGGCCGATTCGCTGCCGTCACTGTTCATGCTTCTGACGCTGTTGGCCTACCACTTCTGGCGAACTAAGCGAGGCGCCTGATGGTACAGCCTGGCGCTGATGTCTTGCTTCCTGGCTTTGTTCAGCAAGCAGTCGGCGATTGTGCTACCCGTGGCCCTGGTGTGCTGGGACCTGGTGCACGGTGGATGCCCGCGCCTACGTACCCGCGCCGCGTGGGGCGCCCTTGCTCCGTTTGTGCTGCTGACCGTTGGGTATCTGATCCTGCGGCTGCTGCTCTTCAGCAACGCAGTCCGGGAGGACCTTCTGGGCATGGGCTTAGTGGAGCAGTTCCTGCGGCGACAACCAACCTATCTGGTCGCTGCGCTCACGGGGTTGGAGCGCCCGGTAGCCGGTTGGGACACACTGTCTGTTGTTCTGGGGTTGGCCCGCCTGGGCGGAGCTTTCGTGGTTGCTTGTGTCCGGCGGGCTGTGCTGCCAAAGGGAACGTGGTGGCGCCTGCTCTACCTGGGACCCTTCTGGTGGCTGGCGACCGTAGGGCCTTTAGCGGTGGTGGGCTATTTCACGGCTCACCACCTGTACCTCACCTCGGCCGGCCTCGCGCTTTGCTGCGCCCTCTTGGCCTGGGTGCCTTGGGACCGCGGCTCAAGGGTGGCCAGAGGGTCAGTGGCGGGGGGAGGGCTCTTGCTCCTGTTGGGGTCATACGCGCTGCTGCGTACGACATCGGGCGAGTGGGAGGCGGCCGGCGACTTTTCGAGCGTGATAGCCCGCGATGTTCGGGAGCAGCTCAACGCTGCGCCGGCCGGCACCTTGGTGGTGCTTGGCGCACCGCCAACGGGCTCCGATCCAGCGCTGCGCACCTGGCTGTGGGGGTTTAGCTCGCCCTTCGCCCTGCTGCCGCCGTTCAGCGCAGTCGATTTCACGCAGCGGGCCGGTGTTATCACCCGCTCTGAGGTGCATTGTTGTGCGTCGCAGTGCGCGGATCACGTGCGCAGCGCTGTCTCAACCTGGCGAGCAGCGCCGGGAGGTCTCCCAGTGATAGTGCTGGGATGGGATGCCGGCACGCAGCGCCTCCTCAAGCTGACCAACCAAGATACGCCCGGACTTCGCCAGCAGGTTGAAGCGCTGCTGGACGCCGCAACGGCAGGAGACCTCAGTGGCGGTGTCGACGCCGTGCTGATGCGCCTGGGCGAAAACCAGGCGCGGTTCCGCCTTGACTAGCGTCGATCCCGGGAGCAGCGCCCGCGGCGGCCAGCAGCCTGATAAGATTGCACCAGTTGCGCCATTCACCCACCCTTGGAGCACTCAATGCCGCCCTACCTGTCACTGCGCGATGCCGCTACCGCAGTCGGAGTCCACCACACAACCCTCAGTCGCGCGGTGAAGCGCGGGCTACTGTTACCCGTGGCACGCACGCCCGGCGGCTATCCCCGCTTCACGGCTGAGGCGGTGCAAGCGTACGCGGCACAGCTTCTCACCGCCAGCAGTCCTGCGACAACAGAGGCAAGCCGGCGCCGGCAGTTGCGGGGTACGGTTCTGCTGCTGGCGTCTGAGTTGCGCCCCGAGGTGGTGCTGCAACGCCTGGCGGAGCAAGCGCGTTCGCTGGTGCAGGCGCGCTACGGCGCGCTGGCCGTGATGGAGCAGGATGGTGCAATCCGAGAGTTTTACACCGTGGGTTTCACCAAGGCACAGCGGACGGCGCTGGGCCCATTGCCCCAAGGCCGGGGACTACTGGGCGAGCTGTTCAAGGAAAACCGCACCGTACGGGTTGCGAGTATCAGCCGTCATCCCAGTTCAGTCGGGTTCCCGCCCAATCATCCCCGCATGCAGAGCCTGCTGGGCGTTCCCATTCTGAACCAAGGCCGGAACATCGGGAACATCTACCTGACCGACAAGATCGGTGCCGCCGAGTTCACCGCAGAGGATCAAGAGCTGGTGGAGGAGCTGGCGCAGTACGCTGCTGTAGCCATCCGGAACGCCGCGCTCTACCAGCAGACCCAGCGGCGGAGTGAGCGCTGGACGGCGCTCCAGGCCATCGCCAATCGCATCACGCTGGCAATGGAGCCCCAGGCGATCTTGCGTCATGTCGTGCTCGATGCACGCACGCTGCTCGGGGTGGACTCGGCGTTCATCTCGTTGCTCAATCCAGCCACCGGGCGTCTGCGCACCGTCACGTCGAGCGGCCTGCGTCGCCAGCGCAGCCAGCCGCCGGTGACGGTGACGGCCGGGGCTGGCAACATAGCGATTTGGGGCAAGACGCCGCTGGTCATTGATGACTACGCGAGCGACGACCGTTTCTTGCCGGCTTACAAGCAGCGCATTGCCGCCATGGGGTTGGTGTCGCTGATCGTGGCGCCGCTCGAGGCTCGCGGTCAGGCGCTGGGCGCGTTGTACCTCGGCACCCGCCGTCGCCGTAAGTTCCAGCCTGAGGAAGCGGAACTGGTGGGACAGCTGGCATCGTTAGCCGCGGTGGTGCTGGATAACGCACGGCAGTACGCCGCAGAACGCGCCGCACACGACCGCGCCGAGCACGCCGAAG